>NZ_FTMS01000001.1 GCF_900156105.1 Alkalispirochaeta americana
CAGGAGTTGGCATTGGTGCCGGTGACGCCCTTGAGACGACGGTGAACACGGTGAGTGCGCGCTCGACCTCCGGGGGCATCTTCCTGCTTGAAACAGACGATCTGATCGTGGGCGACGCTGGGGTAACGGTGCAGCGGGTGGGTGCCAACGCGGGCGTGACGCCGACAACCGACGCCACACAGAGCGATGTACGCACCACGGCGGACAACGGAGCGATAGTACTACGCACAACCGATGGGTCGATCACGCTGAACGAGGGAACAGCGCCAGCAGGCAACACCGCAGTTGTAACCCACGGCAGCGGGAACGTCCTGCTTCAGGCCCAGGGAACGAATCAGGACATCGCCGTGAATGCGGACGTGCTGAGCACCAGCGGGAACATCAGCGTGCTTGCTACGCGCAACATCGACACAGCAGTGACGGTGGACATTGCGACTGGGGACACCGGCACGATAGACGTTGAGGCGACAGCCGGCAGCGTGACAATGGCTGACAACAGCCGGATCACCACAGAGGAAGGTGATATCCGGGTCCTGGCAGGGCAGGACATCGCAGTAGCTGGTATCGCCACCGACGGAGCAGCTGGCTCGGTATCGCTGACGGCAACTGCTGGCTCGATTACTGATGCCGGTGATACGAACGTTGATGTGGTGGCGAACCAGCTGCGGATGGTGGCAGGAGTTGGTATTGGTGCCGGTAACGCCCTTGAGACGACGGTGAACACGGTGAGTGCGCGGGCAGCAGGAGGGGGAATCTTCCTGCTTGAAACCGACGATCTTATTGTGGGCGACACGGCGGTAACGGTGCAGCGGGTGGGTGCCGATGCGACAAGCGGTGATCTGACCGACGCCACACAGAGCGATGTACGCACCACGGGGGATAATGGGTCGATAGTGCTGCAGACAACGAACGGGTCGATCACGCTTGACGATGGATCTGCAGCGGCAATCGGAGGTGACGACGGCAACAGCGTGGTAGCCCACGGCAGTGGAAATGTGCTGATCCAGGCGGTTGCCGGTACGGTGACGGGGAATGCCGATATCCGCTCGGGCACGGGCCACATCACGGTGAAGGCTGATAATGACATAGCGCTGAACGCCGACGTGAATGTCACGACCGGGACGCCGGGAACGGTATCGCTGGACGCGGAAGATGGAGCCTTGACGATGGCCGGGAGCGCTGCGGTGACGGCGACGGGTTCTTCGGCACGGGTTGCAGCGCAGAATGATATTACGCTGGGGAACGTGAGCGCGGCGGATATCTCGATCATCTCGCAGGCGGGCGCGGTGATAAACGCGACTGACAGCACGAAGAACGTGACGGGGACGAACCTGCGCCTCGCGGCAGCTGAATCGATCGGCGCATCCGATCGGCACCTCACCACGGCGACCGACCGGGTGACGGCACGATCGACGAGTGGGGACATCTTTATCACCGAGGACGATGGACTGCGGATCGACGCGGTAACGGTTACGGTGACGGAGGTACAACCGGACGCCGGGACGAGCGACATTGAAGATGTGTCTCAATCCGCCTTGGTGTCGCAGGGTGGTAACGGAGAAGTCAGATTGCAAGTTCTATCCGGCGACCTCGTACAGGACTCCGAGAACGGAAACATCGCGACGACGGGAACCGGTGAGATTCACGTAACGGTAGTTGTCGGCAGTATAGAGATGGAAGACGGCGCCGTTACGGAGACGACAGACGGTACCATTACCTATGAGGCGGAAGTCAATATAACGGTCGGTGAGTTAATTAGCGCTACCGGGGCCGTTGATATAACGGCAACGACCGGGAGCATTCTTGCTCAGCAAACTCTGGATGCGAACCGGGGATTGCGGGAAACTCCCGTATCGGAAATAACGACTACCGGTGTTATCGATCTGCGGGCCGGATCGACGATCGGCCGGGGCGAACCGTCTTCCGACACTGACCCGGACCCCGTAGACGGCCCCTTCCAGATCAAGACCGGCCACACTGCCGTCAACGTGCTGAACGCCCCGGAGGGTGTCTGGCTTGAAGGTGTCGGCGGCGAAATCGTGATCGGAGACATAATCGGCGATGTGGGGCCTGTCACGCTGACGGTGTTCGATAATCTTGCCTTTATTCGCCTGACGAAGACTGTTATAACCGACGGGCAGGATATCGTCTTTGGACGCCCGGTCCGGGTCGATGAATCGGGAATTACCGTATCCACGGGACCCGGCGGTGGTCATATCGATTTCACCGCAACCCTGGACAGCCTTTCCGGCGAGGGCAACGACCTGACCCTCACGGCGGGAACCGGCGACGTGTTTTTCCGCGCGGCGGTGGGGCGCGACGGCTCCGGTTTTACTGGTGATGGGGTAGCCGGCTTTAACGAACCCGCCATGGGTTCGATCACCATCAGCAGTGCCGACAATGTGCTCATTGGTGCAGGCATGACGACCCGGGTAGGCACAGGCAGTAGCACCGCCGATCTTGCTATTACGCTCTCGGGGACACTGACGATTATTGACACCGATGGTGATGAAGACACCGATACCTTTGACGTTGACCTGGGAGGTTCCTTCACACAGACCGATTCTGGCGAAGACGCGACAGTGGAGATTCAGGGAGACATCAGAACTGGTGTAAACGCTGATCCTGATCCTCCGATCGAAGGAACGGTGAGCTTTGATGCGCCGATCACCCTGACCGGACACGTGCGAATCGACACCGATGGAGATAGTAGCGACACCGGCGCAACGGTGACCTTCGCCAACAGTGCAACCATTGCAGGCAACGGCAGTACCGAGGATGGAGAGACTGGCGGTCCCTGGGATCTGCGGATTAACGCGCCCGCGGCTACGGTGAGCTTTGGGCAGAATGCAGGAGCAGAGAACGGTCGTCTTGGGGGTGAGGACGGCGTTTCCCGGCTACGTGATATCCAGATTGATGATGCGCAGGAGATGACCTTCAACGGCGAGGTGTTTGCACGATCGTTCACGCAGCTTGCGGCGACGGAAGACACGGGACAGACCACCTTTGAGCGAGCCCAGGATTATCGCATAGCAAACTCTGGGTTCAGCTTCGCCGGGCATGGTTTGACTATCAATGACGAGTTGTCGTTGATCGGCGGTATGTCGGTGGCAAATGCGGGACCCTTTGAGACGAAAGCGGCAAACGGAGGCGATCCTCGTCGTGGTGAAATCATCGCCGATGGCGGGGTTGCCCAGACCGGAGATGGTGTAAACAGCATCGGGGCCGACATAAAGACTGATGGAACCGACATTGAGGTTACCACTGCAATCACGTTGACCGATGGTATCACGATGACGACGGTAGATGGTGCAGGGGAGGGAAATATTTACCTCACCGGCGCGGTAGATGGCACGAGCGAGGGAGGCCAGCCCCTGACGCTTTTGGCCGGCGCGGGTGAGATTTCCGTTCAAGGAGCGATTGGCGCGGCGACAGAACTTGCCACCCTGATAATCGACGCGATGTCCGTCACGCTGAGCGGGATCGGCGATTCGAGTCAGCCTGGTGTGGCCGGTGATGTCAACGTAGACGCTCGGGAACGCATAACCCTGGCAGGCTCCGATGTTACGTATTGGACCGGTGGAAGGCAGCGCTACGATGTGCCGGATGCCGGCATAGGGACTATCCTTGCTGTAGAGAACACGGGGTCCAATCAAACGCTCATCCGGTCCGGTGCCGGCGAAGACGATGGGACCATCCTGTTCCGGGATCTCTATATCGATTCCCCCGACGCGCAAATCGTCTTTCAACACGAATCAAGCGCGAAAATCTCATTACGAAACCTCTTCTTCTACCGAGGAACGGTTGATCTTGGCACTCATAACGTAACGTTGGCAACCGATCGATTCGGTGGCGGGCCAGGCGCCGGCGACGTCGCGATCTTTGGGGAGTTCTACGACGGTGAAGACCCGGACCGCGCCCCGGACGTGCCGAACAACAATTTCTTTGCCTACCCCGGTTTTGATCTGTTGTACGGAGGTTCAGACCCGGCGTACACACCTGGCAACGCGGGGTACACCGTCGCGACCGGTGTGTTCGGAACAGATCCAGCCGGAAACTGGGCAGCTTTCGCTGACCTCACCGGTTCCACGATCACCGTAACGGGTAACTTTTACGTCAACGGCGCCGGGATGACGGTTTCTGATCCAGCAGGTGAGACCTGGACCCTGACCATCCAGGATAACTCCAGCGCCGACATGATCTCGCCGGCTCCCAATCCACGTTTCGGCTCACCCTATGCGGTGGCGTTCAACATGGAAGTCAGTGGGAGCCAGGCAGCCGGAGGCACGGTTTCGGCCGCGGCGGGACTGCCGGCCGGTCCTCCCGGTTTGCCTTCACCTTACGCGGACGAGCACAATAACGGCGTCCAGGACAGCGGCGGCACGGCAAACTGGGTTTTCTCGCGCCCGCAGATCACCGCGGCTTATACGATCAGCGACAGGGTGGTCCGGATCGAGTTCAGCGAGCCCCTTGCCAATCAGAACGACGAAATACGCATCGCGATTGAAGGTAACGACGCGCTGACCTACGCGGATGCCGGTACGCCTGCGGACCCCGGTGGTACCGGTGGCACGCGCATATTTGCCGAAGCCTACCGTGCGCCGGCAGGACACGTGGTGGGCGATCCCCTGGACGAGAGTCTGCTGAATGCGAGTAACACCACCACCGGTGCAGGCAACCTGGACGTGATCTACGTGCGCCTCGACGCATCGAGCGAAGCCGTGCACGAGGCCCTCCGCTGGAAGACCGACGCCTCCGGTTCCGCTTCCCCGGATGATCCGGTCAACGCGGGTGCGGGCGGCGCAGATAGCACCGACCGGGTCGGCAACGACGCGCTCGACAACATCCCCGATCTCTTTTTCCTGAAAGGGGCCTTTCACGGTGCCGAGGGCCGCACGCCCGCGCGCAACTACGGTCACAACGCCTTCGATCGTTACGACCAGACCCGGGACCGGGCCGGTCCAGTCCTCTACCGCGTGGAATACGGTCGGGCTGTGCATAACAATCCGGCCATCCATCCCTACGACGCCCACAACTACTTTCAGCTGTCCTATTCGGAGCCGGTCAATTTCGGTGACTCTGCGGGACTCACCATCGATGACCGCACCGCGAACAATCTGCAGAGCAATACCACCTTTGAAGAGAGCGGGCAGAGGGGCGGCGACATCGTGACTGCCGGTGAGGGCCGGGCGAGCGTTGTGGGTTACTTCGATTATGATGCGGGGGGCTCCAGGGAGATGGAACGGGGCAGCCGGCCAGGTACTGTATCGGACGGGGAGGCCAACGCATTGTATCGACATGACGAGGATAATCCGCTGCCTCGGCCCGAGCACCAGCTGCGTATCTTCCTTTCGGGCTACCTGAATGGAGCAATAGGCAGCGGGCTTTTTCCCGGCTGGCACGCGGACGTACCCGATCCGGGCGCCGACGGAGCAACGATTGAGGTTCAGGAAAATGCTTTTATCGAGGACGCGCTCGGAAACCAGGTAAATCACCTCATTCATCCGCCGGGTTTCACCGCCGGTCCCGACAACGACGAGTTCCTCCCGGAGTGGGACGTAGACCCGCCCCGGTTCAGCACCTTCAACGTCAGTGGCGACGATCTGGTCTTCGAGATCGTGGCGATCACGGACCCCGTGACAAACCTCATCAACCGTCTGGAGTTCCACGTCCTGGACAACAGCCGCATCGACTTTGCAGGAACCCACCCCGAGGCGGTTCCCGAAGCAGAGCGCTGGGACCCTCGCGACGAGGGCAAGACCGACAGTCAGGGCTTCCCCCTGACCCACACCAATACCCGTCCCCACGAGGGAATCCGGGAGAGCACCTGGAACCGCGAGGCCTTCACCATCGGCGAGGCCGGGTCCGAAACCTTTCCCGTGGTGCCTCTGGAGATGGTGAGGGACGTGAACAACTCCCTCTTCGGCGAGGGAATCAACATCCGGGACGACTCCTACTTTGCCCTGCGCATCCCCGAGGGGGGCGGAGATAACAGAAACTGGGGTCTCCTGACCGACCTGGAGGTTCGCTACAACCACACCGAGGCCTTCACCACCGATCTCGCCGGGAACCTCCTGCCGAGCTTCGGCTTTGATGGAGTGCCCCCCATGCGCGTGATCCAGCGTGTCCCCCCCCGGATGCAGCTTGTTTTGGGCCGCGCGGGCGGGCGGGACCTCTACGTCAAGTTCAACGAGCCCGTCATCGGCCCGGACAATGACCAGATAACCCGCCAGGCCTTCCGGGTTCGCCGCGAAGGAGGGGACTGGGAAACACCTGCAGGGCTCGAGGTGGTCAGGTCCGGTGATGGCAATTCGGTCTGGGAGGTGCTCCTCCGTCTGGCAGAGCCCGCCCTTGGAGCAAATGACTTTTTTGCCGGCAGGATCGCCCCCAGTGGGACTCCAGAGCACCCGATCCGGGACCGCTCGGGGAACGCCATGCCCCAGGAGGATACGAGGCGCCTGAGTGATCTGCTCCTGGGCGTGGTGGAGCCCCTGTGGGCAACCGATTCTCTGGGGATAAACGACGCGGGCCAGGGAGGCTTTCGCACCCTTCGGGAGTTCGATGGCCACCAGGAACTCTCCCGCACGGATATCACCCTCCAGGCCAGGCTCCATACCGAGCCCCCCTACGAGGGAATCCCCC
The DNA here is from genome assembly GCF_900156105.1 of Alkalispirochaeta americana. Lineage (NCBI taxonomy): Bacteria > Pseudomonadati > Spirochaetota > Spirochaetia > Spirochaetales > Spirochaetaceae > Alkalispirochaeta > Alkalispirochaeta americana. The sequence continues at coordinate 6,643 of NZ_FTMS01000001.1, forward strand.
TGCGGCTGATTGTCGACGCCGATGTTCCCTCGTCCCGCAAGTGGGGCCCTGAAGGGGCGACGGGCCGGTTCTGGATGCCCGAGCTCCTGCCCGGCCTGATCGATCCCGGTGTTGAGGGGGGTGTCCCGCCCCACTCGGGAGCGATGGAGATCGTCCCCTACGACGTGGACGGTGGCTTGCGGACCTTCCGCATTCCCGGTTCATCGGGACCGGTCTCGTCGGGCCAGGAGCTGGAGTTTCTCTTCCGGGCAGGGGGAGTCGGTGCGGCGCGCCTTCTGAACCCCGAGGATCTGCTCTCGCTTGCGCCCTGGCGGATCGCCCTGGGCACGGGTTTTATCGCCCAGCGCGCCAACGTGACAATTCTGAATAACGTGATCTATCCCGAAGCGGGGGAAAGCACCGTCCTGGTCTACGAGCTCTCACGACCGGGGATGGTAACGGTCCAGGTCTTCTCCCTGGACGGAAGCCTCATCCGGACGCTCCAGCGCGGCCGTCAGGGCCGGGGAACCTTCCGTCTTGCCTGGGACGGACGAAACAACAGCAACCAGATCGTGGCCCGGGGAATATACTTTATCCGTGTGGTTGCTCCCGGGGTCGACGAGTACCGGAAGGTCCTGATCGCGAAGTGATGGCGCGGCGCGTGCACGTCGCCCGCCGTCGGTGCCGAAGTTGGGCGTCCGGTTATTTGGGCGACCAGAAAAGTTCAGGAGCCGCCACCAGCACCGATCCCGCGTCCAGGTAGCGTGGATCGCCGGAGTCACCGGGCTCCACCACCAGAAAAAAGGCAGTCTCCCCGGGCGGTGCCGGGAAGGGCACCTTCACTCCCGAAAAGGTCCATTCGAGCCGTTGCCACCCGGCGGCATCGTTCACGGGCAGAACCTTCCTCGTGGCCGTTCCTGCAGGGAGAATCTCGGCCGATCCGGCCTGGACGATTCCCGCCGAGATGAATCGGGCGGGGAACCGGTTTCTTCCCTCCTCGGGATCGTTCACGGTGGGGTCATTTCTCACGTGCAGACGAAACCGGTAGGTCCCCCCTCCCGTGAGATCGGGGCGCCCCTCCTGGACGTAGGGCACGGCCAGGACCAGATAGTGGGGCTGCTCCCGGACAAAGCGGATGTTGTCAAAGACTCCCTGGATCTGGTCCTGATCCAGCGAGGTTGTCACCGAGTTGAAGGAGAAGAACAAGGGAGTCCCCTCGATGCGGTTCAGGGTATTGGGGTTCTCCGGTCGGGCCGGGAGCTTTCCGTCGTCCTCGGTGAGGGAGGTTCCCGGAAAGGAGTAGATCAGATTATCGCCGGGGGTTTGGGGCTGGAGAAGCCACTTTTGAAGGTGATCATCGGTGTCAACGTTGTTATTCAGCTCCAGCCGGAACTGATCGTTCTTCAGGCGGTAATCCAGGTGAAAGGCGTAGGATACAGCCTCCCCTTGGGGAACGTCTTGAGGAAATCCGTCTGTCAGGGCTTCTTCCAGATTTGCGGCGTAGCGGGCGGCGGCTCCGGCGAAGTCCAGCCCCAGCGACCGCTCGCCCCCGATGGGGTCCAGATCAATCCGGTTCGGCCCCTCCTCCAGGGAGGGGTTCGCTTCCGGAGCAGTCGTCGCGCTCCACCAGTTGCCGCCGGGCAAGCCGGGCAAACTGTCGTCTTCAAAATCACCGTTCCGAAAAAGGTTGGGAATCTCCAGGCGGTACACCGCCTCGCCGGGGAAGTCCGGTGGCGGATCGACCCCACCCGGATCACCCGGATCGGGGAGCCTCTCCCAGCGGAGGAAATCCACCGTGCCCCCTGTAGCCTCGGTGAGGCCGGGCATGGGAAACCAGGGCTGGCCTGTGACGAGGTTCTCACCGCCAAAGGTCTGACCTCCCAGCAGATTAACGCCGGTGTAGTCGCTCCAGTCCGTACCCGTGGTGTCCCAGGGGCACGAAGAGAGCAGGAACAACAGCGCCCCCGCCGCACCGAGCGCGGCCAGGGAGGCACAGGAACATCGCCGATACATCACACTAGATAATATATCGGCAAAGAAAGAAAAAATCTAACGGTCTTAACTAGACTGTCTTAACTGGCCTGTCGCAGCGGCCGGGCAGCCTGGGGACGTCCCGGGCGGGACCGGGAACCCTGGGGCTTGCGGAAGTTTCTGCCGCCCCTGTTTCCGCCGCCTTGTCCGGGCCCGCGAGACGGGCGATCCCGGCGGGTCGCTGCCGTGGCAATGGAGGTGGAGTGAAAGGGATGATCGGCAAAAACGGGAATCGCCTTTTTCAGCGCCCGTTGAATCAGGGAAAGACAGTTCAGCTCCGTCTCGTCGCAGAGCGAGAGAGCGATCCCCGATTTTCCCGCCCGGGCGGTGCGGCCGATACGGTGAACGTAGCTCTCGGACTCGTTGGGCAGCTCGTAGTTGATCACGTGGTCGATATCCTTCACGTCGATACCCCGGGATGCCACGTCGGTGGCTACCAGCACCTGGACCCGCCCCCGATCAAAGTTTGCCAGTGCCCTGGACCGGGCGTTCTGGCTCTTGTCGCCGTGGATATCATCCGAGGGGATCCCGCTCTTGGAGAGGTGCTTCGCCAGGTCCCGGGCCCGGTGCTTTGTCCGGGTAAAGACCAGGGCGCGGAAGCAGCCCCCCTCGGTGAGGATCATCTTCAGGGCGTCCTTTTTCTCCTCGCGGGAGACAAAGAGCACCTTCTGGTCGATGTCGGGATCGCTGGAGCGGTCCGATTCAACGCTGATCCGTATCGGATCGTGCAGAAGCTGGTCTGCCAGCTGGGCAACCGGGCCGGGAACGGTGGCAGAGAAAAAGAGGGCCTGCCGCTTTTCGGGAAGCTCCTGGATAATCCGTTTCACATCGGGGATAAATCCCATATCGAGCATGCGGTCTGCTTCGTCCAGGACGATCATCTGAATGTCTTTCAGGGTGATGAATCCGCCACCCATAAGATCCAGAAGGCGTCCCGGGGTTGCCACCGCGATATCCACACCCCGCCGGAGGGCGCTGATTTGAGCAGATTTGCTTACGCCTCCGTAGATCACGGCTGTGCTCATGCGCAGGGGGCGGCCAAAGGTGGTAAGCACCGTGGCAATTTGTCCCGCCAGTTCCCGGGTGGGCACCAGGATGAGAGCCCGGGGAGCTCCCCGGCGGGGTCTGGTCTGTTCTTCAGCAAGCTGACTCAGCAGGGGCAACGCGAAGGCTGCTGTCTTTCCGCTACCGGTCTGGGCCGAGGCAAGAATGTCGCGTCCCTCAAGTACGGGAGGAATGGCCTGGGCCTGGATGGGGGTAGGGGTGAGAAATTGGTTCGCCTGGAGTGTTTTCTCCAGTCCGCTCTGCAGACCGAGTTCGAGAAATGATTTCTGGTTCAAAAGTGTGTCCTTTCGCTCACGGTCTCCTTGCGCTGAGGCCCTCGGTATTGCATGTACCGGGGCGCAACGATGGAGCCGGGCCGAGTAATAATGTGAGAAGATGTGGACTGCGCTACGCTTCGCCTGTGATGTGACGGGAAGCCGGTAAACAGGACAACTGATCGCGCCGCTTCAAAGCGACGGGGTTGTATCGTACAGGGAGTCGACACAATCTCACCATCGGGCGCGGAGGGATCTCTTCGTTAAACTGGAACCAACAATACCGGAATCGATTCTTCTCGTCAAGACCCCGGCATCGGACCCGCCAGTGGTCCCGGCATCAGAGCACATCAGAGCAACCGTGACCCCGGCATCAGAGCAACCGTGGCCCCGGCGTCAGACCCACCAGTGGCTCTGGCATCAGACCCACCAGTGGCCCTTCGGGGAGTCCTGGTGTCGGCTGTACCCGTGGAGTATCTCCGGGTTATACTCCGGGTATAGTAATGGAGACCATCCGGGAGGTATCTGATTATCATGAAAATGAACGTCTTTAAGGGAAAAGAGACCCAAAGCAGAAAAGAGGCGGCCGATTTTCTGAGACAAATCGCCGAGCGGATCGAGGCCGGACGGATTGTTCTCGGCAGCGGCACTCAGGAAGCGTCCCTGGACATTCCCGAGACGGTGAAACTCGAGGTGGAGATCGATCAAAAGCGGAAAGACTCCCGGGGCCTCAGGCACAAACTGGAGCTTGAACTCACCTGGTACGAGGGAGATACTTCACATCAAGGGGTAGAAATCCGCTAGCCCCTTGATTGTGCCGAGGCGGTGAATAATACTCGAGGGGAGCGCTTTCGGGAGAGCCTTTTCGCGAGTGTCTGTACGCAAAGACCTGCTCTGTGGTACCTTGCGTATATTTTTATTCTCAGGAAGTAACGGACGTTATGGACCATCCCCTACGAAGTTATGATATCAGGCAGAGTAACGAGAAGCTTGTTCTGAAGATGCTCTTTGACCACGCCTCGATCTCCCAGTCCCACATTGTGCACCAGACGGGGCTCAAGGCCCCCACGGTGTACCGCATCTTCTCAAAACTGGAGAAAGCCGGCTTTATTGAACCCTGCCGAAACGAAGATGTCCCCGAGGACATGATCCCCCCCGAACGCAAAGGGCGGCGCCCCAGTTTCTACCGCGTTGTCTCCAGCAGCGCCTATGCCCTGGGGGTCGATTTCTCCAGCCTCGGCGTGGCGGTGATCCTCGTGGATTTTCGCAACAACGTGATCTTCCGGGAAAACCAGGAGTTCGCGGCAGGGCCGGATCGGGGGCAGATTCTCACGGTGATCGAAAAGATGATTCGCCGGGCTCTGGATAAAACCGGAATCGCCACGGAAGCCATCCTCGGGATCGCTCTGGCTGCCCCGGGAGTGGTCAACACCGAGGAGGGCTTTGTCCAGGAGTACCCCAGGATAACCGATCTGGAAAGATTCCCTCTACGGGAGCACTTCGGCGCAATTTTCGGTGTGCCCGTCTTTGTTCACAACAACGCCGCCGTTATAGCCTCAAGCGCCTTCCGTTACGGTGCTGCCCGCAATTCCGGCAGTCTGCTGGCCCTGCTGGTTCGTTCCGGCATCGGTGGAGCCTTGATCAATCAGGGGCAGATTTTTCTCAGCGGGGCTTCCACGGCTCTGGAGGTGGGGCGCACCACCCTGGAGGTGGGCTCCTGGGATGATCTGGCCAAAGACAGGCGTCCTCTGGAAGCCCGGGTTGCCGAGATCCCCCTTTTGCAGCGTCTGCAGGAGCGCTTCCCGCTCTCCAGCTGGACCGAGGCGGGGCAAGGACTCTCTCTGGAAGAGGTAGAGGATGTCTTGCAGGAGGAACAGCTCCTGTTTGGGGCTGCCCTGCGGAATATGGTGCACCTGCTGAATCCCGAGGCGTTGCTGGTCATGTCCCGGTTTCGCCTTCTCTCGGATTTCCTCGCCCGGGCCGCCGAGCGTGCCGTGCCGCACAAGAAGGTGATCTCCCTGGTCTACGATCCGGTGCAGGCCTGCTACGGTGCAACGGACATCGTCTTTCAGCAGTTTTTTCGGGTGATCCCCGGAGAATAGCGCCTCCCGAGACTCCGGGCAGCCCCGTCAGGGGCCGCCCGGAACAGCAAAGAGATCAGGCCTTTTGCTTCTTGCCCGGCAAAGGCGGAACGTCCACCTTAAAGAGCAGCGAATACATGGCCGGCACGAATCCCAGGGTGAGAATCGTCGAGAAAATCAATCCGAAGATGATAGCGATGGTCATACTCTCCCAGAGCGGACTGCCCCCGAACCACAGCGGCAGAAGCCCGAAAATCGTGGTCAGCGTGGTGAGCAGGATCGGCCGGATTCGCCGTTGCGAGGCCGTGACAATCGCCTGGTAAGGCTCCAGCCCGTTCTCGTCGATCTCGATCTTGATCCTGTCCAGCAGAACCACGGCGTTCTTGATCACGATTCCCGCCAGAGAGATAACCCCCAGGAGCGTCATGACCCCGAAGATCGACCTGGTCACGATCAACCCGAAGACAACCCCGATCAGACCGAAGGGAATCGTCAGAAGGATGATGAAGGTCTTCCGCAAGGAGTTGAACTGGAGAATCAGCAGCAACAGCATGATCAGCGCCGATATGGTGAGCTTGTCGAAGATAGCCTTGTTCGCCTCGGTGGTGGCGTCGGCCTCACCGGCGATCTCGTAGTGGTATCCCCCTGCCCAGCGTGTGCTCTCCTGGGCCAGCCACTCATCCAGATCGTTCGCAATGGCAATCGCGTTAAACCCTTCGTAGGCATCGGCTTGGATCGTCACCGTTCTGGCCAGATCCCGGCGCATGATTCGCGAGGGAGTCCACTCCAGGTTGAGGTTGGCGATCTGCTGAAGCGGCACGGACCGTCCCGTGGTGCTTGAATAGACCGAGACAGTCTCCAGCTTTGACACGTGTCCTTCGGGTGCCAGATCTGACCGCAGCGTGATGGGTATTACCTCGTCGGCACCGCGATACTCCGAGACCTGCAGACCCGTGAGCGCTGTCTGGAGCGAGATCGCCACTTCCTGACTTGTTATCCCCGCCGCCTTGGCCCGGGCCTCGTCGATATCCACAGCGAGTTGTTTTGTCCAGGGGCCCCAATCGTCGCGTACCCCGTAGATTCCCTCGATAGAGCGCATGCGATCGCGCACCAGATCGGCGTATTCGAAGATACGGTCCTGATCAGATCCGGAGATACGAACCTCCACGGCCGCATCCACGGGAGGTCCCTGCACCAGGGGTCGGGCCCGCACCCGCACCTCGGGATGATGTTTCTCGAGATAGGCGTTGGTCTGGTTTATCACCTCGGGGATATGCCGCTGGTGAGTCAGGTTCACCACCATTACAGCGTATTCCGATCGGGGTGGTTCCGGGGTAAAGGGCAGATAAAAGCGCGGCGCATCGCCTCCGATGTAGCTGTGCCAGGTTTTAACCGAATCCTCCAGGGGCCCGCCGTAGAAGGCTTCTATCTCTTCCACCAGATCGCGGGTTCGTTCAAGCCGCGTTCCTGCGGCGTATTCCATCTCCACGGTGATCACCGCCCGGTCGTTGTTGGGAAAGAACTGACGCTCCACCAGCTGGAACGCATAGAAAGCCCCCACAAGGCTCACCGTGAGAATCACGATGATCATCACCCGGTGGTGCAGGAAGAAGTGGAGAACCCCCGCGTACCACCGCTGGAAGGGGGTGTCGAACTCGTCGGCGCCCCCCTCGGGCTGGGCCTTCAGGTATCGCGCCGCCATCATGGGGGTCATGGTGAGCGCAAAAACCCAGGAGAGAAGAAGCGTAATCGTGACTCCCCAGAAGACGGGGCTTGCGTACTCACTCAGGGAGTGTTCTGCCAGAAGGGCCGGCAGAAAAGCCGCACAGACGATGAGGGAGCTGATCAGAAGGGGCGAGCCCAGCTCCTTGGCCGAGCGGATCGCTGCCTCCCGGGGCGAGAGCCCTCCCGCAGAGAGGACCATGGTGGATTCAGCGATAACGATGGAGTTGTCCACCAGCATCCCCAGGGCGATGATCAGCGAGGCCAGCGAGACCTGGTCGATCCCGATCCCGAAGAGGAGAAAGACAAAGAACGTGGTGAGCATGGTCACCGGTACCAGGGAGGTCACCACCATGCCCATGCGGAAGCCGATGCTGATCAGCATGACCGCCATGATCGTCACCATGGCCTGAATGAGGTTGATTCCGAAGTTGTTCACCCGGTCCCGGACGTGATCGGCCTGGATCGCCACAAAATCGAGGTTAATCCCGATGGGCAATTCCTGCTGGTACCGGGCCACCACCTCTTTTACGTCATCGCCCAGAATATTGATGTTCCCCCCGTCGCGGAGGCTGACGCCCACGGCAACGGCCGGTTTTCCCGTGGTGTGCACGTGGGTCTGGGCCGGTTCCTGGTATCCCATATGGACGCGGGCAATATCCTGAAGAAAGAGCACCTCTCCCCGGGCAGGCAGGGGAATAAGAAGATTTTGCAACTCTTCCAGGGACTCGAAGTTACCCGTGGGGCCCAGGATGATCCGCTCCCATTCCGTGAAGACCTCTCCACCGGGAAGGACGATGTTCTGGGCGCGAATCAGTTCTCTCAATTGATAGGGAGTGATGCCGAGCTCTGCCAGGCGCTCGTCGGAGTAATCCACGTAGACACGGCGGTCCTGAACGCCGTGGAGGCTCACCGAGGCCACCTCGTCGGTGGCGATCACCCGCTCCCGAAGCTCCTTGGCGATCTCCTCCAGTTCCTCGTAGCTCACGCCCTCGCCGCTGACGGTGACGATCGTTCCGAAGACATCGCCGAAGCGGTCGTTCACAATGGGGCCGATGATCTGCTCAGGCAGGGATCGCCGGGTGTTGTCCACGGAGATCCGAACCTCATCCCAGATCGGAGGCATATCGGTATACCGTTCCGAGACGTCCACGTAGATGATAGAGACGCCTGTCCGTGATTGCGACCGGACCCGTTCCACCTCGGGGATTTCCTGAATCGATTCTTCCAGAGGCTTTGATATGAGTTGTTCGATCCGCTGGGGGCTTGCCCCGGGATAATAGGTGACCACCACGGCGGTTCGCACGGTAAACCCGGGGTCCTCCGCCTTGGGTGCCTGAATATAGGAGATTACTCCCGCTACGGAAAGGCACAGGAGAATCGCCACGGTAAAGCGGTTTTTCTCAAAGGAGATTTTGGTAATATTCACCGGGTTCCTCCCTCCATCTCGGGCAGGATGCGCACCAGCATATCCTCCGAGAGATGATTCAGCCCCAGAGTTACCACGCGCTGACCCGATTCGACTCCCTCCAGTATTTCAACCTGGTCCTGGAGCAGTCGGCCGATAGCGATGGGGCTGCGTTTCAGGCGGGCCAGGTCCACTCCGTTTTCGTCCTGCTCGTCGGTGGGCTCGATCACGTAGAGAAAGTGTCCGTCCCGGTCCTGGGCAACGGCAGAGCTGGGTACGCGCACGGCAGCGCCCTCCCACTGGATGGCCTGGGGAAACTGAACCCGCGAGACCATGCCTGCCCGCATCCATTCCGGGGCCTGGTGAAGCCGAACCGTCACGGGGAAGGTTCCCGCTCCGGCAGCAGCACCCCCGCCCACGCCTGAAACCGCTCCGGTGAGGACCTCTCCGGGGTAGGCCGAGACGATCACTTCGGCGGGATTGCCCGTGGAAAGGGAGGCCACCACCGAGTCGGGAACGGAAAGGGTCACCTCCCAGCGGTCCTGGGAGACGATCATCACAATGGGGTGTCCCACGGCGATGTTCTCGCCGGCGTTTGCCACCCGGGCCGAAACACGGCCGCTGAAGGGTGAGGTTACCCGGGCGTAGCTCAGCTGGAGATCAGCCAGTTCAAGCTGCCTCTGGGCGCCGTTCACCGCTGCTTCGGCCGATTCTGCCGTGGCCCGGGCCGAGTCGTAGTCCTGGCGGCTGGCCAGTTCCTGCTGGTAGAGGTTGCGTACCCGGTTGTAGGTGGCTCGGGCTGCCGAGGCCTGGGCCTGGGCACCTGTGAGTTGCGTTGCCGCGGCATCGCGCTGGAGCTGGAGCGGTTCAGGATCGATCCGGGCAATCAGATCACCCACCTGGACATCGTCTCCCACGTCTACCAGGATTTCCTGGATCATTCCGGCCACCTTGGGACTCACCCGGGCCTCGCTGCCCGAGCGGGTGCGCCCGACAAAACTGCGGGCCTGGGTCTCATGGGCATCCACTACATACTGCCACCGCACGGGTCGGGGAGTTTCGGTAATATCGTTGCCGTTTCCGCTGCACCCGGCCAGTGTGAGCGCCAGGGCCAGGGGAACAGCGAATACAGTGAGGAGGGAAAACTTCTTCATCGGGATTCTCCTTGTGAAATGGTTTCAAGCAGGGATCTGATCTCGGCTTCTCGTGCCGGAAGGTGTATCGCGTCGGTTGCACCCAACGCCCTGAGCAGGCGGGTGAACTCCCGCAGATATTCGTAGGTTGCGTCCTGCACCAGCTGTCCTGCTGCGCTGGCCCGGTTCTGGGTGTCCACCAGCTCGGCCGCCGAGGCAACGCCGGCGTCGTAGGCGCGGGTTGCCAGGGTGAGGGCCTCGGAGGCAGCCTCGTTGGCCTCCCGGGCGTGGAGCATCGATTCTGCCACGGCGATGGTCCGTACAAAGGCCGAGCGGAGGCGCTGTTCGATCTGGCGGCTCACCGATTCGGTCTCCTTCACCAGTTCCTCCAGCTCGGCGTCTGTTCTGGCCAGGCTGGCCCGCCTCTGGCCTCCCGAGTAGAGGGGCAGCGAGGCCTGGATTCCTATGGACCAGGAGGTGTCGCCGGGCATATCAAGGTTGTTTAGCAATCCGGCTGCCAAGGGGTCTGATGGCGTGCCGGGATCCTTCCCGCCCGACCAGTACTCGTGCTCCACCTGGCCCACCATGGCCACCGTGGGGGACCAGAAAGAACGGCTTCGCATCTGTCGCTCCCGTGTCCTGGCCGCGATAGCCTGGTTCAGAGCCTGAACCTCGCTGGAAGAATCAAAGGAGAAGCGAACGAGATCCTCCTCCAGGCGCTGGAGCGCTCCCAGGTCAGTGACCTCAAAGAAAAGTGCTCCTGCGGGAAGCACCTGGAGAGGATCCTCCAGGCCCCGTTCCCGGGGGTGCAGGTCTGTTCGCTGCGGCCGGTTCAGCAGGCGGTTTACCTGCATCTGGGCCTGTTGCTCCAGAGAGAGGGCGTCGGTAAGCTTGCGCCGGGCCAGAGCCAGCTCACTGCGGAAGCGGTAGACGTCATCGGGACCTGCCGCGCCCACCTGGCGGCGGGTCTGGGCCCGGTCCAGGTGAAACTGGAGCTGATCCACATCGTTCTGGTGAAGCTCCACCAGAGCCTGGGCACGCAGGAGGTCAAAATACGCCAGGGAGACCGCCTCGGCCGTATCCTGACGAAACCGCTCGTACTGAAAATCCTGGCTCGAAGAGATCAGCTCCTGGATCTGCAGGTTTGCCCAGGCAGGCTCGCTCCAGAGAACCTGCTGAAATGAGAGAGCTCCCACAGCAGAGAACTGGTCGGGAAAGAAAAGGCTCTCTGCCCGATCCTCGTCGAGAATGCGAAAGGTAGTAGAGGCGTTCACCTGGGGCAGCAGGTTGGACCGGGCACCAGCGACGTTGGCATCGCCTGTGGCGAGCCCCGCTTTCCGGGCCGCCAGGTCCAGGTTGTGGTCCAGGGCCGTCTCCACCGCCTCCTGGAGATTGATCCCCTCAAAACGATCTTCCCGCTGGACAAAGCGGGCCTGGAGCAGAGCTTCCCGCCGGGGAGAAACCCCGGCCCGGCGCAGGGCGTCCCGATCCAGAAGAAGCATGCCCCGGGCACGCAGGCTCTGGACCCTGCCCAGGCTGGCTCCCCGGTTGATCACCTCCCGGTATTCCGTGGCGGCCCTGGTGGCAGCGATATCCTGGACGTACTCGCGCAGAACTCCCACGGTAGCCACCTCGTGGGGGCTTCTGCCCAGGGCTGCAAAGGTGGGTATTCCCCGGGTGTGGAGGCTTCCCATAAGCGACCGGGCCTGGTCTGCCGGAGCATGGGGAAAGGGCAGCACGTAGGCGGCGCTCCCGGGAGCCAGGAGGACCTGGTCAGGGTCAATGTGTGTCTCGATCGGGACAATCTCTGCCGAGGGATGGTCCAGGCCCTGGAGGGTTTCGGAAAGATTGTCCAGAAGCACCATGTACGGGGCAGGCACCAGAATGGAGACATGGTCCACCGGAAAGAGCCGGGCGATGCGGGCCACATCCTCCTGAACACGCAGGGGAAGTTCCACGGCGATGATTCCCGGCGAGAGAGCTCTGTAGTCGGCCCTGGTGGTGCCACGTACCGCCTGGGGCAATACAAAGGGAGCAACCACCGGCACCTGCCTGGCGGGATTATCCTCTTCCAGATTGATCGCCGCCTCTCCGGCCAGGACCCCCAGAACGAAAATGATGTCCAGATCCTCCGAGGCTCCCCTCAGATCGGAGATCGTCCGGGTTGCTTCCTCAACGGTCCAGTCTCCGGTATGGCGGTGATCGGGAGAAACCTCCACGGGCCGGCGCACCGCCGCAGAGAAGGATTCAATAAATCGTTTTTCCAGATCCGGGTTTTCTTCCCAGGGGCCGTCGAAGACCACGCCGGCCCGGATTGTCTCCGGCATGGCCTCGGCCGCTTGTGCCGAGAGGCTCTCCCCGGCGGCGAACAAGCCCGCGGCCAGGATCAGGGCCACACCCCACAGGCGGGGCGCACGTAATAGGTTCCATTTCATCCTGCTACTCCTTCGTTATGACGCAAACGCGTGAGACCTGAAGATACCCCCCGGGAGGGGAGCGTTTCTATCGGCGGTTTTACGTATTTTCCCCGGAATTCAATATACGTAAAACTACGGATTTCTTCAAAAACCTCCCCAGGGGCGCGACCGCCGGGGAAAAACACCAGGAAAGACCACCAGGAAAGACCACCAGGAAGGACCATCAGGAAGGACGGGAGAGAAGCCGGAAAAGCTCGTAGCGGGAACGGACGCCGCATTTCTTGAAGGTATTCGCCACGTGGGTGTCCACGGTCCGAACGGCGATTCCCAGCTCCTGGGCGATAGCCGCGTTGGTCTTTCCCTCAAAGAGGTGTTCCAGAATCTCCCGCTCCCGTTTTGTCAGGCCGAAGGTCTCCACAAAGGTCCGGGTCGGCTTTATCTGGGAGTGGGCGGCGCTCTCTTCCCGGAGCGTGCGGATCACCGCAGCCAGAAGAAGCACGTTGGCACCGATATAGCCCGCCACAAAGATCAGGTCGGCCCGCAAGACCCGAACCTCGGGAAAGGCCACGCTGGCAATGAGCCAGTTGGGGATATGGGCCATGGCCAAAAAGGCGAAGGCCGCCCCGAATCCCCGGAAGAACTGTTGCCAGGGCGATTCGGGGAGCCTGCTTGCGCAGGAAAAGGATCCCAGGGCCACCAGCACGGCAAAGACCGCCAGAGCCATGTGAAGAAAGAACGAGGCCCAGAGCTGGATCCCCGGCACATTCAGGGCCAGGGGGGACCATTGGAGAAGTGTCACAAAAAACCAGAGCCCCGTCACAACCAGGGCCGTGGCACGCATCACCCGCACCCTGCGGCGCACCCCGGGCCAGCGGAGAAAGCGTGTCACAAAGCGGATCTGGGCAGCCAGGGTGGCTGCTGCGGCAAGACCAAAGAGCAGATCGCTCAGCACCGTGGGTATCCGGTCCACCACCGCCCAGTAGGAGGCCGAAAAGGAAACGGCCGTGATACACAAGTAGCCGGCCAGAATGTTGCGGGTGTATTTCCCCTCGGACTGGGGCGTTACCTGCCCCAGGATAACCACCGTGAGGAGAAGCCCGAAACCGGCAAAGAGCGCTGCCAGATTGAGGAAGAACCAGATCTCGTTAAGCATGGGTGGTGCTCCTGTATCGGTGCTCGTCGGTCATCTCCCAAAGATAGCACATCGGGCAGGACTCTCACAAACGCTCGACGAGGTCCGGCCCCTCCGGTATGATGGATGATGATGATGCACAACAACGCACCGGGAGTGACTGCGAGTCTGCAGCAGGCCCTGGCAGGCCTCAATCCGGGGCAGCGCGAAGCGGTTCTCCACCAATCGTCTCCCCTCCTGATCCTTGCCGGTGCAGGTAGCGGAAAAACCCGGGTAATCACCGTCAAGATCGCCTATCAGATCGAGGCGCTGGGCCACGATCCGCGGTCGATCCTGGCGGTAACCTTCACAAACAAGGCCGCCGGGGAGATGCGGGAGCGTGCTGCGGGGCTGGCGGAACGGGCAGGAGATGTCACGATCCGTACATTCCACAGTTTCGGTGCCTGGATGCTGCGACGAAACGCCGATGTCGCCGGGCTGCCCCGGGGCTTCTCGATCTACGATGATTCCGATGCGGTCTCGCTCCTCCATTCTCTTTTCCCCGAGCGGAAACGCCCCGATCTGGCCCGCTACAGCCAGGCCATCAGCCGGGCCAAGGATTACTGCCTCACCCCCGAGGATGATCTCCTGGAGATAAGCGAAGATCCCGACTTGCCCCGTATCTACGCGGCCTATCAAAAACGTCTGGAAGAAATCGGAAACGTGGATTTCGGTGATCTCATCATGCGCCCCGTGAAGCTTCTGGAATCGGAACCTGCCGTGGCGCAACGCCTCCAGAGCCGCTTTCGTTCCATTCTGGTAGACGAGTATCAGGATTCCAACGTTGCCCAGTATCGGCTTCTGCGAGCGCTCTGCGATCAGACCACCTTTGTATGCGTGGTAGGCGACGACGATCAGTCGATTTACCGCTTTCGTGGAGCTGAAGTGCAGAACATCCTCTCCTTCTCCCGGATCTTTCCCGGGACCAGGGTGGTGAAGCTCGAGCAAAACTATCGTTCCACCGCCCCGATCCTCGATCTGGCCGGTGCCGTGGTGGCTCGCAACGAAGGCCGCCTGGGCAAGCATCTCTACACCGAACGAACCGAAGGTGATGTACCCCGGCTGATCCTCCTGGGAGACCAGGATCAGGAGGTCTCCTGGGTGATCGAGCAGGTCAGGTCCTGTCAGAGGGAAGACCGCCCGGGGGTAACGGCGGTTCTCTACCGCACCAACGCCCAGTCCCGACCTTTCGAAACAGCCTTGCTTCGGGAGGGGATACCCTATCGGATCGTGGGAAGCCTTCGGTTCTACGAGCGGGAAGAGGTAAAAGACGCCGTGGCGTTCCTCCGTTTTCTGGCAAACCCCCGTGACGAGGTGGGGTTCCGCCGGATCGTGAACAAGCCTGCCCGGGGGATCGGCGCCAAAACGCTGGATCGGCTGCTTCAGCACCAGGGAGTAGCCCGGGGTGATCTGCGCCGTGCCTGCGAGTACGGCTTGGGAGAGGTGAGCAAAAAGGCTGCACTGGCCCTGAAGGAATTCCTTCAGGTTTTTGACGAGATGGAGCGCCGTCTGGAGGGGGATCAGGATGCGGAGTTGACCCCGGCAGGGGAGAAAACTCTGGCCTCTGCGGTGGAGCATCTTCTGGAAATCAGCGGCCTGAGCCGGTATCATCAGGAGCAGGATCAGATCGCTGGCACGCAGAAGCTCCAGAACCTGGAGGAGCTGGTCAATGCGGCGTCGCTCTATCCGCTCTCCCGGGAGGGGCTGGTGGAGTTCCTTGAGGCGATCGAGCTGGACAGCTCCCGCGATGTAGCATCCTCCGAGGATGCCCGGGTGGTCCTCATCACCATGCACAACACCAAGGGGCTCGAGTTTGACCGGGTGATCATCACCGGCCTGGAAGAAGGGCTCTTTCCCCGAAACGACGATCCCCGGGAACTGGAAGAAGAACGGCGTCTCTTCTACGTGGCCGTTACCCGCGCTCACCAGGAGGTGACCCTCACAAGTTGTCGCCGCCGCCGCCTTCACGGTCGCTTCATGGATCTTCTGCCCTCCCGGTTTCTGGCTGAGATCCCCCGGGATCTGGTGCAGGTAGAGTCCTTTCAGGGCGGGGACAGGGCCTCCCTGCAGGATGGCTCCCCCTGGCAGAAGGGAACACCGGTCTATCATGACGACTACGGTTCCGGAATCGTGATACGATCCTGGCAGGCCGGGGCAGAGCGTTGTGTAGAGGTCCGGTTTGAAACAGGCATGACAGGACAGTTTTTCCCCGCCTACGACAGCTCGCTGGAACGGGTCGCCGGTGCGGAGAACTCCTGGGGAGATTCCTGGTGAGCGGTGGAGCAGGGCTTTTGCCGGACGGGCGCCGGGTGCGACGGGCCCGGGGATGGCGTCTCTACGATCAGGCAGGAGAAAGGTACGCCGATTTCTGGCAGGCCGGGGGCAGTGCCTTCCTTGGCCACCGTCCGGGTTCTCTTGCCCGAACTGTGGCAGCCGAGATTGATCGGGGCCTCTGGGCGCCCCTGCCCACCCCCTGGCAGGCCCGACTGGAGCGGTCTCTGGCCCGTCTGGCCCAGAGGATCGGGTCCAGACAGCTCTTCCTGCCGGAGGACGGCCTGGCCCGGAGCCTTCCCCGCTGGTACCCGCTCTCGGAGGAACCGGCCCCTGAGGAGGCTCTGGTGATATTGCCCTTTCCTGCAGCCCGGGAGGGGGCATCGTCGTTGCTCCAGGCGGGACTGGCCGTGGCATCGGAATTGCTGCGGCACTATCTCGATTCCCCCGAAGCGCAGGAACGGCTCGATCTGGCGCGGTCCTTGCCGGTTCCCCCGGGATGGAAGCGGGACGGTCTCTACTGGATTCCCTCGCCCCAGGCGGTCCTGCCTCGGCACGAGGCGTTGCGTCGCGGGATCCTTCTGCCGCCGACCCCGGGGGAGCGGCTGATCTGCCCCGGTGAGTTGAGCCGGCGGGAACGAAAGAACTGGGAGGCCCTCTGTGGTTGCTGGACCGGGTGAGCTGAGTGTTCTGGTGACGGACCTGGCCCTGACGGGAGTGGGGGTCTTTCTTGCGATCATGCTCTGGTCCATGACGCGGGAACCGGCCTGGATGCTGGTTATTATCGGAATCATCCTCCGTTGGGGAGATCTGGTCTTCCAAACACTGGATAGATTTGGTATCATAGGTGTTGCCGATTTGCGGGTACTGAACCTACCCCTTTTCTGGGTTGTATTGCGTGCTGTCCCGATTGTGTTCATTATTGCCGGGATCGCTTCAATGATAAAACAGCTGCAGGAATAGGCAGTTCATGTTGTGTGGGAGGTAAGCACGTGGGTGCAATGGTGTTTGGTGTAGCTCTGGTTCTGTTTGCGGTGTATGCGGTGCTTCCGGCATCGGTGCCCTTCGCCGTACTCAACTGGGGAGAACAGGTTCTGGTGGTCCTGGCGGGGGGCGTACCGATCCTGGCGTTGTTTATTGGGCTTATCGCGGTTATGATTGGAATCGCCGATATCAAAGACAAGAAAGAAGCAAAAAAGGAAGAAGCGGAAGAAGCGCGGGCAGCTGCCCGGGAAAAATCCGGGGAAGTATCTCCCGAAACGGATAAATCCTGAGGTATAGATGGTCTCGCCTGTATCCCGGTTGACAAGAATCGCGGTACATGGCAAGGTGAGCGTCCAGTTTTTTCCCCGAGTTGAGAACATGAAAACGATATTTGTCAAACCGAACGATACAGAACGGAAATGGTACGTGATCGACGCCGCAGATCAGCGCTTGGGGCGTGTTGCCGTAGAGGCAGCAAAGTTGCTTCGTGGTAAGCACAAGCCCGAGTTTGCTCCTCACCAGGAAATCGGCGATTACGTGGTTATCATCAATGCGGACAAGGTCACCGTGACAGGCCGGAAAGCAACCCAGAAAATGTATTACCGCCATAGCGGGTACTTGGGGTCTTTGCGTTCCGAGTCCTTCCAGAAAATGCTCAAGCGTCGCCCTGAGTATCCCCTGGAGCACGCTGTGCGGGGCATGTTGCCCAAAAACCGCCTGGGACGCAAACTTTTTACCAACCTTAAGGTGTACGCCGGGGTCGAACACCCCCACACCGCTCAGCAACCGGAGGTCTATACGATCCCCCCGGTAAAGGAGTCGTGATCGCATGGATCAGTATGTAGGAACAGGACGCCGAAAGACGTCAGTTGCCCGGGTGTATTTGCGGCCCGGTTCAGGAAAAGTAACAGTTAATGGCCGTGAAGCGAATGACTACTTTCATCGCGCCGAGAACATGGTTGTCTTCAAGCAGCCTCTGGTGGTCACCGAGAAGGAAAGCTTGTTTGACCTCCTGGTAACGGTTCACGGAGGCGGCGAGAGTGGTCAGGCCGGAGCTATCCGGCACGGTCTTGCCCGGGCTCTGGTCAAATACGACGAGGCTCTGCTGCCAACCCTTCGGGCCAATGGTTTCATGACCCGTGATTCCCGTATGGTGGAGCGCAAGAAGTACGGACAACGCGGTGCGCGCCGTCGCTTCCAGTTCTCCAAGCGTTAAACACTATCCGCCGGACACTCCGGTTGTTATCAAAAGGATACGCCCGCACGCGAACATCGCTGCGGGCGTTTCCGTTTTTGCAGCGCTATCGCTCAATCCCTCCCCATCGGCAGAGCAAAACCGCTCAAAACCCCTGATCCGCCTCATTCGCTTCGATATCGCCCGGGATGTGATCTCCCGACATACCGGTCAGCCGGTGCAGGAAGGGCTCTCCCTTGAGATAGACCTCCTGAGAGACCTCGCTTTCCGAAGTGGCTTCCTCTTTGCCCCCGCTGTTGCCGTGGACCTTCTGGCCCGGCGCGATCACAGCCAGGCGGAACTGCGGCGCAAGCTCTCGGCCCGGGGGTTCAGCCAGGACGCCGTGGAGACGGCGCTGCGCAAAGTCCGGGACGCCTCCTGGCAGAGCGATCTCCGGTTCGCCAGCTCCTGGGTTCGTTCCCGCATGAGCGGCCGGGGTACCAGCAGAAGAGCGCTCCTGGCAGGTCTTGCTTCCCGCGGCGTAGACCGCGAAACAGCCGCAGCGGCCCTGGAAGAGTATGAGGAGGAGAACCCCGAGTGCTTCAGGCGGTCCCTTCAGCTGACATATGAGCGCCTTGCAGGTCAAAACAAAGAAACTATCATTCGAAAGCTTCTCAGAAAAGGATTCGAGGTCGTGGAGATCAATAAAATTGTTCGTTGACATTATTGAGTTTTTTATATTATCATAGTAGGACGATCAGATAGAAAGAGGAAATAACGTATGGCACGAACAAACAAGAAAGAACGTGTATTTTCGGCACACGAGGTGGCGAACATATGCGGAGTGGTCAATCAGACCGCAATCAACTGGATCGACAAGGGACATCTTGAGGCCTACACAACTCCTGGTGGTCAGTACCGCGTCTATGCCGATATCCTGGCAAAGTTTCTCCAGAAGCAGGGAATGCGCCTCCCCGATGAACTCAAGCAGATTCTGGCCGAGCAGGCCCGGATAGAGCAGGTTCTTATTGTTGACGATGATAACGATTTCAACGATCTGGTGAAGCAGTTCCTGGACAAGCGCTACCCCGACTACAAGGTGAACCAGGCCTTCGACGGCTACGATGCGGGCAAGGCAATTTCCGAGTTCAAGCCCGATGTGGTTCTTCTTGACATCAATCTTCCCGGCGTTGACGGTTTCAAGCTCTGTCGCCAGATCAAATCGGACGACAACCTTTCCCGGCCCATAGTAGTCACCATCACCGGTATGGCCGACGACGGGACCCGCGAGCGGGCTCTTGAGGCTGGCGCCGATGCCTTCCTGCAAAAACCGATTGACGTAGAGTCCCTCCCTGCCCTCATCGAGGAGCTTGCCGAAAATCGGGCTACCCGCCGAGCCTAGGGGGAAACCATGGCAGGGGATGCCCGAGTTCTGCTGGTAGAAGACGATGACACGCTTCGTTTGGACCTTCGGGATTATCTCCAGCAGAGGGGCTACCGTGTGCTGGTCGCTTCCGACGGTGTCGGGGCGATCAAGCATCTCCTGGATGAGGAAGTCGATCTGGTGGTCACGGATTATCGAATGGCCACCTTCGGGGGAGAGTACTGGATTCGGTTCCTTCAGACCTTCTGCCCCACACACCCCGTTCTTGTCACCAGCGCCTTCCTGAAACACGGCACGGCGGTTCCCTTTCCGATGGTACCCAAACCCTATGCTTTCGCCGATCTTGAACAGCATATTTCGGAGATCCTCGCTGCGGCACTTCCTGCCGAAGAGGAATCCTCCCGATGAGGCCCGCATGAACGGCGATGCCACAACTCACGAAGCCTTTGAGGCGGTGGTCCGGGGCCGGGTGCAGGGAGTGGGCTTTCGCTACAGCACCCGTCGGGTTGCGCTCCGCCAGGGCCTGGTGGGGTGGGTCATGAACAATTCCGACGGCTCTGTCCAGGTCTACGCCGAAGGGCCGCCGGAGGCGCTGCAGAAGCTGGAATCCTTCCTCCGGGAGGGGCCTCCTGCAGGAGTTGTCACGGCCTGTTCTATTGTTTCGCGACCGCTTCCTGCGGGAAGGTTCACCACATTTTCTATTCGGCATGGCTAGGAGCAGATTTGTGAGGCCTCTTTTCACCGCCCTGGTGGTGGTGCTTCTGGGAACAGTGCAAGCCCATGGGCAGGATTGGCAACTTGCTCCTGCCTACGGAGACCGGCAACTCTCGGCGGGTTTTCTCCCGGATCCACACCTTGTCCGTGTCGTTGCGGGGGGCGATGTCGATCTCTCGCAGGTGGGGTATCAGGGGTTCATTTCCGAAGCTCCCGACTTTGATCTCTGGTACAAGGCGGGCGATGAAGGGCTCACCATAACCGTGGAGAACGCTTCGGGGGGCACGGTGCTTCTGGTGAACGACCCCCGGGGTCACTGGCATTTCAGGAGCAGCTCCGGAGGTTCCCCCCCGCTGATACGCTTCCCGACCCCTCCCGAGGGGCTCTACAACATCTGGGTTGGTTCCCTCAGGCGGGGCACGTATCCCTCGGCCTCGCTGGTTATCACAGAGTTCTATCCCTATCCCCGCTGATCCGCCCTGATTCCTGCCCTGCCTCGAGTCTGTCGCCTCCAGGCTTCTCCCGGGTTCCCTTGGGTTCCCCCGGGTTCCCCGGGGATAGCGTTAATGCCAAAAAAAAGAGCACGGAACGTGTGTTCCGTGCTCCCTGGTTCAGACAAAGCTCCTTCAGTCGCCCCGGTGGTCCTTAGCGCTTGATGGAGTTGAAGGCCTTCATGCCGGGGTACTCGGCGGTACGATCCAGCATCTCCTCGATCCGCATGAGCTGGTTGTATTTTGCCAGTCTGTCGCTGCGGGAGAGGGAACCTGTCTTGATCTGTCCTGTCTCCAGGGCCACCACGAGATCAGCGATGAAGCTGTCCTCGGTCTCGCCGCTTCGGTGGCTCACCACAGCGGTATATCCGGCGCGCTTGGCCATATCCACAGCCTCGAAGGTCTCCGTGAGAGTTCCGATCTGGTTCACCTTGATCAGAATACTGTTGGCGATGCCCTTCTCGATTCCCATGCTCAGGCGCTTGGTGTTGGTCACAAAGAGGTCGTCACCAACCAGCTGTACCCGGTCTCCGATCTTGTCGGTGAGGATCTTCCAGCCTTCCCAGTCGTTCTCGTCCAGACCATCCTCGAGAGAGATGATGGGGTACTTGCTTGCCCAGTCGGCCCAGTAGTCGGCCATCTCGGCGCTGGAAAGCTCGCGGCCGTCGCTCTTCTTGAAGACGTACTTCTTCTTGGCTGCATCGTAGAACTCGCTCGCTGCGGGGTCCAGGGCGATCATGATGTCCTCGCCGGGGACGTAGCCTGCTGCCTCGATCGCCTTGAGGATGACCTGAACGGCCTCTTCGTTGCTCTTGAGGTTCGGCGCAAACCCGCCCTCGTCGCCAACGGCAGTGCTGTAGCCTGCGTCGTGGAGGATTTTCTTGAGGTTGTGGAAAACCTCGGTGATCATGCGGACACCGTTGCGGAGGCTGTCGGCGCCAACGGGCATAACCATGAACTCCTGGAAGTCCACGGAGTTATCGGCGTGGGAACCGCCGTTGATGATATTTGCCATGGGAACGGGAAGAACCGTGGAGTGGTAGGCACCCAGGTACTTGAAGAGGGGAAGTCCCAGGTGATCGGCGGCAGCACGGGCCACGGCCATGGAGACACCGAGGATCGCGTTCGCACCCAGCCGTGCCTTGTTGTCGGTACCGTCCAGCTCGATCATGGTGCGGTCAACCTCGACCTGATCCAGCGCGTCCAGACCCTCAACCTCTTCGGCAATCTCGCCGTTCACGTTCTCGATCGCCTTCAGAACACCCTTGCCCATGAAGCGGCTCTTGTCACCGTCGCGAAGCTCCACTGCTTCGTGCTCACCCGTGGAGGCTCCCGAAGGTACCGCGGCGCGGCCCATGGATCCGTCTTCCAGGTATACGTCCACCTCAATGGTCGGGTTTCCCCGGGAGTCGAGAATCTCGCGGGCTTCTACTGTTTCTATCATGCTCATAGGTCTCTCCTGATTTTTTGTGTGTTCCCAAGACTATGGAGAGGTCCGGCGGTTCGTGTCAAGGTTAAAACCGGAAGAGGTGCTATTCGCCATCCCGGGGGCGATGTAATGGTTGCTCCAAGGCCATCATTGGCCTACAATTTTCGGACATGCTGTATTCAAGGCAATTTACAAAAACAGTTCTCTCCGTCCCCAAGGATGTTCGCACGTCGGGGTATCGATATCTCCTTCAGGCCGGGTACATCCGTTCTCTGGGGCCGGGGCTCTTTTCCTACACTCCTTTGGGAATGAGGGTCCTCCGGAACCTGCAGGGAATAGTCCAGGAAGAGATGGAACGCCTGGGAGGTCAGGAGGTTCTGACACCACTGGTGAACCCCCGGGATATCTGGGTTTCCAGCGGGCGCGACAGTCTTATCGAGCAGGAGATGGTGCGGTTCAACGACAGGAGCGGACGGCGTCTGGTTCTTGCCCCCACCCACGAGGAGGCCATGGTCGAGCTTGTCCGGCAGGGCCTCCGCAGCTATCGGGATCTGCCGATCTTCCTCTATCAGTTCCAGACCAAGTTTCGTGACGAGTCACGGCTTCGCAACGGACTGGTGCGGACTCGAGAGTTTCTCATGAAAGACGCCTATTCCTTCCATCGGAGCTTTGCCGATCTGAATGGATTTTTCCCCAAGGTCCATGCCGCCTACCAGCGCATCTTTTCGCGCTGCCAGGTGCCGGTGATCGCTGCCCAGGCCGGGGTCGGCTATATGGGGGGCGAGCGAAGCTACGAGTTTCTTATGCCCTGCGACAGCGGCGATGACGATCTGGTCCAATGCGATTCCTGCGGCTACGCGGCAAACGGTGATGTGGCCTGCGGTGATGTAGATAACGTCCAGAATCCGCCGCTGCCCATGGAGCCCGTGGGCCCCCCCGAGGGCAAGACGGTACGCACCCTGAACGGGATGCGTCAGGCCCGGGATATCCCCCGGGACCGACTGGCAAAGGCGATGCTCTACAGAACCAGCCATGGCTTGGTCATGGCCGTTATCCGGGGTGATCACCAGGTGAGCCAGGAGAAGCTGAACCAGGTGATAGCTGAACCGATTCTGGGTCCCGCCGATGGTAAGGATCTGGCCGGGATTAACCTCTCGGGGCCCTGGCTTTCGCCGCTGGATCTGCCCGACGAGGCTCAGGAGGCTCTTTCCATCGTGGTGGACGAGAATCTTGCGGCAGGATGCAACCTCTTTGCGGGGTCCAACAGGCCCGGTGAGTGTTACCGCAATGTGAACTTCGGCCGCGATTTCGGAGCCGATCACGTGGCAGACATTATCCGCATTCCCGAGGGGGCCCAGTGCCGGCATTGCCTGGACGGGGTGCTGCGCAGGGTGCGGGCCGTGGAGTTGGGGAACATTTTCCGACTCGGCACCTACTACACCGCGGCGATGAATCTCTCCGTTCGCGATGAACGGGGCCGACAGATTCACCCTCACATGGGGTGCTACGGCATCGGTATGGGACGGCTCATGTCGGCGATCGTCGAGGCAAATCACGACGACCGGGGAATTATCTGGCCTTCCGAGGTGGCTCCCTTCTCGGTCTATCTCATGTCTATCGGAAAATCTCTCTCCGTGCGGCGGCTCGCTCAGGAGTTGTATCAGGAACTCCAGGAGATCACTCTCTACGACGACCGCTACGAGTCGATCAGCCACAAGTTGAAGGATGCGGACCTTCTCGGGATACCCATTCGGGTGGTAATATCCCGGGAGTCCGTCACGGACGGGGTAATAGAGGTGGCTCGTCGCTCCGGCACCGAACCCTTGCGGGTTCCCCGGGAGGAGCTTGTTGCCACTGTGAGGTCCCTGCTATCGGAGGAGTCTCGTGTTTGAACTGACCGACGAACTGGTCCGGCAGATTATCTTTGCCATGGAAAATCAGAATATCCACTATATGCTGGATACGGAACTGGGAGTTTTGGTTCGGGAGGAGCTGGTCCCTCCCGAAGAGCGCCCTCCCCAGGAGGAATCTCCCGAGGAGGAACAGCTTCTGGAACCTTCGCGACGCTACCAGCCCCTTCCCGGTTGGACCAGTGCCGACGGGTTCTATCTCATGGAGCGGTTTCTCGGCGAACTCCACAATCCCGTGGCCCGAAACGCGCTTCAGGAGATTCTTCTCAGCGGAAAACGGGTCTTCCGCCGGTTCAAGGACACGATCCGGGAATACCCCGAGGTGGAAAAGCGCTACTACCGCTTCAAATTTGTGGAGATGCGCCGCTACGTTCGGGAGTGGTATTCCCGTCTCATGGAACTTGCCGGTCTGGATACCCGGGAACTGGAGGCTGATCAGGATCTGGACGATCTGGTCCTGACCGATATCTCCCTGGTTTCATTGGACCAGGCTACGCGGCAGGAGTTGTCACGGCTGTTCTGTTCTCTGGACCAGGAGGCCTTCACCGAAGCCTATCCCGACCTGCCAGAGGATCTGCGCTTCTACCTCCAACGCAACCGGTTCGGATCTTTTTCGGGCGACCCCGGATGCGAAAAAAGCAGGATCTTCGGAGCCTTTACTCCCCAGGAAACACTCTGCGGATTCTTGTGGCTCTTCAGGGAGGCCCTGGAAGGAGATGATATTGTCTGGGAGATCCATCAGCTCTACGTGTATCCCGAGCACCGGGGGCTGGGGGTTGCCTCGTCGCTGCTGGACTGCGCGATAGACCAGGCCAGGGCCGAGGGGGTCTCGCACCTGATCTCGCGCCTTCCCGGCACGGCCACGCCCCAGAAGGCGTTGTTGCGCCGGGTTGAGGGAGAACCCCTTCGGCGGGACCATCTTGTTCCGCTCGCCCCCTGATTGCTATTGGGGGGAGAGATCGATGCTTGTGGGCTGAACACCCTTCTCGGCCAACCCCTTGAGCGCGACCTGGCGGGTCTGCTCGGCCTGAAGGTGGAGCCTCTCAAACTCTTTTTCGATAGCGCCGGTGACGGCCCGCTTCGCTTCGTCGCCCCCCTCGGGGAAATTCTGGCGGGCCTTGGCACGGAACTCCTTCGTGCTGGTTACGGGGCTCACGTTGTAGACCATCACGTCCGTGCCGGGGGTATCCTGCTCCATTGTTCCCGAGGGATTCACCCGCAAGGTGTTGCCTGCGATCCCCACCATCACCATGTGGTCAAACCCTTTGATATAGGAGTCGGTTTCCAGGAGGATCTGCTTTGTTTCGGGTTGTCCCGGGCGGTAGCGCGTTCCCCCAGGAAAGAGCAGCACCATATGGCCGGAGTTCTTGAGGCGGATCATCTCCCTCAGGGCGCTTCGGTTGATGCTGCGGCTCCAGGCCCGGGCGTCGTCGTATTCCGGTGTTCCCTCCAGGGCAGCCAGGGATCGGGCCGGATAGATCACGATTCTCGTGTAGGCCTCGGTAAAGGCCAGGACGAAGCGGCTTTCTTCGTTGAGTTTTGCCCCTGCCATGGCCACGATTGAGTCCAGGACCTCCTGGCCCTGATCGTAGTTCTGGGCAAGATAAAAAAAGCAGGGTATGTCAAAATTACTGTAATGTTCCAGAAGGAGAATGCAGGACTCGCCCTTTTGGGCATGGTGAAAGAGCTCCTGCAGGTGCTCGTAGCCGGTTATCCGGCTCCCGGGAAGAACCAGTTTGGAGATGATCTTTTCCACCAGAACACGGTTGGGTATGTTTGCCGGCTGAAAGACGCACTCCGGGTTTACCGTTTGCTGTTGCCGCGAGTTGCGGATCAGCTGCTCTGTAATCTGCTTGAACTGCTCGTCAATATGAATCATTGTTACTCCCACCCTCGATTAAATGTTTCAATCGTAACTACCAAATACAGTAGACCCGGCCCCTGCCTGTTGTCAACGCGCTTCTGCCGCGAGGGCTGGTTAGTTCCGGCGGGAGCGTGCGGGGACCGTCACCGAGGACACCAGGGTGCCGTGCTGTCGGTCCCGGGCGTAGTTGCGGTGAAAGGGGTCCAGCACACGTTCGCCGTCCACCAGGAAATAGTAATAATGCTGACCCGGGGGCAGGGGAATGCGGACGGAGTAGAAGGCCGGATCCTCCGGATCCCGCCGCAGGGGGTGACGAAAAGGGTCCCAACCGGAA
This sequence comes from Alkalispirochaeta americana, assembly GCF_900156105.1. Lineage (NCBI taxonomy): Bacteria > Pseudomonadati > Spirochaetota > Spirochaetia > Spirochaetales > Spirochaetaceae > Alkalispirochaeta > Alkalispirochaeta americana. The sequence goes on from NZ_FTMS01000001.1 coordinate 32,459, forward strand.
AAGCTTCCCATCAGGGTTATCCGTGGTTCGTGAAAAGACGAGGCGCTCACCTGTCTCTGCGTTACTGTCTGGAGCGTCGGGGAGATTCGCTGATCAAAGGAGAAGCGGAAGGTCACCGTTCCGTCGGAGTGGAACCGGGGTGATTCCTCACGATAGAGGGGTTGCTCCGGCAGGGAGATCAGTCCCAGGGTAACGCCCCGTGGATCGGTCCGTTTGCCCGGGGCGTGGGGATCTGTGATCCATACCCCGTCGACAATGAGTCGGTATTCCAGCGTTTCCTGGCCCCGGGAGTAGGGGTAGGCCAGGTAAAAGAGATCGGAGCGGTCCTGGCGAGCCCGGGCCGTGAAGGTATGCTTCTGTTCGAAGTTTTCGTGGGCGAAGGCGATGGCCACGTGGCGGGCGTAGCTCTTTTGCTCGTAGGTAAAGATGACAAAATCGTCCAGCACCCGGGGAGGACCTGCCTCGGTGATGCCGGCAACGCGAAGAAAGGAATCAATCGAGAGCAGCTGTTGTTCCCTCGCAACGACGGTTCCGCCGGCAGAGCCCCCCCAGGGAGTTCCCGCCCAGGGAAAAAGAAGAAGAAACAAGGCAAACGAAAAAGCTTTCATGTGTTACTCTCTATCGGTATCTTCCTGGTCCCGCTTGATGAAGCCCGGGTGAAAATCCCTGCTTGAAAATCAGGAAGAATGCGCCGAAAAGGTATCCAGGAACTATGCCGTCAATTGAGCGAATCGAAGAGTTTCATGCATCTCTTGCACAGTTAGGCAACGAACCGGAGATCGCTGCGAACCGGGGCGAGATAATCGAGCCACCGGTTCCGCCCAAGTCTGCCCTGGACGATGATGATCTGTCGAGCCTTCTGGGCGACGCCTCGGAAGACAGTGAATCCTTTGCCCGCAATCAGGCCGAACGGTCACAAGAGGAAGAGCTTCAGGATACGTCGGCTCTTCTGGCCGATCTGGATACGCTCTTTGATGACGGGAATGGTACTGACGATGGTGCCCCTGACGGGAAAGGCCCTGATCCAGGCGACAGAACCGACGACAGCGATGCCGGGGCCGATGACGATCCCTTTGCAGCTGTGGACTTTGGCGACGACGATATCCCGGGACCTCCTGATTTTTCTTTTGACCCCGACGAGTCTTTCGATTCAGAAGGGGCTTTTGATTCGGAAGATGCCTTCGATCTTGAAGAGGCCTTCGCATCCGAAGACGCTCCTGATCCTGTGGCCGATGATGAGGAATCGCTTTTTGGTGAGGATGATTCTCCAGGCGATGATTTCTTTGGTACCGACGAACCCGGCGACGATCCCCTTGGAGAAATCGAAGACCTCGATTCCCTGGAAGATGCCGATGGGCCGGGCGACTTCGATTCCCCGGATGACTTTGGTACCGACGAACCCGGCGACGATCCCCTTGGAGAGATTGAAGACCTCGATTCCCTGGACGATGCCGATGGGCCGGGCGACTTCGATTCCCTGGATGACTTTGAAGCCCCGGACGACTTCGATTCCCCGGAAGACCTGGACTCCCTGGAAGACCTGGACGAACTCGATGAGACCGAGGAGCTGGATCCGGAGCTGGAAGCGCTCTCCCAGGCCGCTCTGGGAGCTGACCTCCCGGCCGGGGAGGGAGATGATCCCTTCGCCGATCTCCAGGATTTCCAGGTGGGAGATTCCTTTGACGACGGCTTTGGCTCCCAGGTGGATGCCGAGTTTGGTGATCTGCTGGATTCGGATAGCGCCGAAGGCGAGACAGATGACCCACAGGCCGCTGGTCCGGAGATGGACCCTGACGAGCTGAGCGATGATCCCTTCGCCGATGACGATGACCCCTTCGATCTCCCCTCGGTGGATGACGACCTGAGCAGTCTCTCCGACGAGGGCTTCAGTCTGGGAGATTTCGGTGAAGAGTTTGATATCGACGAAGATTCGATCGATGAGTTCGCCGGTCTCGAGGTGGATGAGGATGTCCTGGACGACGACGGAGAGGACCTGGAGGCGGCTCCCTCGGCCCTGAAAGACCGCCAGTTTTCTGACCAGGAGTTTTCGGCAATCCAGAAGACCCTGAACTCCCTCCCCTTGAATGTTCGGATTGCCGCAGAGGAGGCGATCGGTTCCGGCAAGGGAGCTGCCCAGGCCGTGGAAGCTCTCCTGAAGGGGCTGATCCAGGGGGAGAGCCCTTCGGTTCTGGCTGAACGAGTTTCAGACATAACGGGAAAACCCCTTGTTGTCCCCAAGGGCTACCAGAAGCTCACCGGGGCAGCCTTTGATGCCTACCGGCGATCGGTCCGCTATCGTCTTGTCCACGTGGTGCTTCCCCTGGTGCGGGTGGCGGCCCTGGCTACCGTGGCAGCCCTTATCCTGGGGTTTTTCGTGCACCGCTTTGTCTACCGGCCGATCCACGCGGGAATGCTCTACCGCCAGGGCTACGCCCACGGCCAGGAGGATCGCTTCCACCGGGCAAATGAGACCTTCCAGCGCGCCTGGGAACTGCGTCCCCGACGAATCTGGTTTCTCCGCTACGCCCGGCTCTACGCAGAAAAACGCCAGTACGATCTGGCTGTGGAAAAGTACGACCAGCTTGTTTTCGGCATGGATGCGCAGGATCGGGATTTCCTACGGGGCATGGCCGCCCGGGGCCTCCTGGCCGAGGTGGTGACGGTGGATTCCCGGGGACGGGGGAAGACCGTCTACGATTTCCTTCGGGTGGATCGCGAGGCGATTCTCGAGCATGGTCTGCTTCAATCGGAGGTCCTGGCGAATTACGAACGAGCCGACCAGCTCTATGAGATTTTGCTCTACGGCGATGAGTTTGATTACGATGGCTTGATGGGCCGTGGAGATAACGCCCTGCGCTGGGCCCGGGAAGATTCAAGCCAGTACGAACGGGCTCGCCTGGCCTACGCTGATCTTTTGGCTCGCTATGGCGACATCGATCCCGTTCTCATGCGGTTTCTGCGGTATTTTGTTCGGACCGATAACCTGGAACGAACCCGTGAACTGGTTCACCTCTTTGAGGTTCAGTCTCCCCGGACCGAGGTGGATCCCCGAATCTACGCCGAAGCGGCAGGCTATCTTCTGGACAAGGGAATCCGCGCCGATGTCCGGTCCATGCTTGTGCGGGCCATGGGGGTGGAGCGGGAGACTCCGGAAATCCATTATCACATGGCTCGCTACGCCCGGGAGATGCAGGCTCCCCTGGAGGAACGCCGCGCCCTGGATAACGCCCGCATGACCTTTGCGGCCGCTGAACCACTCTCGCGAGAGCGATTGCGCCAGCAAATTGATACCGATATCCGAAGCGCCGAGTACTGGTTTGTCCGGGATGAGCTGCTCAAAACTGTATCCGATTCTGATGCCGCCCTGGAGCGCTATCAGGAGGCACTCTCGGCAGGGCTCCTGGCCCCCGATCGGGAGCTGGCACGGGTTTTTGCAGTGCGGGCCGATGTGGAATATTACGCTTCGGGAGATTTTGAGCGCGCCCTGCGTCTCTACGATCGCGCTGCTTCCCAGGGGTATCGGCCCGACGAGGTTGAGTTTAAACGGGGGTTTATCAACTACGAGTTTGGCCGCTTCGATCGGGCCATGGAACAGTTTCTCGCGATTGGCTCGGGTAACGCCCTGGAGGGAGGCGATAACGTTCTCTTCGCCCGGGGAAACACCCTCTTTCAGCGCGGTAACTACGTTGCTGCCGAGGCAACCTATCGCAGTCTCATGGGTCGGCTCCTGATGCGTCGCGACCGGATCCAGACGCTCCTGGTGGAGGAAGATTCAGCCCACCGGGGCCTTGTGGAGTATCTCTACCGGGTCAAGAATAACCTGGGCGTCACCCTCCATCGCCAGACTGAACGGAGTCTCTCCTCGGAGAACCTCCAGGCCGAGGCGCTGGTATTCCTTCAGCAGTCGGCGGAGATCGCCGAGAACTACCTTCGGGATCGCGATACGGGGGAACGGGCTCTTGCCCGAAATCTGGCGTACCTCAACGTTCGGGAAATCCTGAACCCCACTCGGGACTACCGGCCCCAGATTTTTCAGCGCTTGCCCCGGGATATGGAACAGGTGCTCTTTTAGCGGGGCACCAGGGGCAGGGTCTGTTCTTCCGTGAGGGTGAAGGCCGTTCGTTTTTCGTAGTACGAGGCCTCGTTGATGAAAACCGGCCTCAGCCCTCCCGGTCCCTGGTACGGGATGGTGTTCCCCTGAAAATCAAGAAAAAGCGGATCTCCCGGGGCAAGGATCGAGAAATCCCTGCCCTGGAAGTCGGGGTGAATCATGGCGGTGATGGCTCCCCGGTGATCGCGGGGATAATCCTGGTCTCCCGTGAACCGGTAGACCAGGAGTGTCTCGGGGATTTCCAGGGGGGTGTCCCGGTTCCAGGAGTCCACGGTTTTCACCAGGCTGTTCACGATGCGTTCGTTCATGATCTGGGTATCCCCCCGGACAAGGCCTTGCGGTATCGGGCCAATCTCCACCTCGATTCCCGAAGTGGTGATCTCGGCAAGGTAGGGGTAGTCTCCGGGGTGGTGTGACGCCGCCGGGCCGCCTCCGCCGGGCGCCCCGGCTCCGGCGGAAGTATCCCGCAGGGCCTTGCCGCCCGGTGCCGCGAAGTAGCTCAAGACCCGTAGCTGCGGTAGCTCTGCCTGAACCGCCGCTGCCAGAAGGCGGGCAAAGAGATCTTCCTCGTTGATAATCACCGTAGGCCCCAGATCGGCCGTGGTGGTGTGAAGATCAATGAGCAACTGGCAGGCAGGATCGGACCCGCCCTTGGGGCCAAAGCGCTGATTCAGGACACCCGCCCTTTGTCGCTCGTAATCGGGCCAGTCCTGGCAGGAAAGATCCTCTGTGGCAAAACAGCGGTTCAGATCGAAATCAACGTAACGCCGATTCAGGTGGACCGCTTTGGGGTTTGCGATCACCGGGGTGAGCTGGAAGGTCTCGGGCTGCTGTGGCCGGGGAAGCAGATCCGGAGAAGGCTCCCGGTCAGGTTCTTCGCCCTGACGCCGTCGCACGCAGGTAACCCCCGTACGTTCGTTTCCGTGAGTTCCTCCGCAGAGGACTGCGGAATGAACGATGAAGGAAGAGAGAAGAGGGTGTTCGGAGCGTCTCATGGTATATGATTCTGGCTCAACTTCGGCTCAATGACAACTCATTTCTTTGTGTGATTTCTTTTGCACTGCAATAAAGAATTATTCATTTTTAATAGTGCATTAAATTACGATTTATCGTGAAAACAGTTGCAAAAACACCGCTCTGCCCGATATAATCGCGCCACACAAGAGTCGATCCCGATCGGGGAAATCTATGGATATAAAAGAATGGGGCTGTCGCGAGGTATCGCGACAGGGAGTTGTGGCGGCTGTACAAGACACCGTCGCCGATGTCGAGATTCTTCAGCGCAGCGCCTGCGCCGGATGCCACGTGAAAGTCCTCTGTGCTGCCGGAGAGTCGGCAGTGAAGACGGTCCAGGTTGCTCACCAGGGGAATTTGCGTCCGGGCATGACCGTCAGGGTCTCTCTGGAAGAACGCATCGGCTGGATCGGTGTGGCTGTGGGGTTTGTGCTCCCCCTGGTTCTGGTGGTGACGGTCCTCTTTTCCCTGAGCCGGGTCGTGCCCCGGGAGGAGCTGGCGGGACTGGTTGCAGTGGCCTCGCTGGTTCCGTATTACGCTCTTGTCTATGCGTTTCGTGGGTTTTTTGCCCGGATCGTTCATTTTCGGGTTTCCGAGGTGGACACCGGGACGGAGGAGCAGCGAGGTGGTGCTCCATTCCATATCGTGCGGAAGGAAGGTACGTCGTGAGCCAGATGATTCTCTTTTCGGTACTTACTCTTGGTGCCGTGGCCGCGCTCTTTGCCACAATCTTATACGTGATCTCGCGTGTGTTTGCTGTGGAGGAAGACCCGCGGGTGGCGGAGGTAGCCGAGATGCTGCCTGGGGTGAACTGTGGAGCCTGCGGATTTCCCGGGTGTCCCGGTATGGCGGAAGCGCTGGTGGCGGCTGCCGACACGGGCGATATTTCTCACATGACCTGTCCCCCCGGGGGTGCAGAGACGATGAGCAGGATCGGGAGCTATTTCGGGCTCGAGGTCGGGGCTGTAAAGGCCAGCGTTGCCGTTCTTCGCTGTGGCGGAACCCGTGAGTGTGCGCCGCCCAAGACCGCCTACGATGGTCCCCGTAGTTGCGTTATCGCCCACAGTACCTTTTCCGGTGAAAGCGGGTGTCCCTTCGGGTGTCTGGGCTACGGGGATTGCGATGTGGTCTGTCCCTTCGATGCAATCACCATGAACGCCGAGACAGGATTGCCCGAGGTTGATCAGGAGCTATGCACCAGTTGCGGAGCCTGCGTGAAGGCCTGCCCCCGTTCGCTTTTTCAGATTCGGCCTGTGGGACGCCGGGATCGGCGGGTCTGGATCAACTGCCGCAACCGGGAGCCTGCACTGGTGGCAAAGAAGAACTGCTCCGTGGCGTGTATCGGGTGCGGCAAGTGCAAGAAAGTTTGTGACACCGTGGTTCAGGCGATCACTGTGGAAAACAGCCTGGCCTTCATCGATTCCGACAAGTGCATTGCCTGCGGAAAGTGTGTTGCGGTGTGTCCCACCAAGGCGATCGCTGCAACCTTTGATCCTCCCAAACCCAAGCCCAAGAAAGCAGAGACGGAGCCCTCCTCCACCTGATGGCGGGGGCTGTGCAATTAAGGAGCAAACATGTCCAGAGTCAAGACCTTTTCCGTCGGCGGGGTTCACCCTCCGGCGAACAAGCTGACCGGCCACATGGCGATTGCGGAGCTTCCCCCTCCGGCCACGGTGATGATTCCTGTGAGTCAGCACATCGGCAAACCCGCAGAAATTGTGGTGGAGCGCGGGGCTCAGGTTCGGGTAGGAACCGTCCTCGCCAAGGCCAGCGGATTTATTTCAGCAGCGATTCACTCCTCGGTTTCGGGGAAGGTGAAAAAGATCGACACCGTGATCGATGCCCAGGGACACCGCCGCGATGCGGTGATCATCACCGTTGAGGGCGACGAGTGGGATGAAGCGGTGGATACCTCGCCGGAGCTGGTGGAAGAGATATCCATGGATCGGGGAGCGATCGTCTCCCGAATCAGCGAAGCCGGGATCGTCGGAGCTGGCGGGGCTACCTTCCCCACGGCGGTGAAGTTCTCCATTCCCGAGGGCCGCACCGTGGATACGCTGCTCATCAACGGCGTAGAGTGCGAACCCTACCTCACGGCTGATCACCGGATGATGCTGGAGCAGGCCGACGAGCTTATCGTCGGGATCCGTCTGCTCATGCAGGCATCGGGAGCAGCCCGGACGATCATCGGGATCGAGGTGAACAAACCTGACGCGATCGAGCTGCTTGAGAAACGACTCAAGGAGAAGGCCTCGGCGGGGAAGATCCCCGAAGGCTTTGTCTCGGTGGTGGCCTTGAAGGAACAGTACCCCCAGGGTGGAGAAAAGCAGCTCATCGAAGCAACCACGGGCCGGGAAGTTCCCAGCGGAAAGCTCCCTCTGGACGTGAACTGCGTGGTGAGCAACGTGGGAACGGCCATTGCCGTGTACCAGGCGGTACAGAAGAACCGTCCCTTTATTGATCGCGTGGTCACCGTTACCGGCAAGGAGCTGGTAGCCCGTGGCGGCGGAGGCAATTTCCGGGTCCGTCTGGGAACCCCCCTGCGGGACCTGGTGGCCGCAGCCGGTGGGGTCCCCGAGGGAACGGGCAAGATCGTGATGGGCGGACCCATGACGGGACGGGCCGTGACAAGCCTGGATGTGCCCATCACCAAAGGATCGGGGGGGCTCATCATGCTCCCGGAAGCGGAGGCTCGCCGCTTTGCGGTGTGCGCCTGCATCCGTTGTTCCCGGTGCGTTACAGCCTGCCCCATGGGCCTTGAGCCCTATCTGCTGGAGAAGCTGGTCCAGCGGGAGCGCTTTGAAGAAGCCGAGCAGGAAGGAATCATGGATTGTATTGAATGCGGTAGTTGCAACTTTGATTGCCCCTCCAACCGGCCCATCCTGGACTGGATGCGCCTGGGGAAAGCAAAAGTGGGCGAGTTGCGGCGTGCACGAGTGAGGGGGAACCAGTGAGTACGCAGGTTACAGACCCGAAGGGGCTGGTGGTTGCGCTTCCGCCCCATGAGCGGGCAAACCAGTCGGTGGCACGGATCATGTGGACCGTAGCCCTGGCACTGGTGCCGACAACGCTGGCGGGAGTGTGGTTTTACGGAATCCGGGCGGTGATTGTTACCGCCGTGGCTGTTCTTGCGTCGGTAGCCGTGGAGCACCTGATTGTGCGCTACGTCTTCAAGTGGGAGACCACCACCGTTACCGATGGTTCTGCCGTGGTCACGGGGCTGCTTCTGGCCTTCAACGTTCCTGCCAGCCTTCCCTTGTGGCAGATGGTGATCGGCGCTGTGGTGGCGATTGGTATCGGCAAGATGGCCTTCGGCGGGATTGGCAACAATCCTTTTAACCCCGCTCTGGTGGGCCGGGCCTTCCTGCTCATCAGTTTCCCCGTGGAGATGAACACCTGGCCCGTTCCGGGAGCGGCTCGTCTGAGCCTCGATCTCTCGGCTGTCACGGGGGCAACCCCCCTGGGGCTGGTGAAAGACCCCGGTGCGGCGGGGCTCTCCGGTGTGGATCTGCCCTCATATCTGGATCTCTTTATCGGGAATATCGGGGGATGTATCGGTGAGGCCAGCGCGCTGGCGGTTATTCTGGGTGGCCTCTTTCTGGTCTGGCGGGGCTACGTGCCCTGGCAGATGCCCCTGGTTTTCCTTGGAGGCCTCTCCCTGGTAACGGGGATCGCCTGGGTTGTTGATCCCGGTGTCTACATCGACCCCCTCTATCACGTCCTGGCCGGCGGGGCCATGCTGGGGGCCTGGTTCATGGTTACCGATATGACGACCTCGCCCATGTCGCTCACAGGGCGGATCATTTTTGCCGCTTCGGCGGGGGTCCTCACGGGAGTCATCCGCCTTTTCGGCGGCTTTCCCGAGGGTGTAAGTTACTCGATCCTCATCATGAATGCCCTGGTGCCGGTGATCGACCGCCACGTGAAGCCCCGGAAGTTCGGGTACGGAGGTGAGAAATGAAAAAACTCGAGTCAACGCTTCCGAACATGTTTATTGTTCTTACCCTGATCGCCCTGGTGTCGGCCTCGGCCCTGGCGGTGACCAATTTCAAGACTGCTCCCATTCTGGAAGAGCTGGCGCGGCAACGCCGGATCCAGGCGGTTGCCCAGGTTGTGCCCGCCTTTGACAATATCCCCACGGAGGAGTCCTTCTTCTCTGCTGAAAATCCGCAGATCGAGATTTTTCCTGCCACCCGGGAGGGAGAATCCGTAGGGTACGCCGTGCAGTCCCTCTCGACAAACGCCTATTCCGGTTCAATCGAGCTGATGGTGGGCTTTGACCGGGAAGGAGCCGTGACGGGGCTGAGCATTCTCCGGCATCAGGAGACTCCCGGCCTGGGGGCACGGATTACCGAAGAAGAGTTTCGCTCCCGCTTTGTGGGGCTGCGCCCCGCCGAGCAGCCCGTGGCGGTAGTGAACGATGGCGGTACGGTGGACGCCATAACGGCGGCCACCATCAGTAGCCGCGCCGTGGCTGAGGCTGTTCAGCGCGGCTGGAAGGCCCTTGAGGGAGGTGCCCAATGAGCGATATCAACATGAAGAAGGAGTTTCTCAAGGGCTTCCTCAAGGAAAACCCCGTCTTTGTTCTGCTTCTGGGAATGTGCCCCACCCTGGGAGTCACCTCCAGCGCCATGAACGGCCTGGGCATGGGGCTTGCAACCACGGCAGTTCTCCTGGGGAGCAACGTCGTGGTCGCTCTGGTGAAGAACCTCATTCCCGACAAAGTGCGTATTCCGGCTTTTATCGTGGTTATTGCCAGCTTTGTCACCATAATTGACCTGACGATGGCTGCCTTTCTGCCGCCGCTTCACGAGCAGCTGGGGCTCTTTATCCCCCTGATCGTGGTGAACTGCGTTATTCTGGGGCGGGCCGAGGCCTTTGCGAGCAAAAACGGTCTGGTCGCCTCGGTGGTGGACGCCCTGGGTATGGGCTTTGGTTTCACCTTCGCCCTGACCCTTCTGGGGGCGGTTCGGGAAATGCTGGGAGCAGGGGCTCTCTTCGGACTTCCCCTGCCGTTCCTGAGCGATAACCCGATTCTTCTCTTTGTGATGCCTCCCGGGGCGTTTCTGGCACTGGGATTTCTGATTGCTGCCGTGGAAGCGGTGCGGAAAAAAGCCGCCGCCCTGTCGGCGGGCAAGGCCTAGGGGGATAGTATGGACTATATGGTAATTATTATCGGGGCGGTCTTGGTAAACAATATCGTCCTTTCACAGTTTCTCGGGATCTGCCCCTTTCTGGGTGTCAGTTCCCGGGTCTCCACCGCTGTTGGCATGGGGGCTGCCGTTGTCTTTGTCATGACCATGGCAACGATTGCCACCTTCCTGATTCAGACGTTGATTCTGGAGCCCCTGGGGCTGGTCTTTCTCCAGACCGTCTCCTTCATTCTGGTGATTGCCAGCCTTGTGCAGCTTGTAGAGATCGTGCTGAAGAAGGTGAGCCCTGCTCTCTATCAGGCTCTGGGGGTCTTTCTGCCTCTGATTACCACGAACTGCGCCATTCTTGGTGTGGCGATTATCGTGGTTGGTCAGGGGTACACCCTGGGGCAGGGCGTGGTATACGCGATCGGCAGTTCTCTGGGGTTTGTCCTGGCCCTCTATGTCTTTGCGGGATTGCGCGAGAAGATGGATCTCCTGGATATTCCCAAGGCGATGCGTGGTGCTCCTATCTCTCTGGTAACAGCAGGGCTTCTGGCGCTGGCCTTTGGAGGCTTCGCCGGCTTGGTCTAGGAAGTTCTCCTTCCACCAAAAAAAGCGCCCTCTCTGCGGAGTGGGCGCTTTCTTTTTAACCGCGTAATCGGGGTGGTGGGGGTTATTCGTGCCCCACCAGAGCCTTGATATACTGCAACCGTTCGAACGCCTCGGGGGTGGAGCTTTTCTTCTGGCTGAGCTTTCCCCGGAACTGGCCTATGGTGGAGTAGCCGTGGCGATCCATCCAGGAGGCAATCTCGTCGCGCATTGTTGTCAGATGGCTGTACTGGTTCTGGTAGAGGGTGGAGCAGACCTGAGTCACCTCGGCACCTGCCAGAAGGGCTTTTACCGCATCGGCTCCGGTGTGGATTCCCCCGTTCGCTGCCAGCTGGGCCTCGGTCTTTCCGTAGGTCACGGTGAGCCACCGGAGGGTGAGGGCCAGGTCAGCGGGGATGCTCAAGGGGGAGCCGCTCTGAAGGCGCAGGGTTTCAATGTCTATATCAAGCTGGTAAAAGCGGTTGAAAAGCACCACTGCCTGGGCACCGGCCCAGCGCAAGCGATCCACCAAAGCGGGGATAGAGGTGAAGTGCTGGCCAATCTTCACTGCGATGGGAATATTCACCCGGGCCCGAACCGCTTCCACAGTCCGGATATAGAAATCCAGGATATCGGCCTCGTTGCTTTTATAGTCGTAGGGCATGAGGGAGATGTTCAGTTCCAGGGCGTCGGCCCCGGCTTGGGCGATCTCGGCCACGTGGTCTTCCCACCAGTTGCGGGTTACGGCGTTGATGCTGGCAATAACAGGGATGTTCACGGAAGCCTTTGCCTCGTGAATCACCTTGGTATAGCCTTGGATTCCTGCATCGGTTTCCAGTTCCCGAATGTAGTCCAGGGCTTCGGTATGCTCCGCTCCTCCCGATTCATCGTCGATGTGAGCCTGGATCTCCTCCTCGAAGAGCGATTTCAGGACAACCGCTCCTGCTCCGGCGGCCTCGCATTGTTTTACCTGTTCCGCTGTGCGGGTCAGACCGGAACTTGAGACAACCAGGGGGTTCTCCAGCTGGAGCCCCATATACTGTACGCGTAGATCGGCCATGTAGCTTCCTTCAGATAATGGATAATTTGTTATATATTAGACCCTATGGTCCGGGGTGTCAATTATCCCGGGGGGCAAGGGGGCAATCCCCGGGGCATTATCTCCCGGAGGGCCAACGCCCAGGGTTTCGCTCCACCCCTCCAGGGCCGCCCAGGTTTCTTCCCTGACGTGGATCTCCTCTCGCGGACCAGGATTCGCCCCGGCTGCGCCGGGAAGGCGTTCTCCCCGGGCTGCCATCTGTTCCTCCAGCGTCTTGACCCCCCGGGAAAATGATTCCGGGCAGGATCCATCGGGAGCGATGGCGATCACGGTCTGGCTGTGACTGTTGATGCCCCCCGGCCGCTGGATCGCCGTGGTGGTTTCTCCACCTGCCAGAACCGCCGTGAGGACTTCCTGCATCAGGGCCAGGCCGAAGCCCTTGTGCTCCCCGATGGGCCGCAGACGCCACCCTTCAAGAGCCTCCCCGGGGTCCGTGGTGGGCGTTTCATCAGGACCCAGAGCCCAGTGGGGCGGGATCGATCCCCCTTCCCGGCGGAGTGTCTGAAGATGACCGATAGAACTGTAGGCCAGGCATGAATCGAAGAGCAGGGGAGGCGTCCCGGGGGCACCAAATCCCAGGGGATTGTTTCCGATAATCGCCTCGGTTCCGCCAGGGCCTGTCATGGTGGGGTCGGTGTTGCTCAGGACCAGGACCAGAGCTCCCCTTTCGGCACCGCGCTGCACGTAGGGGTAGGCAGCCAGGAAGTGGTTGCTTCGGCGTACCGTGGCCAGGCCGATTCCGTAGTGCCCGGCCCGTTGCAGTGCCCCCTCCAGGGCGTGGCTGCAGCAGAGTTCTCCCGGGCCGCCGTCGCCGTCGAAGGCCAGAAGCGCCGGCTCATCCCGCAGGACGGTGAAAGAGGGGGCAGGGTTGATCCGGCCGGAATGGAGCAGCTCCAGCCGGTGGGGAAGATCATGGATATCGTGGTGGCCCAAGCCTCGCCGGGAGGAACGGATGAAAACGTCCGCGATCGTTTCGGCTGACACCAGGTCTGTTCCGGCAGCCTGCAGAAGCCGGGTGATCCAGGGCCGCAGGATGTCTTGGTGGATGTCCATAGCCCGGCACTCTACCATGTCTTCCCGGCGCTGTTCGACCCTCTTGGTCAGGTACTGTTGATAGTGTTGATCGGTTGCTGTTGATAGGTTTCGAATATTTCCCTACCTTAGAGGTATGGCATATTCTTTCAAGGTGGATTCTCTCCAGGAGTCCAGGACAGAGTCTCTAAAAAAACAGAGCGAACAGGACCGGGTCGAAGAGGTTATTATCGTGGGGTCAGGGCCTGCAGCCCACACCGCAGCGATCTACGCTGCCAGGGCTGATCTGGAGCCGCTCCTCTTTGAAGGGTTCATGGCGGGCGGGGTCGCTGCGGGGGGGCAGCTGACCACAACTACGGAGGTGGAGAACTTTCCCGGTTTTCCCCAGGGCATCACCGGGCCGCAGCTCATGGAGGCCATGCGCGACCAGAGCTCCCGTCTGGGTACCCGAATAAAGACCGAGACAGTTCAGGAGGTGGATCTCTCGCAGACCCCCTTTCTGGTGAGCACGGGCAGTGCCGCCTATCGGGCCAGAACTCTTATCGTGGCCACGGGGGCCACGGCACGCCGCCTGGAGTTGCCGGGAGAGGATCAGTACTGGCAACGGGGCGTTTCAGCCTGTGCGGTCTGTGACGGTGCCCTTCCCATTTTTCGCGACAAACCGCTGGTGGTGATCGGCGGTGGCGATTCTGCCTGCGAGGAGGCCTCGTATCTGGCGAAGTTCGGGAGTTCCGTCACCATGCTGGTACGCCGTGATGTCCTGCGCGCCTCCCGGGCCATGCAGAAGCGGATTCTGGAGCATCCCCGGATTACGGTCATGTGGAATACCAACGCTCTGGAGCTTCAGGGAGACGGGAAACTCCTCTCCCATGTGCTGGTTCGGAACAATGTGAGCCAGGAAGAACAGATCCTGCCGGCCAGCGGGCTCTTCTACGCCGTGGGTCACGAGCCGAATACTGCTTTTCTGGGGGGGCAGGTGGAGCTTGACGAAACGGGCTATATCCTCACCCGGGGGCAGTCCATGGTTACCAGCGTTCCCGGCGTCTTTGCCTGCGGCGACGTGCAGGACAGGACCTATCGCCAGGCCATAACCGCAGCCGGCACGGGTTGCATGGCCGCCTTGGAGGCTGAACGGTACCTGGCCGGCCAGTAAGGCGCGGCCACAGGCCAGCCCCGGGGAAGATCCGCTAGAGGTAGCGCCGGGGTGTCTCGCCGATGATCCCTGCCGTGAGTTCAATGTGATCCCGGGCAGGGCTCACGGAGAGTTTCGGAAAGAGCACCTCCTCAACCTGGAAAAACCCGACGGACTGGGTCATTTCTATCTCGATGCGGATCGGCTTTTCCCGGCCCGCCGAGAGAGTGATCCGTTCCACCGCCGAAGAGGAGTATTTGTGGATATCCCCAACCCGGGCCTCGGTGTTGATCAGCAGGGGTATCCGCGCCCGGCCCTTCTCCATATCACAGCCGTCGGCGATAAGAATGAGCCCCGCCTCGACGGAGTGGATCCTGATCGTCCCCATATGCCCCACAATGCACTCGGTGATGAGAGAGCGAAGCATCACGTGGCGCCCCACATCGTCCGGGCAGTACTGGTTCAAATAACGATCCACGATGGGTCTGCCCAGCTCGGTGCTGTAGCGCTCGTGATCCTGGCGCGTTACGGACATGCCGATATCGTGGAGGAGCCCCGCCGTGAAGAGGGCAAAAACGCTATCCTCGAAGGAGCCGATCCCCTCCTGCTCAAGACTCATGGGAATACCCGCCTCCCGGAGCAGGCTGGCAAAGGTCAGGGCGTTCTTCACCACTTTTCTCATGTGCACCGGGCCATGATCGTTAAAACCCAGGCGGCGGATGCTGACGATGTTGGCGTAGTCCTGGAGGGCCTTGATCTCCTCGTCCTGGAGCATCGCCCGGGCGATGGCTGTCAGAGACGAGGGGACCAGCTCCAGAATGTGCCGGTCCAGACTCGATTCCTTGGGAGACTTCCCGGAGGGGCGTATTGCGTCGCTCATGCCAGAACTGTACCGCTCCTGCCCGTCTTGGTCCACGGGGGGCAGGGCGGGAATTCTCCGGGGATCGGCTCTCATGGATCGGCTCCTGCGCTCCGATACACAGAAAATGGACGCAGACCTTGTCAGAGAGCTCCGGGAGCGGAGTATTGCTATAGGATCGGGAAAAGGGGGTGTGGGAAAATCCACCACGGCCCTCAACATCGCCTTGCTTTTGGCACGGAAACAGCTTCGGGTGGGGCTGGTTGACCTGGACCCCCTTTCGAACGTAGCCGTTATTCTGGATCTGCCCGAGGGGGCTCTCCAGAAGGTGCTTTCTCACCACGAGGACCAGGGAAGTCTGGGGAAGTTTGTTATCCCCTATACGGATTATCTTGATCTGGTGTTTCCCCACCCCGGGTCGGCCAAGGACAAACTCTTTACCCGCTTTGCCCGGCAACTGGTCGAGGCCTACGATATTCTCATCTACGATATGCCCGCAGGGATCAGCGTCGAGGAAAACCTGGGGTTTCTCCCGTCTACGGGTTCCCTGGTGGTGGTGACCAACGCCGAACCCACGGCCCACGTTTCGGCCGGAGGATACCTGCGGAGCGTCTTTGAGATCGTCCCCGACATGCCGGTGATGATCTGGCACAACCGGTATCAGCCTGCCGGTGAGAGCGGTTTTGATCCTCGTGCCGTGGCAGCGAATTACAACAAATACGTGGAGCCTGAGCTTCAGATCACCCGACAGGAGGAAGCCCGCCTGAAGGATGTGGCTTTTGTTCCTTCCGATCCTGCCCTGAACCTCCTGCAGACCGAGCTTGATCCGACGGTGACCATTCTGAGCAAGTTGCGGGAACTCTTTTCCCTCATTCTGGACCAGCAGGTGCGGGACCGGGTCTCTCTTGTTCCCGCCGGGGCCAGGAGTCGAGATCTGATTTCCTATTATATCACCCGGAACCCCGCTCCCGAGGATACCGCCCGGGCAGTGAGGGATTTGGACACCTTCCTCCTGGGTTTGCTCCAGGGAAGCGCCCGGGAAGCGGTTCGCTCCCTCCTGGCGAGTCTGGGCGAGACGGCCCGGGAAGGAAATAGTCCGGGCCAGGCGGCCTCCGGGGAATACCGGATACTCTCGGAAAAGCAGGCCGAAGCGGTGGGAGATGTCCTGGGGGCGTTACGTCGCAGCGAGCTCCATCAGGAGCTTCTGCGGGTTCTGAGGATTCTCGACGAGGCCATAACGGCGATTGTGGAACAGTCCCGGGGATTTCTTCCGGCGGGCTCCCTCGATCACAGCCGGATTGTGCGCGGTGCCGTACCCCGGCTTCTGCGGCTTCTGGCGCAGGAGGCCGAGATGCTCCCGGGATTCTCCCGGAACGCTGCCTCGGTGGCACTTTTTCTGATCGCCGCCGACAAGGAGTTTGACGATGCCGAGACGCGGACCCTTCTGCTTCGCCTGGTGCCCGAGCGGCGTTCTTCCCGGGGAGTTGTCCAGCGCGATCGGTATCGCCAGATCCTGAGGCTCTTGAGCCGGGACAATCACTACCACACCCTCTTTTTCCAGGTGGTGAAGGCAATTTTCCCCGGTATCACCCGGCGGATCTCTTCCCTGAACCAGGAGTTTTCCCTGGGCCCCCTGCTTCTGCGCGACGACCAGGGAAAGATTAACGCTCCAGCCTACGTAAAACTGAGCACCCACCTTTTGCACGACACGGTGAACGCCGGGTTGGGAGTGTCGATCAGCGCCACCTACAACGCCGCGAGTCAGGCGATTCGCCGGGGCGTGGAAGCGATTCTTCAGGAGCGTGGTTGGTCTCAGGGCGGATCAGGAGAGGGGCCTCGTCGGGAGGGATCAGCCCCCCCGACGGGCTCTGTTGCCGGGCCCGACACCGCTGCGGCCCTCTCGGTCAGTTCTCCAGCCTCGGTCAGTCCTGCTGGAAATTGACCTGGGGCACGGTGCGGGCGCTCTCGCTGATCTCGAAGTATTCCCGCTGGCTCAGACCGAACCGGGGGGCCAGCATTGAGGCGGGGAACGTCCGGATCCGCGTATTGAACCGACGGACCGCCTCGTTGTAGCGGTTTCGTGCCACGGCGATGCGGTTTTCCGTTCCCGCCAGCTCATCCTGGAGCCGGATGAAGTTCTGGTTTGCCTGAAGCTGGGGATAGTTCTCCACCACCACGAGAAGTCTGCTCAGGGCACCCTGGAGTTCCTGGTAGTGCTCTGCCGTCTCGCTCACCGTGGATGCTCCGGCCAGGCGGGCCCGGGCCTGGGCGATATCGGAGAAAACCGCCCGTTCGTGTCCGGCGAAGCCCTGTACCGTGGCTACCAGATTGGGGATCAGGTCGCTCCGTCGCTGGAGCTGGTTGTCCACCTCGGACCAGGCTGCCGAGACCGTTTCATCGGCCACGATCAGGCCGTTCCGCTGGTTGATCATCCACCCCGACACCACCAGGATCACCACCAGGATAATCAGGATTTTCTTTGTGCTTTCTGTCATTTTCATGTTGAGTTCGCTTTCCGGGAGCCCCTGGCGGGGCTCCTCCCGAGAGATATATTCACCGGGGATCTAAAACCCCCGGGAGGCTCCACCGCCACCAAAACCACCGCCGCCGAAACCGCCAAAACCGCCGCCGCCGCCGCGGAATCCTCCGCCAAAGCTGCTGCCATGGAAGGATGTGCTGCGATGGTATCCACGGTACTGGCTTCCGAAGCCGCCGCCGTAGAACCCCCGGCGGAAGCGGCCGAACACCAGGGGCCAGAAAATAAAGCGCCCCCCGCCGAAGAGGAAAAACACCAGAAGCAGCACCAGAACCTGTCCTGCCTCGTTGCCCGAGGAGGCTCCCCGGGCGGGGGCTGCCGCTTCGGTTCTTTCGGTAGCTGCGCCGACATCGGAGAGGTCTGTTCCCGTCTCCTCGCCGATGATGCCCGCCAGGACCCTGGTTGCTTCCAGAAAACCCTCGCCGTAACGGCCTCGCTGGAAGGCAGGAACCAGGACCTGGTCGATCACCGCCCCGGCGCGTCCGTCGGGGAGAACCCCTTCCAGGCCGTAGCCCACCTCCAGGCGTATCTGACGTTCCTCCATGGCCAGGATCAGGATAACCCCCCGATCAGATCCGGCCCCGCCCACACCCCAGGCATCGGCCAGGGCAATTCCAAGATCTCCCACCGTGGCAAACCCCAAATCTTCAAAGCTCTTTACCGTCACCAGGGCAATTTCTGCGTCGGTCCGGTCGGCCACGGCCCGGGCGATCAGCTCTATCTGCCGGGCTGCATCCCGGGGAATAACACCAGCGAAGTCGCTCACGTAGCCCCGGGGCGAGGGAAGGGAACCCCGGGCCTGGGCTTCGAGCACACCGCCGCCGGTGTGAGCGTTGCCGCCGGGAAAAAAGGCCCCTCCGGAAAGCGACAGAGAGAGCAAGAAAAGACAGGGCAGAGCCCGTCTCCCGAAGATTCTCATCCGTCACCTCCCGATTCCAGGGTGTTCCTCAGGGAGTCCACGTGCTGCGAGAGGTCCGAGAGTCGTTGATCAAGCTCCCAGCTCAAAGCAACCGGATCGAGCGATCGGTTGTCCCTCAACTCAAGAAGTTTTCGGAACGGTCCCGGCTCCAGGTCATAGAGGCGGTTCACGGCATCAATCAGCTCCCGGGGTTCTCCGGGGATCGTCTCCTCGCCGGCAAGACGGACCAGCCCCCGGAAAACCGCCGCCAACGGACCAAACCAGTCCAGCAACTGGGCTCTCACCACCCGCTTGCGCCCCCGCGCGGCCAGCACCATCTGACGCAACGATACCAGGTTTCCACGAAGCTGGTGCTCCAGCTGGTGCCGCAGGTTTCTGTCCTGCAGGTTCAAAGCCTCGGTAGGGTCCTCGCCAAAGATCGTCCGGTGGGTCTGGCGGATATCGGCGTATTCCAGGGGGAACACATCGGCCGAGGAGAGAAACTCCGTTTTGGTGAGGATCAGGGGGGTGATTCGCTCGGACCGGAGAAACCGGCGGGCATCGCTGCCGAAGCGCTGGATCTGGGCCCCAGCGGGCTGGTTCAGCAGGATCAGGGCGTTGATATCGGAGACGCCCTTCTGAAAGGTGCCCCGCACATAGCTTCCGTAGAGGGTAACCGAATCAAGATTATCTCCGAAGGAGGAAGAAAGCCGCTGGGTCAGGGCCTGTTCCATTCCGTGTTGTATTGTTTCCATGGCCTTAAGATGACTCATGACGGCCCTGTTGGCAAGTGATCTGTTGGCAAGTAATCGGCTGACACGTGATCTGCTGACACGTTTTTCTTTCTTCGGGGTGATCAGAAAGGCTCGAAATGTACTATTCTGGGAGATATGCCGAAGGATACGCAAAACGACGCAGAAGTACACGACGCAGGATCAGAGCAGGTGAAAATAACAGAGAGGACGGCGATGCGCCAGGGCTTTGTTCCCGGCGACGAATACGCCCTCAGAAACACCCAGGTCCAGCCTCCCCCGGGGGGCTGGCGGAATCTCACCTCCCAGGAGGTGGAGCGGCTGGTAAAAAACAACAACTACGCTGAAAACTGGGATACCCTGCTGGTAGCGGACCCCTTCGACGCCGGGCAGATTCGCAACAACCGGTTTTTCGGACTTGTCCGGCTGGGGGCTGTCCGCGATGTGGTCCTGGAGTACCACGACCTGCTCCTGCCTGCGGGTATCTCCAACAGTCTGATTATCTCCTGCGATATTGGCAACGATGCAGCGCTTCACAACGTCTCCTATATCGCCCACTACATTGTGGGCGACCGGACGATTCTCTTCAACCTCGACGAGGTCCATACTACAAACTACGCCAAGTTCGGCAACGGCATCGTCAAGGACGGGGAGGCTGAAGATGTTCGCATCTGGCTGGAGGTGATGAACGAGGGTGGAGACCGGAAGATCCTGCCCTTTGACGGCATGCTCAGCGCCGACGCCTATCTCTGGGCACGCTACCGCGACGATCGGGCGCTTCAGCAACGGCTTGTGGAGATCACCCAGAAGTCCTTTGATTCGCGCCGGGGCTACTACGGAACCATCGGGAACGGTTCGGTGATAAAAAACTCGCGAATCCTGAAAGACGTCAAGGTGGGCGACGGCTGCTATATCAAGGGAGCCAACAAGCTCAAGAACCTGACGATCAATTCCTCTCTCCAGGAGCCATCCCAGATCGGCGAGGGGGTCGAGCTGGTGAACGGAATCATCGGCTACGGCTGCAGTGTCTTCTACGGGTGCAAGGCCGTGCGGTTTATCCTGGGAAACAACTCGGGCCTGAAATACGGGGCCCGTCTGATAAACTCTTTCCTGGGAGATAACTCCACCATTTCCTGTTGCGAGGTGCTGAACAACCTGATCTTTCCAGCCCACGAACAGCACCACAACAACTCCTTCCTCGTGGCTGCCGTGGTCAAGGGACAAAGCAACATCGCCGCCGGGGCAACCCTGGGGTCCAACCACAACAGCCGGGCCAACGACAACGAGATCGAAGCGGGGCGGGGCTTCTGGCCCGGCCTTGCCACAAGTCTCAAGCATAGCTCCCGCTTTGCCTCCTTTGTCTTGTTGGCAAAAGCCGATTATCCGGCAGAACTGAACATTCCCTTTCCCTTCGCCCTGGTCTCCAATAACGTATCCCGGGATCGCCTGGAGATTGCCCCGGCCTTCTGGTGGCGTCACAACATGTATGCCCTCCAGCGGAACGGCTGGAAGGTGCGCCACCGGGACCGCCGCCTCTCTCCCGGCCAGGCAATCGAGTTCGATGTGCTGGCCCCGGACACCACCGAAGAGATCTGCCAGGCCCTGACGATTCTGGAGCCCTGGAAGGACGCCGAAGGCCCCGTGGAAATCTCCCGGGAGGGCCTCTCCGGGGAGAGCTTCGGCTACGAACGTTCGCGCCGGCCCGTGGTGGTCCATAACCCCGCAGGGGCTTGCCAGGCCTACCGGGAAATGCTCGTCACCTACGCTGTTACCACGCTCCTTCCTCTGGCGGAGGAACTGCTTCAGCAGGGCCTGCCCCGGGGCGGTGTCCCGGAAGCGCTGGACGCCGCCGCTGAGGGAGCCGCCCGGGAGTGGGTGAACCTGGGGGGACAACTTGTGCCGGAGGACGAGGTGAAGCGGTTGCGCCAGGATATCGGCCAGGGCATCCTGGCCGACTGGGACTCGATCCACCAACGATACCAGGATCTGTGGAACCGCTACGAAGCCCAAAAGCGCAGCCACGCCGCAGAGTTGCTACGCTTTTGGGGGGGACAGGAAAGGATCGACGAACCCCTCTGGGCCCGGGCCTGCCGGGAGGCGATCGCCCTTCAGGAGATGATCGCCGAGCGGGTCTATCTTTCCCGTCAGAAGGACGACCTGAACCCCTTCCGCCGCGCTACCTACCGCTGCGCCGAAGAAATGTACGCCGTGGTGGGGTCGGCCGGGGAAAACTCCTTCGTCCTGCAGGTGCAGGCAGACACAAAAGAGCTGGCCCGCCGCATCGCCGGGGTAGGGTGATCGCTAGAGAGGATACCCCGTTGCATCGGAAGGATCCGGCACGGGGTGCAACAGAGCCTCTTCGGGATCGGTCAGGACGTTGATCCACCGACCCGAGCGAACCCGGTTGATCCCCATGATCAGCTTGCCGATCTCTTCCAGGCCAATGCAGAGATACACCAGGTGTGCAGGCAGACCCAGGAAGAGCCCCGATATGAAGGCTGCCGGAACCCCCACGAGCCAGAGAAATCCCACGTCTACCCCCAGGGCAAAGGAAGTGTCTCCACCGCCCCGGAGAATTCCCACGATCAGGTGGAGGTTCAGCACCTTGGCAACCATCACCAGAGCGAAGGCGCGCATCAGGTTTGTCACCATGGTCCGGACCTCGGGCGTGACGGAAAAGAATCTCGGCACCAGGGGCGCCACCCCGAAGAACACCACCACTCCCACCAGAGCCGATACCAGGGGCAGTATCTTGAGCAGGGCCAGACCGATTTGCTGCGCCGGGTTCTCGTCGATGCTGGAGTAGCCCAGCCTGCCCTGGTGGGCACCCTCGCCGATCCGGTTTCCAATGAGAATCGCCGTGGCATTGGCGGAGCCGATAAAGAAAACCAGCATCAGGCGCCCCACGGTATCGGAGATGGTATAGGCCGCCAGATGCCCCGTACCCATCCGGGCAAAAACCACCGTATAAAGGGTGAACCCGATGGACCAGAAAATCTCGTTGAAAATAACCGGCGCGGCCCTGCCGAAAAACCGGCGCGCAAAGATCCTGTCAAAACGGAAGAGCTCCCGTGGCGAGGCCGCCACAGGGCCTTTTCGGCGGTAGACCACCACGAGGATCACCGCGAGCTCCAGAACGCGCGAGACCGCCGTGGCGATGGCGGCGCCCCGTACTCCCAGAGCGGGGAAAAAGCCCACCCCGAAAATGAGCAGGTAATTTCCCAGGATATTCAGACAGATCGAGACGGCCGTGGCCAGAAGTGGCAGTCGCGAGTCGCCCACGCTGCGCAGGGCGTGGGCGTAGCCCATGGTGATCGCCGTAAAGAGGTAACTCATGGCCACGATCCGGAGATACCGGGCTCCTTCGTGGATCACTGCCTGATCGGGGGTGAAGAGCGAGAGCAGCTGTCGGGGGATCACGACGCCTGCGACAGTGAAGAAAAGCGCTCCCCCGCAACCCAGGGACAGGGAGAGCCCCATGGCCCGGCGGACGCCCGAGATATCCCGGCTGCCCCAGAACTGGGAAGAGAAGACGGCGCTGCCGCTCCCCACACCAAAGAGAAAGAGCGCCAGAAGGAAAAATATCTGGTTTCCCAGGGCGATAGCGCCGATCTGGACCTCGCCAAGCTGGCCGATCATGAGGGTGTCGGCCAGATTGAGACTGGTCATGAGCAGATGCTGCAGCGAGATGGGAATAGCCAGCTTGAGCAGGGCCGGAACAAAAGATAGATCGACCCCCAAGGGGCCTGGGCGGGCAGAGAGAAGTGTCTTCATAGGCGTGTACTCCCGAAGACTACTCCTCTTTTTGTGCTTGGGCAAGATGGTTGCCGGAACACCTCGGGGTGCTGAGGGCCGATGAAGTCCGGGCCGGGGAAAACCGGGAGGAAGAGCGCCGAAGGAAATAAAAAATTTCACAAAACGGTTGCAGAAAATCAGCTCAGGACCGATAATGAAGAATCCTTCTCGGCCATGGGCCGACAGTTCTTAAGGAGAATCGACAGATCATGAAACAATGTATGCAAAACAGGCGGTTTTTCGCCTCTCTCCTGGCCGTGGCGCTTCTTCTGGGGGTTGCCGGAGTTCATCTTTCGGCTGATCACGCCCGAACCCTGCCGGCCCGGGTGTTGCGAACCCACGTTATCCCGATCTATTCCTTCGCCCGGGAGGATTTCAAGGACGACTTCCGTTTTGATATCGAGAGCGCCTCGGCCGATGTGGATATTTTCTCCATCGGTTTTGCCCTGGAATACGGTATCACCGACTGGATCACCGCGGCGGCCCAGTGGACCCCCACGGCGGTGCTCTGGTCAAAGATCGATGCGGATATAAAGCTTCCAGCAGTTCCACCAGCGGGAGAACCCGCTGGCGATCCCCAGGTCGGCACCTGGTTCGATCTCTTTCTGGGGGCCAAGGTGCAGGTTGTGGGAGAGCGGGCCCCGGTGCGGAGCGACCGCATCAGGTTTGCCCTGGCCCCGGGGGTCAAGATCCCCACCTCGGGCGAGATCGACTGGGACGATGAGTGGGACAATGCGAAGGATGGTGACGACTATATCCTCACCGCCCCCGACAGGAACATCTTCGGCTTCGGGGGCCGCTTCTTTCTGGACTACATCGTCTCGCCCTCGCTCTTCATCAACTTCTACGGCGAGGCGATCTACTACCCCGGCACGGGGAACGCCCCCAGTCTGCCCGTGCACGCGATTGCTTCCACAGCTAACCTGGACACGGACGACTTCAGCTACGGCTACGATATCACCCTGGAGGTGGAGCCCCACTACATCCATACCGCCTCGCCGGGCCTCCAGATCACGGGGAGCCTCCCCGTGACCTTACGAGTTTGCTCCCGAGGTCCGCCACGACGGCACCCGCCTGAGCAAGGTCGAGGGCAAACCCTTCTCCGCCCTCGACCCAGGCCGTTCCTCGCGGCTCTCGGTGGAACCCACGGTGGAGTTCTTCTTCCGGGGCCTCACGGTGCCCACGGCCCTGGAGGTGAGCTACCGCCGGTCCATCGCCGGGGAGAACGCCAACGTCCTCAACGCCGTGGTGATCAAGATCAAGAACTACCTCCGTATCTGATCCTGCCCCCTCCCTCCGGTCGCCTTCAGGGGCGGCCGGGGTGCCCCCTTTTTCTCTCATGTGTTAAACTTTCTTGTGTTAAAATAGTTCCATTCTCAGAGTTGCGAACGGAGTAATATAACCATGACAGGCGATAACAAACCAGAAAGCACGAAACCAGCCGGCACCGCAGGGGCCGTGGCGAGCCTCGGCGCTGCCGCAGAACGCCCGGATCGGCTCTACGAAGGCTACATCTTCGATCTGGACGGCACAATCTACCTGGGATCGGAGCTCCTGCCGGGGGCGCTCCGGCTGATCCAGGCCCTGCGGAGCTGGGGAAAGCGGGTGATCTTCCTCTCCAACAACCCCACCCGGGATGTAGACATGTACGTGCAGAAACTTCAGGGAATGGGTCTCGAGGCGGACTCCTCGGAAATCATCACCACGGTCTTTACCACCACCCAGTGGATTCTGCAAAACGCCCCGGGTGCGGTGGTCTATCCCATCGCCGAGGAGCCCCTGGTACGGGCCTTCCGCGCGGCGGGGATCACCATCTCCGATGATCCCTCAAAAATCGACATCGTCGTGGCCAGCTACGATCGGGACCTGACCTGGAAAAAACTCCAGATCGCCTTCGAAGCGATCTGGTATCACCGGCGGGCCAAACTGATCACCACCAACCCCGACCGGTTCTGCCCCTTCCCCCGGGGCCACGGCGAGGTAGACTCCGGGCCCGTGGTGGCAGCCCTGGAAAACGCCACGGGTCGCCCCCTGGACGTGAACTGCGGCAAGCCCAGTCCGGTGATGCTCCAGACCATCATGACGGCCCTGGACCTGCCCGTGAAAGAGTGTCTCACCACGGGGGACCGGCTCTACACGGAGATCAAGATGGGAATCGATTCCGGCATGGACACGGCCCTGGTTTTTACCGGCGAGACCACCCCGGCCATGCTGGAGGAAGAACCCCGGGAGCGGTGGCCCACGTGGCACCTGGAGAGGATCGATCAGCTCCTGCCCCAGCGGTGCTGGGAGGAGCTGGGCTGGGACTGATCACGCCAGATTGACCCGGTCCCGCCCCGCCTCCTTGGCCTGATACATGGCGCGGTCGGCCCGGGTAATAAAAGCGTTCAGATCCTCCCTGCGCCGGGGGATACCTCCGGCGACACCGATGCTCACCGAGACGGTCTCCTTCAGCCCCGGCACATGGAGGCGGGCTATCTCCTGCCGAATTCGCTCGCAGGCGATCCGTGCCGTGGCGGGGCGCGTTCCGGGAAAGAGCAGGACAAACTCCTCGCCTCCATAACGTGCCAGAACGTCGGAGGAGCGGAGTTGCTCCGTGCAGCAAGCGGCGATCGCCTGGAGCACCCGATCCCCCAGATCGTGGCCGTAGCGATCGTTGACGGCCTTGAAGCGATCCACATCGACCATGGCAACCGTCAGTGGCTGGCCGCTGCGGGTGGCCGTCTCAAAGAGAAGCCGCCCCTCAATAAGAAGACGGTGACGGTTTGCCAGCCCCGTCAGGGCGTCGGTCATGGCCATGGAATAGGTCTTCTCGTGGAGCCGGGCGTTTTCCAGAGCAATCGCAATATGATCGGCGAGGATTGCCGCCAGTTCCACGTGGTGGTCCGTGTAGACCCCCCGCTCGCGGTGATCGGCCGAGACCAGCCCGATGGCACTGCCGTGGCGTATCAGGGGAATCCCCATCCAGGACTGGATCGTCTCCTCTCCCGAGGGCTGGATAAAGGCAGGGAAGTCTGTGGTCACATCGAGGGAGATGAACGGTCTCTGCTCCTGGATAGCTCGGGTACTGAGACTTCCCGCTTCGGGGAAGGGGAACCGCAATCCAACCACCTTCTCGGGGTTCCTGAACCCCGTGCAGCCGATCACCTCCAGTTATGTGTCCTGAAGGATCTGGATCGAGGCCGTCTGGCAGGGGATGATCTTTCGGGTCTGTTCCAGGATTCGCTGCACCGTATCGTGAATACTCAGGGAGGCTCCGATCACGGCAGCGGCCTCGCGGAGCACCAGAAGCTCCCGGTTTTTCTGCTGCAGGGCTTCCTCCAGTTCCTTGTGGGCGGTGATATCCGTTTCGGTCCCCACATACAAAAGGGGCGAGCCCTCTTCGGTGGTGCCCCGGGACTCACCCTTGCTGACAACCCATCGGTAGGTGTCGTCGGGGTTGCGAATGCGGAAGGTTTCTTCAAAGGATCGGCTCTCGCCGGTGTATATCTTTCGGGCCGCCCGGGCGATCCGGTCCCGGTCCCGGGGATGGAGGCTCTCCAGAAAATTCTGCCAGGCCTCCTGGGGTTCTATTTTTTCTCCCCTGGGCAGGGGGCGTCCAGGGAAAAAAAGGCCCTCCCCGTAGTGTGTTGCGTGCACCCCCAGGCGGGAGAGGAGTTCCACCAGCTCCGCATCGGCGAACAGGGCCGTCCAGCGGGGTGCCTGGTCCCGTGGTTGATCACGAGCCTGGCCATGCGTCTGGTCATGCGTCTGGTCACGTGGTTGATAACTCATACCTGAAAAAAGTGTAATCTGCCTTCCGGGGTATTTCCAGCGCTTTCCGATCTTGCGTTTCGAGCCACACCATCCCTTGCGGGACAGAACTCTTCCGGGTACCCTGAAGTGCTTTCGGGTACCTTGAGCAAAACGAAAGGGAGTTATCATGAAACGATTATCGGGACTGATCGTCCTGTTTACTCTGACGGGGCTCGCCGCAGCCGTAGCCGATGCTGATGGGGTCATAACCCTTCGGAACATCGGGTCCGAGGGATGGCAGGTTACAGATGTCCAGGGCCGGGGCGTCTCGGCCAGCGGGGTTGGCCTGGTTCGGATCGGGTTGGAAGTGGGAAACCGCTATCACTTCGACCTGTCCTCGGTGGACAGCGATCTCTTTGCCATGGAAATCCGCGATCGAAGTGGTCGGGTGCTCTTTTCACAGAAGGACGACGACCCTCCCCAGGGGTGGGAGGAGGCCGCTCCCGTTATTACCGACGAAGGAATCACCTTCACCCTCACGGAAGAGCTCGCCGGGCGCATCGGAACGTACCGTGCCGTAAGCTATCCCGCCATGGTGGGCTTTCTGCGGGGAGTTGATCCCGCAGCAGTGGAGCGTGCCCGGAGAGACCGCCAGGAGGCGGCCACCCCCGGTGCAGAGGAGACTCCCGCCCCAGGGGAGCCGTCCCCCGACGCAGACATCCCTGACACCGACGTCGCCCCCGACGCAGAAGCGCCCGAGGCCTCCTGAGAATCCCCGGAGAGGACTCAATGGAACTCTATGTGTTACGCGAGCCCGGCCTCGGCCCCCGGGGCTATCTCAGGATACGCTCCGGGGAAGCCACCTTCACAGCCCTGGAGAAGGCCTCGGTCTACCCCCGGGAGGGGCTGATCGCCCTGGGACAGACCCTGGAGGAACTCTTCCGGCGCCATCCCGGCCTGCAGGTGAAACGGATCACCGTTGTCGAGGAGGATCATCCCCTTTCCCGGGAAGATCTCCAAACCCTCGGGATCGGGAGCCTTCGGGAGGTTTGACCATTCTGGTGTCGTAGCCCGTGGGATTCTGGCGGTAGTATTGTTGCCGGTAGGTCCGGGGGCTCATCTGGGCGTAGCGACGGAAGCTCCGCGAAAAGTGGAAGGGGTTTTGGTACCCCAGTTCCCAGGCTATCTCCTTGATCGAGAGGGTCGTGTCCAGAAGCAGCGACGTGGCCACGTCCATGCGCAATCTCCGGTAGTATTGCAGCGGTGAGACCCCCAGGTGCTGCGTGAAGAGCCGGGTCAGGTGTTCCCGGGATATGTCCAGAGAATCGGCTACGGCCTCCATGGAAATTCTCTCCCTCAGATGCTGTTCGAAAAGACGAATTGCCCGGCTGATATGGACGTTGTAGTCCTCGGGACGGTCCCGGGAAATCCTGCGCTGTCGGGACCAGGGCGCTGGTTTGTCCCCAGGGCTGATCTCGGCGGCCAGCTCCCATAAAAACGCCTGAAGCAGGTGGGCTGCTGCCTGGCGCCGGGCTGGATGGGGGTGCGCAAAGCCGTTCTTGCAATCCTCAAAGAGGAGCCGTTGCCGGGCTCCCCCGTCCCGGGGAAAGGCTTGCCTGAAAAGATCATCATCCAGAATTCCCCTCAGCGGGTCTTCCGAGGCAGGAGTAAAGAGCAGGGCATAATAGGAAACCGGAGTACTCTCCGCTTCGGGCCGGATCGCGTGGCGCTCTCCCGGAGGGGAGAAGAAGAGCCGTCCCTGGGACAGGACAAAGCGGTCCCGATCCCGTTCAAACCGCCCTTCGCCGCCCAGGAAAAAATGAAGTTCGTACTCGTCGCTGTCGTGGCTATGGTGCCGGGAATGCCAGGCGAGCAACTCCGGCGAAGAGAGCCGGTACACAAAGACCACGTCTTTTATCTCCACCCTGGGAGCCTCCTGTGTCAAAATATGGTTCATAGTATCAAAAAAAGGAATGTTTGCATCGCTGGAGTCCGGGTACTATCAGAAGAAGACCCGATCATATCCGGAGGATAGCGACGATGGAACGAGCATTGACCCTGGGGATCGATATCAGTACCCAAAGTATTTCCGCTGTAGTTCTGGACCCTCGGGAATCTCCCGCCAGAGCCGTGGCGCACCTGAGCCTTTCCTACCGGGACGACTCCCGGCTAAACCGCTTCGGAATCCATCGGGAGTCGCTCCTGGTGCCGCCTCGCGTGCCCGGCGAGGCCGATCAGCCGCCGGAGATGTTTCTTGCAGGGCTGGATGCTCTCCTGGGAGACCTGGCAGCGGCGGGGGTTCGCCTGGGGCAGGTAGGAGCCGTCTCGGTGAGCGCCCAGCAGCACGGCCACGTGTATCTCACGGAGGCCGGCCTGGAGGCGATCGCTGCCCTGGGCCGGGGAGGGGAATCCCCTCTGGTGAAGCGCTTCGACGGGGCCTTTTCCTACGGAACGGCCCCCATATGGCAGACCTCCAATTCCCAACCCCAGGCGGAGGAAATCAGGGACGCCCTGGGAGGCGTGCTCCCCGTGGTGGAACGTTCGGGATCAAACAGCCCGGCCCGCTTCACCGGGGCAGTAATCCGGCGTACCGCCCAAACCGTTCCTTCCATCTGGGAGAAAACGGCCCGAATCTCCCTGCTGAGCAGTTTCTTTTCGGCTATCCTTTCGGGAAACCCCGATTGTCCCATAGACTGGGGGAATGGTTCGGGAATGACCCTCATGGATTATCACACACGGCAGTGGTCTCCGGAGCTTCTCCAGGCAGTAAGCCAGGGCTTGCCGGGCGGGGCTGATGCCCTGAGGGCAAAGCTCCCCGGACTGGCTTCCCCCGTGGCAGAGTCGGGCAGAATCGCCCGGTATTTCCAGGAGCGGTTTGGATTTTCGCAGGATTGTATTGTAAACGCCGGAAGTGGCGATAACCCCCAGTCCAAGGTGATGATCCGGGGAGATTTGCTCTCTTTGGGAACCAGTTTCGTCTATATGGTCGATACAGGAACACCCCTGGTGGACCGCAGTGGCTACGCCAACAGTATGTACGACGGTCTGGGAAACCCCTTCGTCTTTGCCTGCCGAACCAACGGGGCCATGGTCTGGGACCGGCTCAGAGGTATCTACGGAGCTGACCTTGCCCGGGCAGAGGCAGCTCTGGAGAAGGTCCGGCCCGGGGCGGAAACGATAGTATGGCAACCCTACGCCGAAAGTTATCCCCAGGTTCCCCCGATCGATCTGGAAGAGGCCCGTTCGGGAGGGGGCGATTTTTCCCGCCTCTACAGCGGGATTGTCGATTCATCGCTGGTTCTGACCAGGCATTACGCAGGAACTTTCGAGGTGAGTCGGGAACCGCTGGCGCTCACGGGGGGGCCCTCGGCGAGCCTTGCCATCAGGCAACGGGTTGCTGCCATCTTCGAGCGTCCTGTGATCGTTCTGGAGAGTTCCGGGGCTGCCCTGGGGAGCGCCCTGGCAGCATGGCAGACCCTGTGCAACGCCCGGGGGCACAAAGCTGAACTGGATCGTCTGCGGCAGGACCTGGTTCCTTCGGGAGAGATGGTCTATCCCGATTCAACCATGGCCTCGGCCTACCGGGAGCTGGCCTCGCGACTGATCAGGCGCGCCCCTTTCGCGAGCTCTCCGTCAGCGTCTGGATAACCTCACCGGCGCTGCGTGAGGCCAGAAGCTTTTCCCGGGCCTCTGCCTTGTGGAGTGCCCCGGATATTGCTGCCAGGACCTGCAGATGGGGACTCGCCTCGTGATCGGGGCTCACCAGGAGAAAAAAGATCGTGCTGGGCTTCCCGTCCAGGGCCTGAAAGTCCACCCCCTCCGGGGCCAGCCCCAGGGCAAGACGAAGCCGGGAGGTGCCACCGGTCCGGGCATGGGGGATAGCAACCCCCTCCTGCATGCCGGTGCTCATGACAGATTCCCGGGAAAACACGTCTTTTTCGGCGATCCTTCTGTCATCCAGGGGATGTTCCCGTTCCATAATATCCAGTAACTCCCGGATGATCCCGTCCTTGGTGGTCGCCGTGAGGCTCAGGGAGATCGCCGGAATCGCAAGGTACCGGTTCCAGTCAAAGGTCATGCGTGATATCTCCTCCACCCGGTTTGCCTGCAATTCCGGGGGCGCGGAAAAGTTTTTGAGCCTGGTCACAGTATACTGCAGATTCACGATGGATTCGTAGACCAGGTTATTGATAAAGGTAACGTCCTTCTTCTGGCTGGTGAAGTGAATCCCCCGGGAGACAGCCTGAAGGACGATGAAGACCGAGTCCTTGCGGATCTGGTACATCTGCTCGCGGTGGTTTCCCAGGTGAATGAAAAAGCCTTCGTTCCCCAGGGCCGTGAGAACTTCCGAGGTCAGCATGGTGCTGATCCGGTTGGAGCCAAAGTCAAAACGGGTTATCACCGAATCGTCCCGGGGTGCCTCGAAGGTGGTTCCCCGGGCGGGGTGTTTCAGGGCTTTTTCCAGGAGCGGAGGCGCCGCAATGGTGGAGACCAGGGTCATGAGCACGGCCACGCCGAAAAGCTCTTGCGAGAGAATGCCACTGCCGATCCCGATACCGGCGATGATCAGGACCACCTCTCCCCGGGGGACCATGCCCAGACCGATCCGGAGGCTTCCCAGGTTGGTAAAGCCCAGCAGTCGTGCCGGAAGGGCGCTGCCCAGAAGTTTTCCTGCCACGCCCCCTGCCAGAGCGTAGACCAGGCCAAAGCCGATTACCTGGGGTGACGAGAAGGCCCGGAGATCCACGAGCATTCCCATGACCACAAAAAAGATGGGAACAAAAAATCTCTGGAGGGGTTCCATCTGCTCCTGGAGCAGATAATTGATATCGGTGTTGGAGAGGGAAAGGCCCATCACGTAGGCCCCGATAATCATGGCCAGCCCGGCGGCTTCGAAAATCCCCGCCAGAAGAAGGGCGAGGCCGAAAGCAAGAACAGCAATCTGGCTGGGAGCCTTCACCAGCTTGAGGATGCGGCTGATCTGACGGGCCATGAGAAGCCCCGCCAGGGTGAAGCCGATCCACATCCCAAAGGCCTGGAGGGCGATGGTGGAGACGGTTTTCCATTGAAAGGCCTCTGCCCCCGGGGCGGCGAGAACTCCGGCCAGTCCCACGATGACTGCCACCAGAATGATTCCCAGGACGTCGTCGATAACGGCAGCAGCCAGGATGGTGACCCCCTCGGGAGAGTCAAGCTTCCGGTGCTCCGAAAGAACCCGGGCGGTGATCCCCACCGAAGTGGGAACGCAGAGAAGCCCCAGAAATAGCGCCTGCGGAGAGAGCCAGGCTCCTCCCAGCCAGATTGCTGTCAGGGCATAGCCCGCACCAAAGGCGATCATCATCCCCCCCAGCCCCACCAGAGAGCCTTTCAGGGCGAAGCGAAGGAACATCTTGATATCCGTCTCGAGGCCGCTGAGAAAGAGCAGGATAATCGAGGCTATTGTGGCGAGGCCGTAGAGCTCGGGCGATACCGGTATCTCTCCAGGATGAAGAGGAAAGAGCCCCCGGGGCAGCAAGGGAAGCGGGAGTGATCCCAGCAGGTAGGGGCCAAGGAGAACTCCTGCCCCGATCTCTCCCATCACACCAGGAAGATTGTATCGGCGGGCCAGGTGTCCTGCTCCATGGGCAGCAAAAAGAATAAGGGCAAGTTCCACCACCAGGTAGGTCATTCGGTGTGTCATAAGGCGAATGATACTTCTCTTTCGTGTTTCAGAGAAGATTCAGATTTGAGAAAAGATTTTTATTTGAGAAAAAATTCTGATTTGAGAAAAGATTCGGGAGACGGGATGGCTTCCGGGAGAAGAATTTCTTGTTTTTGAAAATCTCCGGCCTTTCTTCGGATGCCCTGTGCCCTGTGCCTTATGGCGGGAGGATTCCGGGGGATTGGTCGAGGTAGTTTTCTGCGATCTGCCGGATCTCGCCGCTGGCGCGCATTTCTTCAAGAATGGATCCAAAGGTGGAAACAAAGTCCTCCTTGAAGACGTACCGGTCTCCTCCTTCCCTGGTGATTCCCAGGTGACCTGCTTCGGAGCCCAGAAGGGGACCTTCCCGAAATTCGGGCAAAGGAATACCGCAGGCTTCTATCTCTGCGATTGCGGCTTGTATTGACAGGCGGTCGTTGGCGTAGCCGTCAATTCGTTGCTGTGCAAGTTTCAGTATACCCGATCTGGTATTGCGCGATTGATCGATAGTGAATATCCCCCGGTCTCTCCAGGGCTCCAGGGCCATGAAACCATCGTTGGTGCCCAGGACTGTTCCCCGGAAATCCTCGGGCCAGGAAGAGTCTCGGGTGAAGAGGCTCTCTGCCCGGACGAGGAGTATCAGTTCTTCATCAAGCATTTTCAGGGAATAATCCATAAAGGGGCGTTCCCGGGGGCGCTCGTAGGGAGGGAATAGGGCAAAGCCCTCACCGGTTTCCATGTAGAGCACACCGCGCCTCCAGGGAACTGGCTCAATTGTAATCACATAGGAGGGCATCCTCTCCGTTACAGCCCGCACGATCTCTGTGTATATTCCCCGGGGCTGTCCCTTTTCACTGTACGAATAGGGGGGATACCCATCATCGCAATAGATCGTTACCTCCCAGGGCGGACCACCCCCGGGTGCGCTTTCTCCAGGCTGACCCGGGAGAAAGGGGGGCGTGAGGAGGAGAACCATACAACAAGCGATACCTCGTGGGATCACAAGAGACTCTCTCTTTCTTCCCTGCCTCTCCCGCAGGCCCGGTTCTTCGGGATGCTCTATTGATAGTTCCTCATGATGTTATCAATGGTGCCGTCGCGTTTCATTTCATTTATCACCGTAACAAAGGTTGCGGTGAAATCTCGCCTGAAGGGAAACGCAGCGTCCGCAGTATTGGCGATTCCCAAATAGCCCTGCTCTGTGCTTATGAGTAAAATCTTTTGCAGGGATTCCAGGGGTCCCCGTAAGGAGCGATCACTCTCCCGCAGCTGACTGGCGGACCAGCGGATGGAGTTCGGGTCGTTGATAAAGTAGTCGATGCGGCCAGCCACCAGTTTTCGCAGATTGACTTCATTGTTCTCTGCCTCATCGAGGATGATACCATAGTCATCCCGGGCTTTTTCTCTGTCCGGTACGGAGAATCCTGCGTTTATACCAACCCGTTTTCCCGCAAAGTCTTCGGGCCAGCGGGTTCCGGTATCCGGGCTCAGTGCAAACAGGGCATACCCTTCGTCGAGTATCGCAACGGGATAGTCCATGTACGGTCGGTCCTCCGGTCTGTAATACGGAGGTAGCAGACCAAAAGCCCGTCCTGCTTCCACGAGCTGAAGTCCTCTTCTCCAGGGAACCCCGGTTAACCGGAGGGTGTATCGATCCATGCGGTCGATGGCCTCCCTGATAACGTCGATGTAGATCCCCTTTGCCTCTCCGCCCGCAGCTTCCCAGGTGTATGGCGCATAGTCGTCGTCATAGAGGATTTCCACCTCCTGAGCCCCTGCCAGGGAAATCATGAACCCTGCACAGATCAATCCACAGGTCAGTATCTTCATTGTAAGGCCCTCCTCCATCACGTGCTAAGACATAATGAAATTCTCGTTCATTGGGGTGTGGGTGTGCAAACCTGGTTTCCCAGGGATTTAGAGCCCGATGTTCGATCGCTTTGCATACGATTTGCTCATGCATTATGGTTTTTGCATCAGGCCTAGAGCCTGAAGGGGGATTCGCGCATTCTGTTCCCTCTGATTTTGATAGGCAGGTGGTTGGCCGGTTTTTTATGAATTTTGTGGTAAACTATCGAATTCAGGAAAAGGCAGCAAAGAATGCGAAAGGAGCCCGACGATGATGAAGAAAGCTATCTTGTTGATGATTGCATTGATTGTGATAACAGGAGTTGCCCATGCCCGGCGGGGGGTCACCGTGGCCAGCGGAGACTGGGCACCCTACCAGGGAGATACCCTTCCCGGCGGGGGGCCTGCCGGGGTGATCGTGGCCGAAGCCTTTGCCTCCCAGGGGTGGGAGGTGACCTTCGAGTACCTTCCCTGGGCACGGGGATTAACCCTGGCGCAGCAGGCCCGGAACGATGGAACCTTCCTCTACGGCTACAGCGAGGAGCGGGACGAGACCTTCCTCTACAGCGATCCCATCATTACCCTGGATACGGTTATCTTCTACCGGAAGGATCGGCCCATAGATTGGACCACCCCGGAAGATCTGAAGCGCTACACCCTGGGGGCTGTGCTGGAATACAACTACGGCTTCATCCGCGAGAGCGACGGCTTCACACTGGACAGAATCTCTGACCCGGTGGGCAACTTCCGCAAGCTTGCCGGCGGACGGGTCGACGGGGTTCTGGAAGAGCTCCTGGTGGGGTGGGATCTGGCAGAACGGGCAGGTGTGGCCGACAGAATCGCCTATCATCCCAAAGCGATCGATTCGGAACCTTTCCACTTCATTGTCTCCCGAAGCCATCCCGATGCAGAGCGGATCATCAGCACCTTTAATGAAGGTCTTTCTGCGCTTCGTGCCTCGGGACGACTTGAAGAGGTGCTTTCCAGGAATTAGAATCAATATGACGGGCCCCGGGCGTGGGCCGTCCGGGGTGGCAGGGGCCGGGAAAAGCGGCTCTAATTGGTGATACAACGGGGGATATGGATGAAGAACGGGAGAAGCGGATCGCTGCTGAGAAAGATCGTCCTGGTTCAGGTGGCCTGTGTTTTTTTGATCATGGCCGCCGTGGGGTTCCGGGACTATCGCGTGCGGGCCGTACAAACTCGCCGGCAGATGGAAGAGAACGCAGGGTACGTTGTGGAGCGAGCGGCCAACAGTCTGGGGCCGCACATGTGGAACTACGCTCACGACGCAGCCGCTGTGCAGCTTGCTGCCGAGCTGGGTGCCTGGGACGTCCTGGGTTTTGTGGTGAACGAGGGCGATTCCCTCTGGCTGGCCGTCGCCCAGGACGGGGCAGGCGAATTGATCCGCCTCGAAGCAGAGCAGGATATAGCCGCCCTCCAGGGCCGGGCCTCCCTGGAGAGGGTGAGTGCGGTCCATCATAACGAGCAGGAGCTGGGGTCTGTGCAGGCCCTCTTCACTGATGAGCCCCTGCGGGCGGAACTCGCGGGGCAGCGGCGGCGCGCGATCCTGAATACCCTGATGATCGGTTTCGTCTTGTCGGTCTCTCTCAGCCTCGCCTTGAGAAGCATGGTGGTCAAACCCCTTCGGAGCATTGTCTTTCGGCTTCGGGACATCGCCGAAGGTGAGGCCGATTTGACGCAGCAGTTGATGATCCGCAGCAAGGACGAGGTCGGGGAGTTTGCCTCGCTCTTCAACCGCTTTGTTGAGACCATCCGTGAACTGGCGGCCAGTATCAAGTTTTCGGTCAACCAGACCGCTGCCACATCAAGCCAGGTGGAGGAGCAGTCCCGCCTGGCCTACGGGGCAACCGAGAATATATCTTCCGGAGTCGGAGAGATCCAGAACTCCTTCGAGGGGCTCAGCGGCAATATCGACGAGGCCACTGCTGCGGTGGAGCAGATTCTCGGGAATATCCACGAGCTGCGCAACACCATACAAAGCGAGACGGCGGCGGTCACCGAGTCTTCGGCATCGATTGAAGAGCTTCTCTCGTCCATCAGGACCATCTCCTCCAGTACCGACCGCAAGGCGGAATTGGCCAAGGTTGTCCAGAGCCGCACCGACGAGGGGGACGGGCGTATCAGCGACACCACGGCCGTGGTTCAGGAAATTGGTGCCGATGTTGGCCAAATGACTGAAATTGTCGATGTGATCAACAATATTACGGCCCAAACCAACCTGCTCGCCATGAACGCGGCGATCGAGGCGGCCCACGCGGGTGAGAGCGGTCGGGGCTTTGCCGTTGTTGCCGAGGAGATTCGCAAGCTCGCCGAATCGACCAGCGAAAACTCCAAAGTGATAACCGAGACGTTGCGCAAGGTGGTGGAGCGTATCCGCCGGCTGGAGGAGACGTCGGAGCACACCGCCGAGGTCTTTCAGGAAATCCGCTCGGGCGTCCAGGAGGTCTTCCTCTCTTTCAGTGAGATATCTTCGGCCATGTCCGAGATGAAGGACGGCACCGACAGCATTAACGAGGCCATGGTGTTGTTAAACAACATGAGCCATCAGGTCCAGGGTGGAGCCGATGAGATGCAACGCGGTGCCGAGACGATCAATGCATCGATGCAAAAGATCAGTTCCGTCAGCGGTGACGTGGGAGATCGCATCGCCACGGTGAAAGGCGAGAGTCAGTCCATAT
This sequence comes from Alkalispirochaeta americana, assembly GCF_900156105.1. NCBI lineage: Bacteria > Pseudomonadati > Spirochaetota > Spirochaetia > Spirochaetales > Spirochaetaceae > Alkalispirochaeta > Alkalispirochaeta americana. The sequence continues at coordinate 69,375 of NZ_FTMS01000001.1, forward strand.
TTGGTGCCATGGAGTCGATCCTGTCGCTGGTAGACGATAACCAGAAGCGGGTTCGCCTTCTCAAGGATGAGACCGCCCGATTCAAGACCGATTCTGATTCCGGGGCATCTGATTCCGGGGCAGAAGGAGAAGAAGGGCAGGGCTCGAAGCAATAACGGCAGGTGATCCGGACTGTGGATACCAACGTGCCCACAGTCCGGCTTGCCGCCACCGTTCCGGCCCCTCCGGGAAGGATCTTTACCGAGGGGCGTATTTTCTGATTATTGCGTCGTACCTTCCGTTGGCCCTGATCTCTGCCAGGCCCTCGTTGAAATCCCGCATATGCTGCTCGTTGACAAAGGCAACCCGGTAGGGAGTTTCGGGGAACACGGCAAACTCCTCTGTGGCAACGCCGGTATCCACACCCGTTTCGGGGTCGTGAATGAAGTGCTGGAGTATCCTGGATTCACCCACGGCCACGTCGACCCTGTCTCCAAAAAGCATCCGGATCTGGACTCGCTGGTCGGCAACCTCGGAATATCCCGGGCTGTTGCGGGCCGCCGATGCGAAGTCGGAACCCAGGACGATCGTGGCCCGCTGGAAGGAAACCATCCGCAGGTTGCCCAGGTCCGATATACTGCTGACATCAAGGTTTCTGTTCCGCAGTCCCACGGCAACGTTGTTAAACACCAGATAGACGTCGGAGAGGTGCCGCCCCGTGTCGTGGGCCTCCAGGATTCTTGCCCCAGCCTGGGTGTTGCCCTGACGGACAGTCTCGATAACGCGGGCAAGCGGAAACAGTTGTGGCCGCAGGGTGTGCCCCCTGGCTGCCAGGGCTTCCTTGATGATCTCGTACTCCAGCCCGCTCAGGGAGCCGTCGCTGGCTTCCATTACATAGGGAGGAACGGGAGCAAAGCCCATTGTTATCTCCGCAGCCGATACCGCACCCGCCCAGAAAGCGACAAGAACAGCGAAACATGCAATCTTTTTCATGGAATCTCCTTTTTTTTGTGACTCAATCTCCATTGAACCGTTACGCCTGAGGAAATTGTATTTTGATTTTCCCAAAAGTCAAGTAATACAATGGAATGATTTTTTTGGAGTATTGATAATTCAGTCTCTGATTGACCGGGTTTTTGAAGCACTTTTTTCCAGATCTGCCGGATTCAGGTGCATCATGAGCTATACTCATTCCCATGGTGGTGAGACTCCGTTGCATTCTTCCTGTCCTGGTTGTGGCCAGGCTCCTCTTCTCCTCTGTGCCGTCGCTCCTGTCTCAGGAATCCTCCGGGGGGATGCTCTTCGGAATCTCTCCGGGAGACCGAATGACGATTGTCACTCGCAGTAATCTTCGAATATCCCGGGACGGCCGGTATCTGGGGTTTCGTTTTGGCGAGGAGCGGGTAATCCTCGATGAAGACCAGGGGGTATCGCTCGAGGAACGACGGGGGCTCCCTCCAGGAACCTTCTACCGGGGCACTGCCTTCAGACTCTCCTCGACCGTGCGGGACCAGCGTTTGCTGGCGCGTTCCCTCGATGAGGTCATCCCCCTGAGCGTCCACGTGAGTTACGATGGAACCTACAGCGTCTCCTCGCCGGGCCAGGCCCTGGCGGTTCGCTCCATTCCCTCCTTTCCTGATGGGGAACTCTTTCCCGGGGATGTCTGGGAAGCCTTTGGCGAAGTGGTGGTCGATCCTTTTGAGGACAGTCTGCCCACCCGCGTGAGGGTCTATATCGCCTATCGCTTTGAGGGGCCTGCCGAATATCAGGGTCAGGAGGCCCTCCTCGTATCGGCCCAGTACGCTCTGCGCTACCGCAGCGGCGACGATCGGGCCGGGGACCCCGATCTTTTGCAGGCTCAGGGGCGGCACCGTCTTCAGATATATATGAGCGCCGACGGCAGGAACCCCCTTTTTATCAGGGATACCCTGGAGGATCAATTTCTCTACCGCGATGGCACCCGTCTGGATATGAGCGGCTTTCGCCTCACCTTTTTTGATACTCCCCGGCCGCGGACCGCAGGGATTCTGCGGGAGCGTCTTCAGGAGATTCTGCCGGGGATCGCCCAATCTCCCGGCGACCATCCCCCTCTGGAGAGGCCTGTCGTTCCGGGAGATCAGCCCCTTGCGGAAGAATCCCCTCTCCCTGAGGATCCTCTTCGCCCTGAGGCCCCCCTTCTCCCCGGGGACCAGCTCCTTCCAGAGGACCAGGCCGTTCCGGAAGAGAGGATAACCCTGGAAGAGACAGACCTGGGGCTGCGATTCACCCTGCCAGCGATCCGCTTTGTGGCAAATCAGGCGGTGATTCTCCCCGAGGAAGGTGATCGTCTGCAGCAGCTTGCCCAGGCTCTGGAGGAGGCCTGGAAACTGAGCCCCCAGGGAACCTTTCTGGTGGTGGGCCATACCGCCGATGTGGGCACCCCCGAGGGGCAGCAACGCCTCTCTGTCGAACGAGCCCAGGCGATTGTCCGGGAACTGACGCGGCGGGGCCTGGCCGAGGACCGCTTTCTTTACCAGGGCCGGGGAGCTTCGGAACCCCGGGCAGACAACGCGACCGCCCAGGGGCGAGCCGTGAACCGGCGGGTTGAGGTCTATCTGCTGGAATAGAGCTGGAATAGAGCTGGAATAGAAAGGACGCCTGGCAGAGCCTGACGGTCCAGACGAAAGAGGCATCCCGAGGGTTGCATCCACCGGGGATTGCATTAGACTGGAATAGCAGAGGGTATGGTCTATGGTTTTGCCACAGTTTCATCGTCTGCTGGTCCTCTGTGGGGCCCTGTTCTTCCTGATATCTGCTGCGCCGGGTGAGGTCGCCTCTGCAGAGACAGATTGTGGGAGTTCCTTTCTGGCGGTCTTCACTCCCACTACCGAGGGAAACACCTATTGGCCCGAGGTCCACCGCGCCATGGCGGCGGCAGCCGATGACCTGGGAATCGGGATACGGTTTTTCGAGTTCCCCGTGGACGATCGGTTTGCCAAATCCCTTGAGGGAGTTCGCCTTTTGCAGGAAGACCCAACCCCGGCGGCAGCCATTTTCTCCGTAGCTTTCGGGCAGGCTCAACCCCTGGCTGTCGCAGCGCACCAAAGAGGTATACCCTTTCTTATCCAGGGTCCTCTTTTCCCCGGCGATCGTGAAGCTCTGGGCGGAGGCCCCGGGCAGGATATCTCCTCCTGGATTGGCACCTTTCAGGAGGACGAGGAGGCAAAAGGATTCTTCCTGGGGCAGGCGTTGATCGAGGCTGCTGAAGCCCGGGGCCGGTATGACAGGGACGGCTTCATCCAGGTGGTGGGAGTAGGTGGTGATACTTCCTGGTTTGGCTCCCGTCTTCGGGAAGAGGGGTTGCGTCGAGCCGTGGAAGATCATCCCCGGGCCAGACTTCTTCAGACTGTGCCCACGCGGTGGACCCCCGAGGAGGGGCGGCTCATGACGGTTCGTCTCCTCCAGCGTTATCCCCAGGTCTCGGTGATCTGGGCCGCCAGTGACCAGCTGGCCCTGGGCGTGCTCCAGGGGATACGGTCGATGGAGGGAGTTCCCGGCGAGACTCATTTCACCGGAGGGCTCGATCTCTCCCGGGTCGGGCTTCAGGCGGTTCTGTCGGGGGAGTTCACCGCCACGGTGGCGAGCTCCAGTTATTCCTACGCAGAAATGGTGGTGTACCTCTACGATTACCTCCAGGGAATCGAATTTTTCCGTGATACCGGCCGTGAGTTCTCCCCCCGGCCCTACGGTGCCACCCGTGATAACGCCGAACAGATCCTGGCGCTCCAGGATGTATACCGGGACGTGGACTATCGCCTTTTTTCAAAGCACTATAACCCTGAAATGACCCGCTATGATTTTGCTCTCTCCCGAATCCCCGATCTGGTCGGGGAGGATGCCGAAGCCACGAAGGAGAAACATCAGTGAAGGCGTATCCCCTGAGTCTCTCTCTCCAGTACCTGCTGGTTGTGGCCGTGGCCAGTGTTTTCTTTTCGGGGGCAGTCATGGCGTATCAGGTGAGAACGTATTATCAGCGGGGACTGGCCGACCGTGAAGCCCTTCTTGAGACGATCGGGAAAAGTTATCTTCCCCTGATCTCGTCACGTCTCTTCTATTTTGATGAAGAAGAGCTGGAGCTTCTTCTTCAGGGGCTGGTTCTTTTGCCCCACCTGGAGTACGGGGCCATTCTGGAAGCCCGGCAGGACGAAGCGTTCCTCCTTCTGGAGAAGGGCAGGGAACCCTCCCGGGGAGGGCGCAGGGATATCTTCCCCTTGGTGTACCGCTTCGGTCAGGAGGATCGTTTGATCGGAGAGCTCCAGGTAACAACCAGCCTGAAGGAGTTTCGTCAAATTCTTCTGCGTCAGACCTCAGCGATCGCCGCCGCCAGCGTGGTGCAGATCTTTGGATTTGCTCTGGTCGTATTTTTTGCTGCCCGGAGGCTTATCTTCGTGCCTCTCCGAAAAATTTCGGAATTTCTTCACACCCTTGATCCGGCCCGGCCTTCGGGAAAAAGACTGGATCTCTCTCGCAGCCCCTGGGAGGGCACCTTTCCCGATGAACTGGATGAGATATCCCGGGCTCTGAACGCCATGCTTTCCCGCGCCGATCAGGCGATCCTGAGCCTGGAACAGACTCAGGACAATCTTCGTTCTACCCTGGAAGAGAAGCAGTCTCTGCTACAGGAACTCTATCACAGAACCAGAAATACCCTCCAATCGGTTCGGGCTATTCTCAAGCTTCGGGCTGCCCAGGCTCGGGATAACCGGGAGCTTCAGGAGACGGTGCGCGATGTGGATAACCAGATTCTTGCCATGGCTCTGGTGCAACAGGCGCTCTACGAATCGCAACACCTTTCCCGCATCGATATGGAACCGTACTTCCGAAAACTCCTGGAAGAGATCCTTCAGAGCTACGGGATGTCAGATTTCCGAAACCATGTTGTCATGAAGATCGATCCTGTGTCGTTCCTGATCGACACAGCCGTCCCCTGCGGCACGTTGCTGGTGGAACTTGTATCCAACGCCCTGAAACACGCCTTTCCCGAGGGGCGTGGCGGAATGATCTGGATCATCCTGGAAGTGTTGGAGGGTTCGCTCTTTCGCCTCACCGTGGCCGATGATGGTGTCGGGGTTGGTGCCGATTTTGACTGGCGACGGGTGAGCACCATTGGTTTTCAGACCCTTCGGGCGATAGGAGAAAACCAGTTACAGGGGCAGGTGAGCTTTGCCGGGACCGGTGGTGTCCGCTGGGATATCGTCTTTTCCACCGAGGGTTACACCGAGAGAGTTTCTCATGGCTGAGAGGTCGCTGGCAGTTCTTATTGTGGAGGACGAGGTCTTTATCGCTCTTCACCTTGCTCTGGAGCTGGAAGCGGAAGGCCATTGCGTGGTGGATCGGGTCGCTTCGGGGCAGGAAGCGCTCCGGTGCCTCCGGTCCCGGCCGGTGGATCTCGTTCTCATGGATATCGGCCTGGCTGGCCCCCTGGATGGGATACAAACCGCCGGGCAGATCAGGGATTTTTCCCGGGTCCCCATAGTGTTCATGACGGGCTATGCCGATCGGCTTCATCAGGAGGCGGTGACAGCTGTAGATCCTCTGGGGTGCCTGGTCAAACCCGCGGGGGTCCGGGAGCTCAAACCCCTGCTGGAGAGAGCTTCTACCCCGCAATCCAGCAGGACCATGTCAGACCGGAATGCATCGGAGGAACCCCTTGGATAAAAGGAAAAGCCCGGTCCCGAGGCACGGAATGTTTTGTGCAATGCTTTTTTCGGGGCTTCTGGTGTGCCTTGCTCCCCTGGGAGCTATCCAGGAAGATTCTCGCCAGGTGATCCGTCTCGGGGTTGATGATTTCCCCCCTTACATCTCTCGGGACCAGCCGGGATACGGTGTTCTGGCCGAGATAATAACCGAGGTTTTCGCGCAGGCCGGCCTTGAGGTCCGCTATCTTTTCATGCCCTGGAACCGGGCTCTCCTGCATACAGAAGAAGGTGATCTTCTGGAGGGTACGCCCGGATGGTTTCGCACCCCCCAGCGAGAAGAGGTGTTTCTTGTCTCGGACCCGATCGTATCTGACTGCCAGTCCTTTTTCCACCTGAAGGACCGTTCCATTTCCTGGAACACCGTGGAGGATCTGAAGGGGTTTGTTATTGGAGCTACCCGCGGCTACGATTACGGGGCTGCTTTCATGAAGGCCCGGGAGGAGGGAACCCTGGATGTGGAGTGGGTTTCCCGTGATATCTATAACTTTCGCAAACTCTTGCTCGGCCGCATCGACCTCTTTCCCATGAACACCCTGGCCGGTTACAGTCTTCTTGGGGAGCACTTCCCGCCAGAGGAGGCGGCCCGGGTGACACATCATGACACACTCCTGAGAAGCCAGGATCTCCATCTCCTGCTCTCACGAAACCCCGGGGAGAACCGAACCCGTCTGGAGCAGTTCAACCGGGGGCTTCAGGAATTGAGGCAGAGCGGCCGGCACGCCGAACTGCTTCAACAGGCGAATGTTCCCGTGAGTTGTCCCCACGCTGATTGAGAACTTCGATCCGGCCAAAGATCAGGCGCTTTCGGCGTTGTGAGCAGCCTCTCGGGGCTCCTTCCGCTGGCGCAATCGCTCCAGAGCCCGATATTTGATGGTCAGCAGGGCCGGAACCACCACCAGGGTTGTTATCGTGGCAAAAGAGAGACCGTAGAGCATCGTCCAGGCGAAGGCCGTCCAGTACTCGCTGGATTCGCTGCCCACAATAACCCGGAACTCGTGAACACTGAAACTTATCCCCAGCGCCATGGGAACCAGGGCCAGCACCGTGGTGAGAGCCGTCAGCAAGACCGGCCGCAGCCGGGTTCGCCCCGCCTCGACCACGGCAAGACGCCAGGCCATGCCCTGGGATATGAGCCTGTGGGTGTAATCCACCAGAACGATACAGTTATTCACGGCAACTCCTGCCAGGGCTATGGACCCAATGCCGGACATGATCACGATGAAGTTCTTCCCGCTCAGGGCAAATCCCCAAAAGACGCCTCCCAGGGAAAGGAAAACCGCGAAAAGGATAATAAACGGATCCATCACACTGTTGAACTGCGCCACCAGGACAATAAAGATCAGAAATACCGCCACCAGAAAGGCCTGCATCAGAAACGTTGTAGATTCATCGCGGATATCGAATCCCGCTCCTGCGCCGATGGAGTAGCCCGGAGGGAGATCCTCCTGGATGGCTTGGATCTCCCCTTCCACCTCGGCGATCACCGCTCCCCTGTTTTCTACCTCCCGGTTGAAGTTCGCCCAGACGCTGACGGCCCGGTTCATGTTTCGCCGCTTGATGACGCTCACCGTGGAATGGGGTTCCACCGAGGCTACGGCGCTCAAAGGAACACGCCGGCCATCGCGGGCCACAATCTGGACACCCCGGAGCGTGCGCAGGGAGTCCCGGGCATCGTCGCGGTAGCGCACATTGATATCGTATTCCTCGTCGTCGAACCGGAAGGTCCCGGCCCTGGTGCCGGTTACGGCGGAACGAATCGTCCCGGCTATTTCGGCGGTGCTGATCCCGAAATGGGCTGCCCGCGCTCTGTCAATGGTGATGCGGTACTCCGGCTGGTTGGCCTCGTGGTCGTTATCGAGGTTCCGGAAAAGATGATCCCGGGCCTGAAGGACCTCCATAACCCGGGAAGCGATTTCTCCCATAACCTGATAATCGTCACCACGAATCTCGTAGGAGATATCATCCCCCGTGGGAGGCCCTGAATCGTCTTCTGTTACCGTTACAACCGCTCCGGTGATCGCCTGCACCTTCCGGCGGAGCTCGTCCAGGGCGGTCCGTCCGGGGATCTCGCGCTGGGCGTAGGGGCTGAAGGTGAGATCCACCGTCCCCAGATGGCTTTCGGTATCGCCACCACTCCTGCCGGAGAGGGCTGAATAACTCTGGATCGACATGGCCGTTTCGGGAATCAGGGCCTCGATCTGACGGACCGTCTCGTCGGTTCGGGCCAGAGGCGTTCCCTGGGGAGCCTCCACCCGGATACGGCCCCGCTCCGGATCAAGATCGGGAAAAAAGAGAACCTCTGCCCCGAAGGTACCGTAGGCGGCAAAGCCGGCCAGAACCAGTACCGTTATGAGGGCCACGGTCTTTGCTGCATGCCGGGTTGCCCGTTGCAGAATCCAGGTATACCAGTTTTGAAATCGGAGGAACCCTCCGCCTCCCTCCTCCATGCGCCGGCGCTGCTTCTCGTTCAGCGAGAGAAAACGGGCGCAGAAGACGGGGTTTATGGCCAGCGCCACAAAGAGCGACGCCGAGAGGACCACGATCACCGTCATGGGAAGAAACCTCATAAAGTCCCCCATGACTCCCGGCATGAAGATGATCGGGAAAAAGGCCAGGAGGGTGGTGACCGTGCTGGCCGCGATGGGACCGGCCACTTCGCCGGCGCCGTCGATCGCGGCCTGGGCCGGTGTTTTCCCCTGGGCCTGGTGACGGAAGATATTTTCCACCACCACGATCCCGTTGTCCACAAGCATCCCCAGGGCCAGAATCAGGCTGAAGAGAACAATGGAGTTGAGCGTTACCCCCATGATCTGGAGCACAAAGAAGGAGAGAAGCATCGCCAGAGGAATAGCCAGTGCCACAAAGAGGGCGTTGCGTTTTCCCAGAAAGAGCACCGTCACCAGCAGGACCAGGACAAAGCCTGTGGCCATGTTATTCTCCAGATCCATGAGCATATCCCGGATATAGACAGACATATCGTAGGAAATGGCCACCTCTGTTCCTGCCGGCAGATCAGCCGCCGCTTCCTCGATTCGGGCGGAGAGGGTATCCGCCAGGTTGATAATATTTGCACCCAGGCGTTTTTTGACGCTCAGCGTTATCGCCGGAGTGCTGTTGAAACGTGAGAGGGTCTGGTCGGGGGTATTCTGGAACGCCACATGAGCCACCGTTGAAAGGGGCACCCGTCGATCGCCCTGGGAGAGAATAATCTGGCCGAAGTGGGCGGGGTCGGAGATCTCTCCCGTTACGGAGAGGGCGTAGTTTTTCTCCTGGCTCTCCAGGGAGCCTGCGGGAATTGTCACGTGCTCGCGCTGGATCGCTCCGGTGACATCGTCGATGGAAAATCCGTAGCTTTCCATGCGGAAGGGGTCCAGTTCAACCGCCACCTCTCGCAGGGGATGCCCGGCGCGTTCCACATCGAGTACGCCCGGAATCCGCTGAAGATCTTCCTGGAGGAGTCGCGATGCCTGATCAATCGCCTCCACGCCATCGGGGTGGGAGAGAACCGCCACAAAAACGGGCCAGTCGGAAAAACTGAACTCCCGCACGTTGGGGTGATCGGCGTCGTCGGGAAGTTCCGGTATGGCCAGATCCACCCGGTCCTTGGTTCTCCGCAAAGCCTCTTCCACGGACACATCGGAGGTGAACTCGGCAAAAATGAAGGAGACGTTCTGACGGCTCTGGCTGCTCAGTTCCTTCAGGCCGTTCAGGCCCTCCAGCTCCTGTTCGATCCTCTGAGTTACCAGAGTCTCGATATCATTGGCGGGAACCCCGGCGTAGGTGGTGGTGATGAAGATGTAGGGCTGTCGAACCTCGGGCGAGGATTCCCTGGGCAAGGTGATGTAGGCGATGACGCCCACAACGGCAATGAGGACCGTGAAGCAAAAAACGGCCATGTATTTTTCTATGCAGAGGCGTATCATGACGGGCTCCTAGTCTATTATGGCAACGCGGGTGCCGTGGCGCAGGCGGTTGAATCCCTCGGCGACCAACAGTTCGTCCCCGTTGAGCCCCTCGAGGACGACCGTTCCCGTTTTGTCGGAAGGACCCGGTTGAATCGGTTGTTCCCGGGAAACTCCCTCCTCCACGGTCATGACAAAGGACTGGTTGCCGCGGGTAAAGATCGCCCGGTTGGGGACAACGACAGCCTGGGGGTGGTTCCTGAGCTCCAGCTGCACCCGGGCGGTTTGTCCTTCCAGCAGAACTCCCCGGGGATTGTCGATCTCGATTTCCACACGGTAGGTCAGGGTGCGGTCGGACTTGCGGCGCGAGAAGGTTCGGGGAACACCCTCGAAGGAACCATCGGGGATGCTCGAGAAGAAAACCTTTGCACGAGTCAGTTCGCGAAGGCCGGCGATGTCAGCTTCGGGCACTCCCACGGAAACGACCATCCGGGAGAGATCTGCCACGTGGAAGGTCACGTCCCCCGGCTCAAGGTGGTCGTTCAGTTCGATATGTCGGGCCACCACCGTTCCCGAGATCGGTGTAATTGCCAGGGAATCTTCTCGCAGTCGGCGTGTGTCCAGGAGGCGGGATTGCGCCTGGAGCCATTCCAGACGGGCCTGATCAACCCGGACCTGAAAGGATGAACCCTGTTCCAGAAAGCGCTGCTCCCGGCGGTAGCTCTCCCGGGCCAGTTCCTCGGACAGCAGGGCCGTGCGGTAGCGCAGTTCGGCCTGTTCCGGATCGATCTCTGCCAGGGAATCACCTTTTTGGACCAGGTCTCCCTCCCGGGCGTGGAGGGCAACCACCCGGCCTGCTGTTCCGGCGCTGAGCGCGGCCTGGGCAATACCCCGGACTTCACCGAAGTATTCGCCGTATTCGGTAAAATCACGGCGCTCCGGTGCAATAACGCGAACCAGCCTGGGCTCGGCTTGTCCGTCCCGATCTGCCAGCGTTGATTTGTTCTCCTCCTGGGCCTCCAGGGGGGTCGATCGGGCGGAGCCGATGATGAAAACAGCAGCCCCCACAGCGGTGAGCGTTGCCATGCTCAGGAGCAACTTCCTCGAAATTCTCGGATGCTTCAGTGTTCGTTTCCTCATGGTTTCTGATCCTTGCCTTCGGGGTCTTGAGACCGGACAGGTTTTTCTTCCAGGTGCATTGTCCGGAAAATTCTGCGCTGCCGATGGGGAAAGGCATCCTCTAAAGCGAGGGAATGGGTGGCCGCATCGGTATCGTCCTGGAGAAGGCTATCGTGTTTTAACGATAAAATCCACAAATATAAAAATTATCCTGTGAATTTTTCAGACCGCTCCTGATCTCTCGGGGCGCCATCTCGAGGAGCTTGCCGTCGTTTTCGGTATGCCGAGGGATTTTCTCCGGCAAAATCCTTAAAGGCTCGGCTGAAGGTGTAGATACTCTCATAGCCGCAGCACTCGGCGATTGCTCCGATGGGAGTAGTTCCCTGGGAGAGCAGGCGCATCGCCTCGGTCATGCGAACCTCAATGATGAAACGCCCCAGGGTCTGCCCCATGGTTCTTTTAAAAAGCGTCCGGAGATAATTCTCGGAGTATCCCAGAGTGGCGGCAAGACCCCTCACGGTTCGCGTTTTCTCGTGGTACACCGTTTTCAATATTTCTCCCGTGAGCGTCTCGGTCTGGGCTCGCTGGTATACCTGGTGATCGGTCTCATCGAAGGATTCTGCGATATGGGAGAGCAGGAGTGCGGTGCAGTAGGGAAGCGTTCTGGCCTGGTTCAGAATAAAGGTCCGGGCAGTCTCTTCCAGCAGTAGAAGCGTCTCATCGCTGTAGGTGAAGGGGGTATAGCGCAACCCCTCAAAATAAATTGTCGGGGGAATTTCGAAGGTCAGAAAGGCCAGCGAGAGCCAGCCCTGACCCTCGCGTATGAAGCGATGGTACTGATAGGGGAGAATCAGCAACCCCTCTCCCTGGTGGAGATGAATTATAGAGCCGTCCAGAAAAATCCTGATGGGTCGGGCGAGATTAAACAGGAGAACGTGGCGGTAGTGAAAACTTGTTTCTGCTCCCAGGCTCTGGGGGTGAAATCGGTCCCGGTAAAAAAGAAGAATGTTTTCCGGCACGGGGAAGAGAACAGTTCCCTTCCCCTTGTAATAGTTGCCCGGGTTCTTGATACCCGACCAGAGAGATTCCACCGATTTGTGGAGACAGTGCGAAAGGGACGAAATCTCGGGATCGCTCATGGTTCCAGTATATCATGCCTGCACCATCGGAAATGGTAAATAAACCTGCGTTTTTGCCATGGTTTTTCTTAAAAGGAGGTTCATACTGACCCTGTATAAAATCAACAACCAACGCGGGGGTTTTTCATGGAACCAGTAACAGCAGTAGTAATCGGCGCCGGCAGCAGGGGCCGCGATGCCTATGCCTCCTACGCTTTGCGTCATCCCAACGAATTACAGATTGTGGGAGTGGCCGAGCCGGATGAGGCCCGACGGAACCAGCTCGTGCAGGAACAGCAAATTCCCGAGTCGGGGGCCTTTGAATCCTGGGAAGGCCTTCTGGAAAAAAAGAAGTTTGCCGACGCCGCCTTCATCTGCACCCAGGATCAGATGCATCTGGAGCCGGCTGTGGAGGCCATGAAGAAGGGCTATCATCTTCTTCTGGAAAAACCGATCGCCCCGACGCTGGAAGAGTGTCTGGAAATTCATGGAGCGTCCCGGAAATATGGCGTCAGCGTTGCTGTTGCCCATGTGTTGCGCTATTCGCCTTTCTTTATGGCCCTGAAACGGATTATCGATCAGGGTGCGATCGGAGCCGTTCGGGGTATTCAGCATAACGAAAACATCGGGCATATTCACTATTCCCACAGTTTTGTGCGGGGCAACTGGCGAAGCCGGGCCGATTCCTCGCCCATGATTCTGGCCAAAAGTTGCCACGATCTGGACATTCTCTCCTATCTTGTCGACGGCGAGGGCATTTCCCTGGCATCGATGGGGACGAGGGGCACTTTCTCTGGCCAAAACGCCCCTGCTGGTGCTCCCCGGCGCTGTCTGGAAGGCTGTCCTCAGCAAGTACCCTGTCCCTACTATGCCCCGAAGGTCTATCGCCAGGGAGAAACGGGGTGGCCCGTGAACGTGATCACCACCGATCTTTCTCCCGAGGGTATCCTGCGGGCCCTGAGAGAGGGGCCCTACGGGCGATGCGTCTACGCCTGTGACAATGACATGGTCGAACACCAGGTGGTATCCCTGGAGTTTTCCCGGGGTATCACGGCGGCCTTTACCATGAGCGCCTTTACCCACGATACCAGTCGCACCCTCAAGGTTATGGGAGAAACGGGCGAGATTCGCGGTCACATGGAGCGGGAAGTCCTGGAGGTGCACGATTTTCGAACCGGCGAAGTTCAGACGATCTCGCTTGGGGGGTGTCATAACGGCACCCGCCACGGTGGAGGCGACGAGGGTATTGTGCGGGACCTGGTCCTCCACCTTCGGAGCGATCGGAAGACTCCTCTGAAGACAACCCTGGATCTGGCCATGGAGAGCCATGTCATGGCTTTTGCAGCCGAAGAGTCCATGCAGACCGGCAAGACGATCGATCTGGGGGTCTACAAGAAAGAACATGGAGTTTTGTGATGGCCCAGGGCGGGATCTGATGCCGGGGACATCCCCCTTCAGAGGACCCTGTTGAGGAGCCTCAGCAAAAAGAACCAAACCAGCAGAACCAATCAAGGAGGATCTGGCATGAAAAAGAAACTGGTTGTGTCGGGAGCCGTTATGGCAGGAATGGTCCTGGCTTTTTCAATCATGAGTTGCAACTCCGGCGATGATCGCCCGGTGACATTGCAGATCATGTACTGGGACAATGTGCAGAAACCCGTAATCGATGCGGCCATAGCGGAATTTCAGGAAATTCACCCTGCCATCCGTGTTACTTCAACTATTGTGCCCTGGGGGCAGTATTGGCAACGGTTGCAGACTACCATGGTGGGGGGGACGGCTCCTGACGTATTCTGGATGAACGTACCCAACTTTCCCCGCTATGCAGAAAACGGGCACCTTTTGAATCTTCAGCCCTACCTTGATGCAGCCGGGATAGATCCCTCGGTGTATCCGCAGGATCTGATCGATCGATATCGCCTGGATGGGGAAATTCACGTCATACCCGAGCAATTCGATACGATCGCCTTGGCCTACAATCGGCGACTCTTCGATGAAGCTGGTCTGTCGTATCCCGATGAGACCTGGGACTGGAACACCTTGCGGGAAAAAGCGTTGCTTCTGACAAAGGATCGCTCTTCGGGAAGACAATACGGGTTTATAGCAAACTCCGACAGTCAGGCCGGCTATTACAACTTCATGGTCATGAACGGAGGACGGATCATCTCGGAGGATCGAAAAACATCAGGTTTCCGGGATACCGGGAGCATTGAGGCGATTCAGTTTCTGGTTGATCTGATGTACAAGGATCGGTCGGCACCGCCAGGACAGGAGCTTTACGAGCTGAACAATCCGCTGGATCTCTTCGTTTCCGGCAGCGCAGCCATGGCAACGATCGGTGCCTGGTCTGTCCCGGTTGTGTACGGGGCATTGGGCGAGGATGTAAATGTTGCGCCTCTTCCCAAGAGTCCCTCCACGGGGGAACGACGCTCCATTATCCACGGCCTTGGCTGGGCTGGATCGGCTCGCACGAAATATCCCGATGAGACATGGCTGCTGCTGGAACACCTGATCTCTCCGGAATTTTCTGCCCGGCTGGCTGAGGAGGGGGTCACCATTCCCAGTTACGAAGGGATGGCTGATGACTGGGTACAAGCGATTCCTTCAATGGATTTGCAGGTCTTCATCGACGCCCAGGGCTACTCCTGGCCCTATCCTGTCTCCCGAAACACCTCGGAGTGGATGAGTATCGAGATGCGGGAAATGCGTGACGTCTGGCTGGGAGCCTCGGAGGTTTCCGAGGCTATGGAAGCCATAGCCGAAGGAATGGACCAGGTTCTGGCTGCAGAATAACCACTATTCAGGTTATACGGCGCGTCGGGGTTAACCGGCCGCGCCGGATGTATGAAAAAGGGGATGCGATGAAGGGTGTGCCAAAAGATCGGAACTGGCTTCGGTGGATCGAGAAGGAATCAACCCAGGGGTATTTGATGATCGCCCCGAACTCGATAGGACTTCTGGTGTTCTACATAATACCGATTTTGTGGTCGGTGCTCCTGGCCTTTCACCAATGGGACGGACTCTCTGCCATGGAGTGGGCGGGGATAAACAACTTTCGCGTTCTTGTGGAGGATGTGAATTTTCTGTCAGCCCTTCGTAATACCGCCGTCTATACGGCTCTGGTTGTTCCTGCGATTCTTCTCCTGGTTCTCTCTTTTGGAATGCTTCTGGCTCATGATGTCCTTGCGGTAACCAGGCATCTGAGGACCCTCTATTTCCTTCCTCTTATGACGATGCCCGTGGCCGCCGCCCTTGTCTGGAAGTGGTTGTTGAATATGCGATTCGGACTGGTCAACAGGGTTCTGGCAGGTCTGGGCATAGACCCCGTTCCCTGGCTCTCCTCCTCTTCGTATGTGCTTTATTCCATTGTTTTCATAGGGATCTGGCTTGGAGTGGCATACAACCTCATCGTCATCATCGCGGGGATCCGAGGTATTCCCCGCGGCTATTATGAGGCTGCCGAGATTGATGGAGCGTCCGGGTTGGATCGCTTCTTTCGCATTACCCTCCCTCTTTTGACACCCTCCATTTTCTTTATCCTGGTCACGCAGCTGATCACCTGTTTTCAGGTTTTTGACACTGCCTTTGTTATTTTGGGGTCCGACCCTCCCGGTTCTCTGCATCGGGCTGGAAGCACTGTCGTCATGAGCATCTACGAACAGGGTTTTGTGTTCTTCAACATGGGGTATTCGTCAGCTCAGGCGGTAGTGCTCTTTGCGGTTGTCCTTTCCATCACGATCGGGCAATTTTCTTTCCAGAAAAGGTGGGTTCATTATGGGTAATCGAATAAATCGGCAAAAAGGTGATGTTGCAAGAAAAGTCATCTATGGAATTGTCGTTCTGGGAGGCGGAATCCTGATGGCCCTCCCTTTCATCTGGATGACTTTGTCCTCCCTGAAAACCGAGGCGGAGCTGATGATGACGCCTCCTTCGTTTTTCCCCCGCAACCCCGTTACAGAAAACTATGCCCTGGTAATGCGGGATCTTCCTTTTCTGCTGTTCTATCGAAATACCATCATGGTAACGGTCCTGCGCTCTGTCTCACAGATTCTGTGTTGTTCCATGGCGGCTTTCGCCTTTGCAAAGATTCGATTTCCCGGAAGAAACATGATTTTTCTGGGCCTTCTGGCAGTTCTGATGGTGCCCCATCAGATGATCCTGGTTCCCAATTACATTATCATGAGGTTTCTGGGGTTATCGAATACCCTTCTGGCTGTGGCCCTGCCGGGAATGTTCAGCGCCTTCGGTATGTTCCTGTTGCGGCAGTTTTACCTTACCTTGCCCGATGAGTTCCTCGACTCGGGTAAAATTGATGGATGCACCCACTTCGGGATCTTTGCGAAGCTCTACTTTCCCCTCACCCAGACGGCTGTAATGGCGCTGCTGATTTTCACGGTGATGTACTCCTGGAACGATTTTATCTGGCCTCTTATTATCAGCTCTTCCGACAGAACCCGGGTCCTCTCCGTGGGAATCGCTTTGCTCCAGGGGCAAAGCCGGATTTTTTATAACCAGATCATGGCAGGGGCGGTGATGGCCACGTTGCCGGTGATCGCGCTGTTTGTCTCGCTTCAACGATATTTCGTGCAGGGAATTGCTCTCACGGGAGTCAAGGGATAAGACTGGCCCCTTTCTCTCTGGTTGATTACACTAGAGGCATGACTGTACAGGAAGCAATCAGAACACGGAAAAGCGTGCGGGCCTTCTCGGATCAGCCCGTGGAACACAGCAAGATAGAGGCCGTCCTGGAAGCGGCGCGCCTGGCACCCTCGGCGAGAAATCGCCAGGAATGGCGTCTGGTGGTGGTCACCGGGGAAGAGACCCGGAAGCAGCTCATGCACGCCGCAGGAAATCAGCCCTTTGTGGGCGAAGCCCCGGTGGTGATCGTCTGCTGCGCCGAAACGGCCAGGGAGAAGATGACCTGTGGCCTTGAGAGCTACCCCATTGATGTGGCGATCGCCATCGATCATATGACCCTGGCGGCCGTGGAGCTGGGTCTGGGCACGTGCTGGATCGGAAAGTTCGATCCTTCGGCGGTTCGGGAGATCTGCGGAATCCCCCGGGAGATCGAAGTGGTGGAGCTGCTCCCCCTGGGATACCCCAAAGATCCCCAGGTGACGGAAAAACCGCGTCTGGCCCTGGACGAGATCGTCCGGTGGGAGCGCTGGTAAAAGGCCGAGAGGATACAGCCGTTTCATGGGTCGGCACAAGCGGGGTGGTCCACGCCATAACCTGCGTCACACCAAAGAGCTGGAACAAGCCTTTCTCGGATTCCTTGAGGTGTACCTGACCGAACGGAATATGGACGGGATAATACCCTTCCTGAGTCCCCACATGACGGGGTTTGGAACGGCTTTAAACGAGCGGGGCGATTCCCTGGAGCAGTCCCTGGAACTCTTTGCCCGGGATCTGGAGCAGGCCCCCGATCCGATTCCTCACGAACTGCTCTTTCTTGAGGCCCTTCCCCTTGGCCGTGATTCAGGCTTTGTCCGCGCCGAGGCCGATCTTCATGCGTCTGTTCTGGGTCAACGGGTGGATCTTCTCAACTGTCGGTTCACGGCTGTTTTTCGGGACTGCCCCAACCGGGGGATGTGGTGCATTGAGCATTTCCACATCTCTCTTCCCTCGGTGGGTGAGGGAGATTACGAATCCTATCCCGTGGCAAAACTGGAGGAGCAGGCAACTCTTTTGGAGCGGCTGGTCCAGGAGCGAACCAAAGAGCTCCGGCAGGCCCGGGATCGGCTGGAGGTGGTGGCTGCCACAGATACGCTTACGGGTATTTCCAACCGTCTCAAAGCTGGTGAAGTGTTGCACCGGGAGCTGGCCCGGTTGCAACGGTACGGAGGGGTTTTCTCGGTTGTTCTTCTGGATATCGATTTTTTCAAGACCGTCAACGATCGCTTTGGTCATCACGGGGGTGATCAGGTCTTGCGGGAGACGGCAAGGCTCTTGCGGGAGGGGGTTCGTGATACCGATACGGTAGCGCGCTGGGGTGGAGAGGAGTTTCTTCTGCTCTGTCCGGAGAACTCCGTCGGGGAGGCCGCTGCCTTGGCGGAGCGGCTCCGGGGAACCTGTGCTACCCATGATTTTGAGATACCCCGTCGCGTAACGGCAAGCTTTGGGGTGGCTCAGGCCGTTCCCGGCGATTCGCCTGAATCGCTGGTGGAGCGGGCCGACCGGGCGCTCTACCGGGCCAAGGAAGGCGGAAGAAACCGGGTGGAGGCCGACGAAGGGCCTTCTCATCCTGGCTAGTCCCGGGGTGGCCTGGAGAGGAGCCCCGAAGTTCAGGGTCGAGCCCTTCTCCAGAGCGCAGTAAAAAGTGCCGTGGCGACGACGATCACCAGGCTTCCTCCCATAAAGAGCGCCTTCAGCCCCCACCCCTGGCTCACCGGTCCTGCTGCCAGGAGCAGGACCAAACCGAGAACCTCGGCAATCAGCGATACCAGCGAGGAGACTGTCGCCCTGCCTTCGGAGCTGATTCGTTCCTGGATCCATCCCTGGTAGATAACCTCGGCGGCCGCCATCATGAGATAAAAACCGAAGTAGAGGGGCAAGAGGAGGCGGTGCCCGGTGATCACGCCCATCCATAGCGCCGCCGCTGCCAGTGCGATCCACCAGGCCAGCCGGAGTGGATTATCCAGCCTGAATCTGCGTTGCAGGGGGGCCGCCAGTCCGGAGCCCAGGGCCTCCAGAAAGAACCGGGTTCCTCCCCAGAGACCGATCGCTGCCAGGGGAACGCCCAGGGTGTGGCCAAAGAGAAAATCGTACTCATCCAGGACCCCCCAGACAACAGTGGCAAGGCTTCCGTAGAGAACGAACTTGATGAGCCCCGGGATGGCCATGGCCAGAGACACCTCCTCTTTCAGGGAGAAGGGGGGCTTGTCGGGGGATGCCAGGCAGGATCTCTCTTCCGGGAGTGTCGCCGCGCAGAGCGCCGCCGCTGCCATGGCCAGAGATGAGAGAAGCATCACCGCCGACGGGCTATGTGCAAAGAGCAATCCTCCCCCCAGGAGAGAGAGTAATATGGCCCCCCGGGCTGCGGCGGCTCCCCAGCCTGCTATTTCAACAAAGCGCGCCTCCCTGTTTCGGGATTTCAGGGCATCGTAGAGAAGTGCCTCGGTTGTTCCGGTATTGATCGCCTCTTGCAGTCCCCAGAAGATAAACCCCAGGGCAAAGCCGGGAAAGTCCGGGCGGATATGCCAGACCAGAAATCCTGTTCCTTTCAGGGCCATACCGATCACCAGAGACCACTTCCTGCTCCACCGGTCGGCGATCATTCCCGAAGGAACCTCAAGGAGGATTACGGGGACGCTCCAGATTGCCAGGAGCCACGATACCTGCAGGTAATCAAGACCCGATTCCCGGAAAAGGATCACGTAGACGGGATAGACCAGAACAAGGTCCTGAAAAAAACGAAAGAGAATGTAGCGGATCATCCCGGCACGGTCCGGACGAAGACCGGCTGGTCCGGCTTCGAGAGATCCTGCCGGTACCGATAGCCGTCGGCGCAAAAGCTCTGCAGATCTTCAACCCCCTGGGGCCGATTGGTGACTATCCACCGGGCCATCTTCCCCCGGGCCCGCTTTGCATGGATGGCGATCGTCTTGCAGGTGTCTCCCCGGTCCTCCTTGAAGAGGGGGGTGATAAAGCTCCCCTGGAGCATCGCCGGGACGATGATGCGGGAATACTCCTGGGAAGCCAGGTTGATAACGGGAGCTCCTTCGTCTCCCAGGGCCGGGGTTATTTTTTCTCTCCAGTAGTGGTAGAGGTTTTTCTTCTCTCCCACGGCGAGGGGAGTGGCCATTTCCAGGCGGTAGGGGCTGATCGAATCCAGGGGCCGCAGGAGGCCGTAGAGCCCTGAGAGGATGCGCAGATGGTTCTGGGCGTAGAGGATATCGGCTTCGGATATGCTCGGAGCGTCCAGCGCCCGGTAGACCTCGCCGGTGTAGGCATAGATCGCCTGGAGGCGGGGGGCCCGTTCCTCCTTCCAGAGGCGGAACGCCTCGGCTGTCTCCCCGGACAAGCGATCGCTTGTTTTCATCAGGCGGGCCAGCTCCCGGGGAGATAAGGCCTGAAGACAGCGGGCAATTTCCCGAGCTTCCCTGTCAAAGCGTGGTTCCGAGGATTCTTTCACGGACGGGTGATACTGGAAGTTCTGGGTCTTGGCGGGTGAGAGCAGGACAATCATGGCAGGGAAGGTACAATTTTTTTAGGGTTTTGGCACGTGGGGCCGAAGGTCCCCTGCAACGCTTGCGGGGTTTTTCCGGAACGGATAGGCTGGTGCGATGAAAGAGACTTCTCCTTTGCAGAACGATACCAGGGAGTATCGCTATATTGACTCGGACCCGCTCTTTGCTTCCTACCGGGATAGTCTTGCGCAACGGCGTGTCGGAATTGTGGCCCTTGATCTGGAAGCGGAGTTTAATCTTCACGTCTACGGGGAGCATTTCTGTCTGCTCCAGATCTTCGATGGCCACGAGGCCGTCCTGGTAGATCCCCGGAGGGTTTCCATGGACCCGCTTCGGGCGTTTCTGGAGGATCGGGACCTGCTCAAGATCACCTATGATTCGGCAAGCGACCGGGCCTTGCTCTTCCGGACCCAGAACATACGTATGCGGGGGCTTCTTGATCTGCGTCCCGCCGTGGAGCTTCTGGAGTTTGAAAAGCGTGGTCTTTCGGCGGTCCTCGAGGCGACTCTTGGCATTGCCCCGGTGGGAGGAAAGAAAAAATATCAGCAGTACAACTGGATGCGCCGCCCTCTTGATCCCGGGGCTATCGTCTATGCTCTGGAAGACGTGCTTCACCTCTTCGAGCTTCAAAAGCATCTCTTTGCCCTTCTTCAGGAGAAGGGCCTCCTGGAGCGGTATATCCTGGAGAACCTGAAAGTTCAGGATCTGGATCCCCAGGTAGGGCGCAGGCCCGGCTTTCTTCGCACACGGCGGTTCTACAGCCTTTCCTCCCGGAAACAGGCCCTTCTGGAGGCCCTGTACCAGGTTCGGGAGGGCTATGCCCAGGGAGAAAACGTGCCCCCCGACAGGGTGCTCCCCAACCGAACGCTCCTCGACATAGTGGATGAAAAGGTCCGTCTGGAAGACCTCCGGCCGGGGCGCGGGATCACGCGTGGTGTCTTCTCTTCCATGATATCCGAGATGATCCAGGCGCGGGACGGAGAGGCCTTGCCTCGGGAGACGTCCTCTTCCCGGCCAGTGATCCCCGGTCAGAAAGATTCTGCCGGGGTATCCCCCTAATCTCTCAGGGGCTGGTGGTTCCACTCCTCGCCGGGGAGCACCAGGTTTTCCAGGCAGGCAAGATCCTGGTCTGTCACCACCTGGGGGGCCAGGGTGGTTCGAAGCAGATAGCGCCCGCCCCAGGAGCGCAGAACCTCCAGTGACTGGAGTATCGCTTCGCCGCTGCCTCCCACTCGGTGGTACTGGCCGGGTGCCGTCTTGAGATCCAGAGCGACCAGATCGATAGGGTGATTCCCGAGTATCTCCTGAAGGCGCTCCGGAAAAGCTCCCGAGGTATCCAGTTTTACTGCCAGTCCCAGGGAGGCGATCTCCTCCACCAGGTCGCCCAGGTCCTGGTGGAGCAGGGGTTCTCCCCCGGTGATGACCACCCCTTGCAGGAGATGCTTCCGGCGCTCCAGGATTTCGAAAATCTCTCCCCGGGGAATGAATGAATCCGGTTCGGGGCCGGTGATTAACTCCGGGTTGTGGCAGTAGGGACAGCGCAGGGGGCACCCGTGGGTAAACAGCACCGCCGCCACGCGCCCCGGATAATCAAGGAGCGTTGTTTTCTGTATCCCCAGTCTCTCAAGAGGCATGGGGTTCCAGGGCGGTGCGCTCTCCCTTCTTGATCTGGTAGGTCTCACGCTCCGAGAACTCGGCCCGTTTCCCCTTGTTCCAGTTTTTCAACGAGCGATAGTACCCCACGATGCGGGAATAGACCTCGGCTTCCTCACCGCAATGGGGACAGGTGTGATGCTCGCCACTCAGGTATCCGTGACTCGGGCACACCGAGAAGGTGGGGGAGATGGTGAAGTAGGGTACGTGGTAGTTCTGGGCGATTATCCGCACCAGCGAGGCACAGGCCTGCCAGTCCTCGATGGCCTCACCCAGAAAGGCGTGAAACACCGTGCCCCCTGTGTATTTTGTCTGGAGCTCGTCCTGAATATCCAGGGCATCGAAGAGATCCCGGGTGTGCTCCACGGGCAGATGCGAGGAGTTTGTATAATAGGGGGTGTCGTCTCCGGCGGTGATGATCGTGGGATACCGCTCCGTGTCGTGTTTTGCCAGACGGTAACTGGTTCCCTCGGCGGGAGTTGCCTCCAGGTTGAAAAGATCTCCCGTCTCCTCCTGGTATTTCACCAGGCGCTCGCGCATGTGGTCCAGGATTTTTCCGGCAAAGGATCGGGCCTCGGGATCGCTGATGTCCTTATCCATGAAATTGCGCAGGGCCTCGTTCATCCCTACCAGGCCAATGGTGGAGAAATGATTGTTCAGGTGTCGCAGGTACCGGCGCGTATAGGGAAAGAGCCCGCTCTCCATGAGCTGGTTTACCACCTTTCGCTTCATGGTGAGGCTCTCTGCGGCCAGGTCCATCAGGTGATCCAGGCGCTGGAAAAACTCCGTTTCTGATCGGGCCAGAAAGCCGATGCGGGGCAGGTTGATGGTAACCACGCCGATGGATCCAGTGAACTCGTCGGATCCGAAGAGCCCGCCCCCCCGTTTCCGAAGTTCCCGCTTGTCCAGTTGCAACCGGCAGCACATGGACCGCACATCACAGGGGTCGAGGTTGCTGTTGAGGAAGTTCTGAAAATAGGGGGTGCCGTAGCGGGATGTCATCTCGAAGAGGAGCCGGGCGTTCCCTGTTTCCCATGCAAAATCCTGGGTGATATTGTAGGTGGGAATCGGATACTGAAAGCCCCTGCCGTTGGCGTCGCCCTCTATCATCTGCTCCAGAAAGGCTCTGTTGATAAGGTCCATCTCTTCCTGGCATTCGTTATAGGTGAAGTCAAGGACGCGGCCTCCCACCACGGCGGGCTGATCGCGCAAATCGGGGGGTACCGTCCAGTCCAGGGTAATATTGGTGAAGGGCGCCTGGCTTCCCCACCTGCTGGGTGTGTTCACGCCGAAGACAAAGCTTTGTATCGCCTGTTTCACCTCGTCGTACCCAAGATTGTCTACCTTTACAAAGGGAGCCAGATAGGTGTCGAAGCTGGAAAAGGCCTGGGCTCCGGCCCACTCGTTCTGCATGACTCCCAGGAAGTTCACCATCTGCTGAACCAGCGTTCCCAGGTGTTTTGCCGGCTTGCTGGCGATTTTGTCCGATATGCCGCCAAGGCCTTCCCAGATGAGTTGCCGCAAGGACCAGCCGGCGCAGTAGCCGCTGAACATGGAGAGATCGTGAATGTGGAAATCGGCGTTGCGATGCGCCTCGGCCACGGCTGGAGAATAGACGTTGCGCAACCAGTAGTTGGCGGTGATGGTTCCGGAATTGTGGAGGATAAGGCCGCCCAAACTGAAGTTCACGTTGGCGTTCTCGTTGACCCGCCAGTCCGAGCGGTCCAGATAGCCGTCCATGGTATGCTCTATGTCCAGCATGAGTGAGCGGGTTGAGCGGATCGCTTCGTGGCGGGCCCGGTATATGATGTAGGCCTTGGCGACAGCCACCTGGCCTGAGAGAATCAGGGTCTCTTCCACCACGTCCTGGATCTCTTCGATCGCGGGGGCTGAATTGGGGTGACGTCCCTCCAGGTGCCGGGCCAGCCGGTTTTCGGCATCCTCTACCATGCTATAGAGTTGTTCCCGGGAAATCGGTTCATTTTGTGCCTTGAAGGCTTTCTCGATGGCCAGGGCAATTTTATGATTGTCGTAGGGCTCCAATTGTCCGTTTCGTTTTACCACACTGCGGAACAGGTGAGTGGTGGTGGTCTCCATGGGGTTCCTCCCGGAAAAATTGTTTTAGGCTATATGGTGTCTGAAAGCTTGTTTTGAAACTTATACACACTGTATATGGTGTTCATGTTGAGGTCAAGCGGAATGGTGGCGGATGTGATTACACCAGCTGTGACGATTTCCGGACGATTTCCGGACGATTTGCGGTAGAGGCCTGATCAAGACAGGCCATTGCAAGGATAGCCGCTGGAACGGGGAAAGACAAGCACTCTGCGACAGGTCTCCGGGAGTATTGACGACGGTGGGCCGCCGGCGGGCCTGCCGGGATTCGGGGCACAAAAAAAGAGCGACCCGGGCTGTGTGCCGGGCCGCTCCCGATGTAACCGGAAAGGAGTTTCTTAGAACACCAGAATTACAACGGTTGTCATGACGAAGATGGCGAAGGCCGGGGGATCAATGAAGGTGTCACCCCAAACCAGGAAGAACCGGGTGTGGAGTTCTGCCAGGAAGGCAGAGATAACACCGATCAGTCCTGCCGCCAGCACTGCCACCAGTACGGGAGCTCCGCCTCCGAAAACCGCCAGAGCGGCCAGGGCTGCGGGGAGAGCGATGTGGTGCGTTACCGGCATGGGTCCCTTGGTTTCAAGGAAGATCAGGGAGAATGCAGCGATACCGAAACCGATGACTGCGCTTCCCGTGAGGATGGAAATCCATCCCGAGACCATACCAACACTGATACCAACCAGGAAGATGAGTTCGGGGCGGCTCATGAAGGGGAGCCATGCGTTCGAACGATCTTCTGCGAGAGCCATGCGGCTGGGGGAGACGCTTGCGTCGTGCTTGCCAAAAAGGCCGGTGTTTCCGAAGGCCAGACGGGCGATAAGGGCACTTACCCAGACACCAACGGCGATCGTATCGGTGGGAGCCCCAACCGTGACGAGAGAAGCGTTGATGATGTGACCGATGATTCCGAAGATACCACCAACCACGAGGACCTGCCAGAAATCGCTCTTTACGCCGAAGGTCATCAGGGGAGTGGCGATGTCTTTTCCGTTGTCCAGCATGCCTTTTTTGGCCGCAAAAGCTGCCGCAGCCACACCACCACCGAAGGCGATGTTGGGTGCAAAGAACGTACCGAAGGCGATTCCGCCAGTTACCCAGTCAACCCCGCCGTTTATTGCCAGCATCTCACCGGCAATGACCATGATACCGGTAAAGATAAAGGCCGGCAGAGCGCCGATCGATGCACCGAACAGTCCTCCACCAAAAGCGGTGAGAAAAACTACAGGATCCCACAAACCAAATTCTACCATTTCCTGCTCCTTATTAAGTAGATGTAAACCACAGCACCGAAGAATTTCTTCGACCGTATGTATTGTAGAGCTACCTGTAACAATCGTCAACAAAAAAGTTTCTTTTGAATCGCCAGTATGTGGTATGTCAAATTATGTCGTTTTCACGTTACGCCGGTATCGTGGCCAAAGGTGAGGCCGGTGGCGCCAGTAAGATGCGGGAAAGCGAGAGGCGGGAAAAAATGATAAATGGGCGGATAAGGATCGAGGGGTCCTGGCCCCGGGAGTTGCAGTCCGGGTGCTGGACCCCTCGAAAAGGTGAGCCGACACAAACAAACAAGCCGTGGATTAGACGGCGGCTTTAATCGTGGAAATCCAGTTGGCTATTCTCTCCTCGGTGAGCTCCGCCTGGTTGTCCTGGTCTATGGCCAGCCCCAGGAAGAGACCGTTCCGCACCCCCCGGGATTCCTCGTGGGTGTAGCCTTCGGTTGAGGTCTGGCCGATGATTGTCGCTCCCGCCTGTTCTGCTGCCTCGGCCAGTATTCCCAGGGCGTCCACAAAAGAGTCGGGATAACTTTCCTGATCTCCCGTGCCAAAGAGGGCAACCTTTTTCCCCGCCAGGGGTGCCTGTTCCAGAAGGCCGAGCTTCACATGCCAGTCGTCCTGGAGATCGCCAATTCCCCAGGTGGAGGCTCCCAGCAGTATCAGGTCAAAGGACCCCAGCTCCTTCAGGGAGTCCTCATTCCAGTCGGTGACGTTCACAACGTCGGCGTTTTCCAGGGCTTGTGCGATCGACCGGGCCACATCCTCGGTGGCGCCCGTGGAGGAGCCGAATACAATCAATGTCTTTGCCATACCTGTTTCCTTTCGTGCTCTAGTTAATCATGCCTAACAAAATTAATCAATAGGAACTTCGTGGTTTTTTCGGCACCCCGGGGATCAGCGAGGAGATTTTTTTGTGCCGTTGGAGTATACTTTCCCGGACAGGTAGAACCCCACAGCGAGAGGTGCTTATGCTCAGGATACTGCATATTGACAGAAGCGAGCTTTTCAGGAAGGTAATGCGGGAGCTGGTGACCCGGTGCGGCCATTCCGTGGTGAGCGTGCCCACCAAAGAGGACGCTCTCGAGACGATGGCTCAGGAAGAAATCGATCTGGTTGTCACGGCGCTGAAACTCGACGATGGCGGAGCGGAATCACTTATCACCGCCATGGCCGGTACGCCAAGCCGGGATATTCCCGTCATTGTTGTTACATCGACCGATTCCCTGGAGCAGCGGGAGCGGCTCTTTTCGCTGGGTGTGGTGGAGTATATGCTCAAGAACGAGCTCTCGGAAGACCGCTTTATCCGGTATCTGGAGACGCTGGCCTCGGACGATGAGCTCTCCCGTTTCATGCGAACCCTCAAGATAGCCGTTGTGGACGACTCCCAGGTAACGCTCAAGATCGTATCGCGCATCCTCTCCATGAACGGGTTTTCCTCGGTGACCCTCTTCGATCACCCCGAAAAGCTCCTCCAGGAAAAGGATCCTTTCGATCTCTACATTTGCGATATCGTTCTTCCCGGCATCTCCGGGGATCATCTGGTCTCGCTGATCCGCCAGGAGCATCAGGACGCGATCATTATCAGCATGTCCCAGTTCAGCGGAGAGCGGTCGCTCTCGAACATTCTGGGCGCCGGAGCCGACGACTACATCCACAAACCCTTCGATTCGGCGGGACTCATGGCCCGAATAAAGGTAAACGTCCGGTCCTACCAGCTCAAAAAACGGTTGGAGATGCTGGCCGTAACGGATGGCCTCACGGGGCTGTACAACCACCGCTATTCCTATGATCGGCTGGAGCAGGAGATTTCCAAGGCCAAGCGGTATCAGCGCGAGCTTTCGGTCGCCATGATCGATGTGGATGACTTCAAAGGCGTGAACGATACCCAGGGGCACCGAAAGGGCGATGAGGTCCTGGCGGGGATCGCCCGGCTTATGGAGGAAAACCTCCGCAAGTGCGATATCGTGGGGCGTTACGGGGGGGAAGAGTTTCTGGCAATCTTCCCCGAAACCGATCTGGACGATGCCCGGGTGGTTGCGGACAAACTCCGGCGTGTCCTGGCCGATCATGACTTCCAGGGATCGGGAATCACCGTCTCCGCCGGCGTGGCCGCCTTTGACGGAAAGGAGAGCGCCCAGGTCCTGGTATCGCGGGCCGATGCGCTTCTGTACCGGGCAAAGCACCAGGGCAAGAACCGCATCGAGGGGTGATCGCTGCCACAGGCTGGTCGGGCGCTTTGGGGCTACACCGGGAAAATCAGCCTGAAAACCTGCCCGGGACACTTCCGGGGGGCTTCCACCGCCCTAAGCCGCTCCCGCAGGGGGCGGAGCATAAGGAAGGCCATTCCGTCGGGGGCAAA
Organism: Alkalispirochaeta americana; assembly: GCF_900156105.1. Taxonomy (NCBI): domain Bacteria; kingdom Pseudomonadati; phylum Spirochaetota; class Spirochaetia; order Spirochaetales; family Spirochaetaceae; genus Alkalispirochaeta; species Alkalispirochaeta americana. Next base: position 96,824 of record NZ_FTMS01000001.1, read on the forward strand.
GGTGTGGGAAGAGCCGGAGGGGGGCTCGTTGCGGGCAGACACGGCAAGTTCTCCCTGGTGATGGTTGTCCGTGAGGGCGATGCTCAGGGTCAGGCTTGCCCCGTCGATCTCCCTCGATCGCCCCAGGATGGCCAGGACCTCTGTTACCGTAAGGACCAGATCCAGGGCCCGGGCCAAGGGAAGGCAAAAGGCCTCGATCTCCAGCTCCAGAGGCGGCAGGGGAACTCCCAGGGCGACACTCTCGTCGCGAAGGGTCTCAAAAAAGGGTTGTATCGCTCCAAAGAGATCCTTCACCTCCACCTGGGGGGCCGGGGGGCGGGTGCTGAAGAAACGGTAGGCTTGAACCAGCGAACTGATTCGTGCGCAGGTGCGCTCGGCCAGTTCCTGCTCGGAAAAGCTGGAGAACATGGTGACGTGGATCTCCCGCATGCGTCCGATAAAGGCGATCAGCTCCATCGTCGCTGATTCGGAAGCGAGCAGTGTTGCTCCGGAAAAGACTCTGTCCAGGACGATGGTAAGTGAAAAAAGAAGATCTATCTCCGTCGCAGACCATTCCCGCTGGTCGGTGCAGTCATCGAAACCCACAAACCCCCAGAGTTTTCCCTCGGCAAAGATAGGAAGAATGAGGAGCGATTTGATCTTCTGCTCCTCCAGAATGGGACGCTCGGGAGCGGGAAAATCGCAGATATTTCCGAAGACGGGCTTGTTTTCAAGAAACAGATCAAGCCAGCGGCCGTAGCCGGATTCCCGCAGGGGCAGATCCTGGAGTGTCTCGTTGTCGATCTCGCGGGAGACCCCCGATGCTGCCCACTCAAAGCGATGGGACGTACAGACAACGCCCTCCGGGGAGGTGTGATTCTGGAACACGTAGACCCGGTCCACGTGAGCGGCTTCGCCCACTCTTCCCAGAGCTTCGCCGATTGCCCCCTCGGGCAGGGACTCCGACAAGAGTTCCTGATGGGCTTTCAGAACTTTTTCCAAAACAGCGCTCACCCTGTCGCTGGAGCAGGGACGAGATAGTGAAGATTCCACAGGCGGCCTCCCGGAGTGTTATTATTACATCATCTGCAGACCAGCCACGCCTGCAGACCTCCACCGTGCATGAACCCGGCGGATTCCAATATTATACCACGGGTTTCCCTGCACACAACGGCTTTCCCGCCACCACGATGCAAAGATAGGGAACTTCGGGGGAGTTTCGTCCGGCCGTTGCGTTCAGGCCGGTCTTGTCTCATACTTTTTACTGTGCACAAGATTTTTCAACACAGGATTACAACACAGGAATCAACAGAAAGGGTAAAGCTGTTATGAGGGAAAAGGAAAAATATCGGGTATCCGGTCTGCAGACCTTGCGGGGCAGGATGATTTTTCTCTTCGGAGGCGTCTCGGCCCTGTTGCTCCTGCTTATGGGTGCTTTCCTGCTGTGGCAGGGAGGACGCGCCCAACGAAGAACGGTGGACGAACTGGTTCAGGAGATTGTCCTTGCCCGCGCAGCCGAGGCGGGGCGATGGATCGAGGGAAACCGGGAGATCCTGCGCCAGGTCTCGGCGTCGCCCGAGTTTTTTCGGGGAGATTTTGAGGCAGTCACGGACACCCTGATAGCCCGGCATGACCGGCGGCCCGAAGAATACGAGGATTACTTTTTCCTGGATCTTCAGGGCGATTTTGTGGATAGCGCTGCCTACACAGGAAACCTCATGCACCGCGATTACGCCGAGGCCATCCTGAAGAGAGGCGCCTCGTTTTATGTCGACAACGGGCTGGTGAGCTCCACCACGGGAAACGGTATCACCGTGATTGCCCAGGAGGTTCGCGATGATCGCGGTGTGCTCCAGGGCGCGCTGGCTGCGGCGGTCTCCCTGGACGCCATAGTGGAGATGACCCGGGGAATGAACTTTGGAGAGGCTGGCCACGGTGTTATCGTCGATGGGGCCGGCCTGGTGATCGGCCATCCCGATCCGGCGCTGGTTATGAACCTGAATACGCTGGACGCACCGGACTGGCCGGGACTTGAGACGATTGGACGCCGGATTACCGAAGGATCTGCCGGTGCCGGGGATTTCCGGAATCCCCTGGGAGAACGGTATCACGGTATTTTTGCCCCCATCCCGGGTTCAAACAACTGGAGTGTTGCTTTTTTCCTGCCCTATTCCGATATCAACGCTCCCGTATATCGTCTGGCCTGGGTGATCGTTGGAGCGGTGATCCTTGCGCTGGCAGGTGTGGTGATAACCACGGTTCTTGTAGCAGGGCGTATCGCCGCGCCGATCAGAAGCGCTGCCCAAAGGCTGGAGGAGCTTGCCCAGGGCTCCCTTGATTCCGCCGGAGATCCGAAAGCGGCCAGCCGGCCCGACGAGATCGGTGTTCTGGCGCGTGGCCTTGATTCCCTTCAGGAGCGCCTGCGCCAGGTGGTCCTTCAGGTGAAGGGTTCAGCCCGGAAGGTTGCCCACGGAAGCAGCAGCCTTACGACTATCGGCAATCACACTGCCCACGGTGCAGGCGAGATGGCCAGTGCCGCCCAGCAGCTTTCCCAGGGGGCCTCGGAGCAGGCCGCTTCGGTGGAAGAGGTCTCGGCCTCGATAGAGCAGATGACCTCAAATATCCAGCAAAGCGCTGACAACGCCGAGGCAACAGAAAAGATTGCCACCCAGTCGGCGATAAACGCCGAGCAGAGCGGGGCTGCCGTGGGAGAAACGGTCCTGGCCATGAAGCAGATTGCTGAAAAAATCAGCATCATCGAGGATATTGCCCGGGAGACAAACATGCTCTCTCTGAACGCCGCCATCGAGGCGGCCCGGGCGGGTGAACACGGAAAGGGCTTTGCTGTTGTCGCTACGCAGGTACGAAAACTGGCGGAAAACTCCGCTGAAGCGGCCAAGGAGATCAGTGAGCTGAGCATCTCCTCGGTGAAGGTTGCCGAAGGAGCCGGCCGTCTTCTGGAGGAGACCGTTCCCAATATCCGGAAAACCTCGGAGCTGGTGCAGGAGATAAGCGCCTCCAGTCGGGAGATGAGCGTCGGGGCAAAGCAGGTGAACCAGGCAATTCTCCAGCTGGACCAGGTAGTGCAGCAGACTGCAGCCTCTTCCGAGGAAGTTGCCTCGGCAAGCGAGGAGCAAACTTCCAGAACCGGGGAGTTGGCGGCTGCTTCGGAGGGGCTTTTGCAACAGGCCCGCGCGCTGGAGGCGGCGATCTCCTTTTTCAATACCGGTGCTGACGGTGACGACGGCCACGATACTGATACCGATGTCGGGCCGGCCGACAGGCCGGCAAAACCCGACAGGTCCGGGAAAACCGGGATCGCCGAAAAAACAGAACCCCCGAGAACCACTCTCCCGAGACCGGGGGCGGCCGGAGAGAGTGCTTCCGGCAGGGCCTCGTCTTCTGGCCCACTGAGCCCGTCCGGGCCACAAGCTTCACCCCCGGCCGGAAATAAGTCCCGGGAGGTACCCCGGATCACGGGGATAACCCTTCCCCAGGATACAGGCAAGGGGCTGCCCGACGATATCGATCTTGAGTTTGAGGATATGTAGGGGTGTTATATGGCAAAGGTTGAAATGCAGGACCAGGATGGTCTTCGGACGGTTGTGGTTCAGGGCGGTGTGACAATCGGCGATGTGGACGAGCTCTACCAAATCCTTGGCGAAGCTCTGGATCAGAAAGAGGGCACGTTGCTCCGGGTAGATACCCGGGGCGTCACCTTTGCAGAGCTTCCCTTCGTCCAGCTCCTTCTTGCGCTGGTGCGGGAGGCCTCGGCCCGCTCGATCCCGCTCGACTTGACCTCTGCGGCGGGAGCTGTCTTTGAGGAGGCTCTTCATGAGTTGGGGTGCACCCAGTTCTTCCGACCCGCCGGGGAAGGATCATCCCGGCCCGGCGGACAGAGAGAGGACAGAACATAATGGATTTTTCCAGCGAACCCTTTTGTATCGAAACACGGGAGCTTCTGAAAAAGCTCGAGCAGGATCTGGTTACCCTTGAAGAGAATCCCCGGGACGAGGAATTGCTGAATCGGATTTTCCGCAACGTTCATACCATGAAGGGATCGGGGAGTATGTTCGGGTTTGAGAACATATCGGAACAGGCCCACGTCATGGAGAGCGTCTTCGATTCACTCCGCTCGGGGGCGCTCCAGGTAACAAAGGAGATCATCGACGCATCCTTTGAGGGGCTGGATCGGATAGAGGTCATGCTGGACGATCCGGATTGCAGGGCCGACACCGGAAGATGGAGGGATATTCTGGATCTCCTCCCCTCCAGGACAGAGGAGCAGCCCCCCCTGGCGGAGGCTGCCGGGGGATCGGCCTCGCCCGATTCTTCCCGGGGCGGGGCGTTGCAAGACGGGTCGGGCAGGCCCGGTCTGGAAAAGCAGGATCAACGAAAGAGGAAAAAGGGCCCGTTAACGGTCTTTCATATCCGCCTCCGGCCAAAGGAGTCGGCTCTCCAGAGCGGTAATAGCGTGATCCCGCTCTTTCGGGAACTGGCCGAGCTGGGCGAGCTATTGATCTTCGCCAACGATCGTCGTCTTCCTGCCTGGAAGGAGCTGAAACCGACCCACTGCTATATCGACTTCGATATACTCCTTTCCTCCACGGCGGTGAAGGAAACCGTGGAGGAGGTGTTCATCTTTATTGCGGCCCACAGCGCCGTGGAGGTGACGCCCGTGGCCTTTGTGGAGGAAGGGGATGACCCGCCACGGCTGGGTGAGATTCTCCAGAGACGGTGCAATCTCTCGGAAGAGCACGTGGAAAAACTTCTGGAAGAACAGAAAAAAAACAAGCGCCTGGGAGAGCTGGCAATAGAGAAGGGTTACGCACGGGAAAGCGATGTGGCCGTTTCCCTGGAGGCTCAGAACTTTTTCAAGGATCAGCACAAGAAACATCAACAGAAGGTGCAGTCCTCGTCCCTGATGGTTCCCGATCACAAAATAAACAGCGCCGTTAATCTGGTGGGTGAGCTGGTAACGCTCAAGGAACGGCTTCTTCGCCGGGCCTCGGAGCTGAAAGATCCCGCTTTGAACACTATCGCGGAGAACCTGAACTTCCTCACGGGAGATCTCCGCGAGGGGATTATGGAGATGCGTCTGGTGCCGCTCCAGGACACCTTTGTAAGCTTTCGGCGACTGGTGCGGGATATCTCCCAGGATATGGGTAAAAAAGTGGATCTCCAGGTAGAAGGGGGCGACACGGAGCTGGACAAGAATGTGATCGATGTTCTCAAGTCGTCGCTGGTGCACATGATCCGCAATAGTGTCGATCATGGGATTGAATCTCCCGAGGAACGGGTTGCTGCAGGAAAGTCTCCTGTGGGAGAGATCCTGCTCCGGGCCCAGTACGTAGGGTCCCAGGTGCAGATAGAGGTTTGCGACGATGGTCGGGGGATCAATCTGGAGAAGGTTCGGAAAAAAGCTGTCGAGCGGGGTGTTCTTCCTCCCGAGGCGGAGTTGAAAATGGAGGAGGTTCTCTCGATCCTGGCTGCTCCCGGGTTTTCTACGGCCGATCAGGTCTCCTCGGTATCGGGCCGGGGAGTTGGAACCGACGCAGTTCTCACCGAAGTGGAGCGTTTGTCGGGGCAACTGTTCCTGGAGTCCGAGCAGGGCCGGGGGTCTACCTTCACAATCCGTCTGCCCCTCACCCTTGCCATCATTGACAGCCTCCTGGTTCGTCTGGACCGGAAGTTTTTCACCATCCACCTGAACGATGTGAAGGAATGTTTTATCCTTCGCGATGCCCCGGCCCTGCTGGGTCAGGGACAGCAGGTTATAAACCACGAGGGACATCCCTTGCCGCTGGTGAACTTGCGCAGACACATGAAGATGGGAGGAGATGTTCCCGACATCGCCAATGTGGTGGTGGTTGATTCGGGATCACAACGGGCGGGAATCGTGGTTGACCAGATCATGGGGCAAAGTCAGGTGGTGATAAAGCCCCTGAACGGGGCGGTCCGCACCGTTCCCGAGATCAGCGGGTCCACCATCCTGGGAGACGGCAGTATCTCCTTTATTCTGGACGTGCCCCGGATGATCACGGGGCTCTATGCACCCCGGTGAGGTCTGCCGAGCCTGACGAAGGGGGACCGCTGGTGCGGGCTCCTATCCCGGGAGGATCCAGGTTTTCAGGAAGCGCTCTTTCAGGAAGAGCGCTCGCTGGAGCAGGCCTCGTCCATAAACTCGATGATGTGCTCGCTCAATTCGTCCAGGCTCGTTTCCCGTTTCCGGTCTTTCTCGCTGTAGAGGTGGATATCGGCTCCCTGGAAGAGTTCTTCCGGTGACGCCGGGGTTCCGGAGTAGACGCCAATGCTGACGCTGTAGGGAACGGGGGCCTGCCCCTTTCCCCGTTCCAGGGCCTCTTCCAGCCGCCTTCTGGCCTCGGCTGCTCCTGACTGATCGGTCTCGGGCATGACCACGATGAACTCATCCCCTCCATAGCGCGATACAAAGTCTGTTTCACGGACCGATTCTTTCAGAATTGAGGCCAGGTGCTGCAGGACCATGTCGCCGGCAGCGTGCCCCCAGGAATCGTTGATAGCCTTGAACTGATCCAGATCGATCAGGAGGGCCGCCAGGGGAGCCCCTGTTCGCGTGCATCGCCGGATCTCCCGCTCCAGGGTGCGCCCCAGGCTCCGGCGGTTCTGAAGCCCCGTGAGGCAATCCTCCAGGGCAGCCCGGCGGAGGGCTCTGAAATAATAGGCCTTCTCGATTGCGATTGCGGCAAAATCGGCGATTGTGCAGAGCACCTTCATATCCAGGGCGGTGAAGGCCTCGCCGTTGACCTTGTTGATCAGTTCAATTACCCCAAAGACCCGATTCCGCGCAATCAGCGGCACCCCGATGATGCTCTTTGTCTTGAACTTGGTGAGTTCGTCGATGGACGGATCGAAACGGGCATCCCGGGAGACATCCTCGATTATCAGAGGTTGACGGTTATCAGCAATCCAGCCCACGATCCCCGTTCCCGGGGGAAGCCGCTTTCCCCGAAGGGCAGCGACGTTTTCGCCGCCGATCGCTACGGCGAAGACCATCTCCCCGGTTTGATTGTCTTTCAGCAGGAGCGACCAGTTGCGGGGGGCAAAGACGTTGCCAATATGCTTCATTACCTGCTGGAGCGTTGCCTCCAGAGTGGTAGCGGCAGCGATATCCCGGGCCATGTCGGTGAAGAAGCTCAGACGAATGAGGTCTTCCGTGGCGGTATTCTGTGCAGAGACCATGGTTCCTAACTATACCCCCTTTGACGTGTCTGTCCAGAGTAATCCTGTAAAAGAGGAAAAGAATTCAGGAAAATAATTTTATGGGCGATATCCCCGTGGCCCTCGTGGCCCTCGTGGCCCTCGTAGCCCCCTGGGCTTACCGGGCCTTCCCGTGGCCGGTTTGATGAAAGATGATTCTTCCGTTATCCTCGCACCCGAGGAGTCCCTACTGTATGAGTTCAATTCTCCGGGCTGAAAACGAAGCGGACCAAAAGACCGGGGCCGAAGCCTTGTCGCACCAGACCCTGGTTGACCTGAACCTTCACCGGGCGGTGGCCGATATCACAGCCGGCAAAACAGAATACTGCCTGGAACCTCTCTACGCGCTTCCCCTGACCACTCCCGACGAAGTGCTTTTCCGACAGGAGGTATTCCGGGATCTGGAGAACCCCCGGTTGTCCCAGGGACTCAACGCCTTTGCGCGGCAGCTGTGGGCGGTGCGGCGCAACCAGGCCCTGGGCCGGGCGGCCTCGTATCCAAAAGAGCAGCACCGTTGGTACCTGGATTCGGTCACGGACTATTGCGAGGCCCTGAAGGGGCTTGCCCGGACCCTGGCGGAGGCTCCCCTCGTGTCGGCTGGTCTGAAGGGGTTCCGCGACTGGCTTGGTTCGTACCGCGAGAGCGAACCCTTCAGGCAGTTGTCGGCCCGTCAGGAAGCCCTGCAGCAGGAACTGGGAGCTATCAGGTTTTGTATTCTTCTGGACCCTCCCGATATCCAGGTTCGTCCCTGGCAGGAAGAGGAAGAGCTGGAAGGGCCGGTGTACAACCTGTTTGAAAAGTTTCGCCAGGGGACCTCCCGAAACTATCTGAAAGACTATCAGGGTTCGGGAGCGATGAACCACCTGGAAGCGCAGATTCTGGACCGGGTCGCTCTGATGCACCCCGAAACCTTCTCCCGCCTGGAATCGTTTTGTGCATCCGCTCAGGATTGCATCGATCCCGGAATAAAGACCTTCGATCGGGAAATCCAGTTCTATTTGGCCTATCAGGACTATCTGGCCCCCCTGCGGCAGGCGGGGCTTCCCCTCTGTTATCCCCTGGTGTATCCCCTGGTGTATCCCCTGGCGTATCCCCTGGCCGGTGAACCCTCCTCATCCTGCCGGCAGCAGGCCAGTCTGCAAGGGGACCACCAGGCCGGCGACCTGCCCCGGAGCAAGCCGGAAGAGCCGCCACGGATCATCTGTCGGGGTCTCTACGACCCGGTCCTGGCCCGGGAGCTGATCGATCAGGGCATGAAACCCGTGGAAAACGACCTCTCCCTCTCCCCGGAGGAGCAGGTTCTGGTCGTCACCGGTCCGAACCAGGGAGGCAAGACCACCTTTGCCCGGGCCCTGGGACAGCAGTTCCACCTGGCCGCGCTGGGGTGCCCTGTCCCCGGTCGGGAAGCCCGCTTTCCCCTCAGCCCCCGGGTTCTTACCCATTTCGGAAAGGAAGAGAACCTCCAGGAACTTCGCAGCGCCCTGGAGGACGACCTTCACCGTCTGGAAGAGATCCTGGATCAAACACAACCCGGCTCGGTTGTGGTTTTGAACGAGATCTTTTCCTCCACAACTCTGGAAGACGCCCTGGAATTATCGCGCCATGTTCTGGAAGAGCTCCGTGCCCGGCGAGCCCTGACGGTGATGGTCACCTTCCTGGACGATCTGGCAGAGGAGACCCCCGGTCTGGTGAGCCTGGTGGCGGGAATTGATCCTTCCGATCAAGGAAGTCGCACCTTTCGAGTCATCCGTGCCCCCGCAGACGGTCGCTCCTACGCCGCCGCCGTGGCCGCCCGGTACGGACTAACCTACGAGCAACTATGCCAAAGGATAGGATCATGAGAGTCTTTCTCCTTCACAGCCCCCATGACACGCCCACCCCGGCTACCCCGGCTACCTCGGCTACCTCGGCTACCTCGACCACTTCGGCTACCTCGGCCACCCCGGCTACTTCGGCCGCTTTAACTACCTCGGTCACTGCCGGCGGCAGTGCGCCTCCGGGCCACGATGGGCCGGGCCAGACACCCCGGCAGGAAGCACCAAAGCCTCAGAACCTCCGCACGGATGACCTCATGAGCGATCTGGAACTGGAACCGCTCTTGCAGCACATGGCCCAGGGAGATCCCCTCATCCGAAAAACCATGGAGAACCAGCTCCTTCAGAACACCCTCACCCTTGAAACGATCCACTATCGCCAGCAGGTGATGCGCGACACCCTGGAGAACCCCCAGGTGGTCCGCGCCCTCTATGAACAGATCGGAGCAGTGATGGAAGAAGAGGGGCGGCTCTATCAAGGAATCTTCTCCACCCAGCCAGCCTCGGTCCTGCAAAACGCCCTGATGCCCATGGAAGCCTTCACAAACCTGCTGGAAGAACTCTGCCGGACAGCCCGGACCGAGCAGGACCACTTCCGGTCGGAAGGGTTTCGGCACCTCTTCGGAATGCTCCAGGAGGAGCTGCCCCGGGAATACCTGGAAGAGATCCGGTCCATGCTCAAAATCCTGCGGCTGGATCAGGGAACCCTCCTGGGAGCAACCCTGGGGCCGGGAAACAGGTGCACCCGATTCTCCCTCCTGCGGCCCCGGCGGGAACGACGATGGAAAGGGTGGCTTCGCAAGAAAATCCCCTCGCCCTATACATTCTCCCTGGCCGAAGGAGACGAAATAGGCTATCGCATCATCGAAGAAATCAAGAACCGGGGACTCAACAAAGCCTCTCACATTCTCCTGCAATCGGCTGACCATCTCGTGGGATTCCTGGGTCGCCTCCGGGAAGAACTCTCCTTTTATGTGGGAGCCCTGAACCTGCGAGACGCCCTGGAAGCTGGTGGAAACCCCCTCTGCATGCCCCTCTGCGAACCCTGCTCCATACCCCCTGGAAGCGACCCTCCCAAACCGCGGGAACACCGTTTCTCGGGGCTCTACGACCCCGCCCTGGCGGTGCAACTTGCGGAACCTCTGGCGGGAAACGACGCGATCCTCGACGGATCAACCCTGGTAATCGTAACCGGCGCAAATAAGGGGGGGAAATCCACCTTTCTCCGGAGCATTGGCACGGCCCAGCTCATGATGCAATCGGGAATGTTTGTCCCGGCCCAAACCTTCCGGGGCTCTCTCTGTCGCGGCCTGTTTACCCACTACCGGCGGGGAGAGGCCCACACCATGAACAGCGGAAAACTTGACGAAGAACTCCGTCGCATGAGCGAGATCGCCGACGCCCTGGTCCCGGGATCCCTGGTCCTCCTGAACGAAACCTTTGCCGCCACCAACGAGGGGGAAGGTTCCGAGATAGCCCGGGGCGTTGTTCAGGCTCTGGTAGACAGGAACATTACTCTCTTCTTTGTGACGCACCTCTATGGATTGGCAAAAAGCCTTCACGACCAGAACCGACCGGACTGGGTCTTTCTTCGGGCTCACCGGGACGATCAGGGAGGACGAACCTACCAGGTCACACCGGGAGAACCCCTCTCGACCAGCTTCGGAAAAGACCTCTGGCACAACCGCTACCGGGAGCCATCGCCACCCCAGCCGGCAAACCAGCCGGCAAACCAGCCGGCACCCCGGCCCTAGGACTCGCCTTTAGCGCAGGACTCTCCTCCGGGACAGAACTCCTCTCCAAAGACAAAAACCTCCTGGGAATTCCTGCGCCCCTTCAAGTGAAGCGTTGTGGCACGGCCCGTACGGCGCGTCCGCATCTTCCCGTGAGCCTCGCCGGACACAAAAATGCAGCCCCCCGGACAGGAAGCCGATAACCGCGACGCCGTGTTCACCACATCACCCATCACCGTCCAGTCCAGGGAATCGCGGCCCCCCACAGCCCCCACCACACCCGTGCCATGGTGAAGGCCAATACCAAGAGAAAGAACCTCTTCGCGGCCACTATTGAAAACCCCCATCCTTTTCTGGATCTCCCAGGCAGCTCGAAAAGCCTGACCCGGGTTCGGAAAAACCGCCATCACCGCATCGCCCACAAACTTGTCGATATCCCCGTCGAACCGCTGAATCTGATCAACCTGGATATTGAAAATCTCGTTCACCGTGGTAACAACATCAAAGGAATCGCTCTGCTCGGCGTAGCGCGTGAACCCCCGGATATCGGAGAAAAAAATGGACACCTCCTGGCGGTGCGGAGCCGTGGAAAACTCCCCCGTCTTGAGACTCTCCACCATCTGGGCCGTGGACCTGGACACATACTTCTCCACAGCAATCTTCTTGCGAAAAATCCTCACCATCTGGTTAAACCGGTTCCCCAGATGCTCCCACTGGCGACTCCCGCCCAGACGCACCTTGGTGGCATAATCACCCTGGATCACCTGCTCTATGGCCCGGGCGATCCTCCCCACAGGATGAAAATGAAGAAAACTCACCACCCCCGACCAGCAGACAAAAAAAAGCACCCCCGCGCCCGGAGCCAGAACCCGTCCGGGAAACCCCTCACGGAACCCTGGAAAAAAGAAATCAACCCCCGCCGCCACAGCCCCGGCCAGGACGAACCCCGCCAGAACCCACACCCAATGCACCAGGGCAAAAGTAGCACGCCGCCCCGTCTCGCTCGTCCCGGGCAGAAACTTCATGACCCCTCCTCACGAAGATCAAGTCTATCCCCGGGAAGGTGAAAAAACAAAAAATCACCGCACATCGGCATATTCACAAAGCAAACCCCGGGCCTCTCCCGGGCGTGCCCCCGGCCCTTCGGCCGGGGTCGCGTGCTTCGGGGGTCCCGTACGGCCCCTCATCGGGGCCGCACCGCCTGCGGCGCCCCTGCGCCCGCTCACGCATCCCTCCAGGGATGGCCTCTGTCAATCAGTCGCCCATGATCCCCATATCTTCCAGGAACCTGCCAAAACGGAACAACTTCTCGGCATCATATTTTCTGGTGTCGGTGATGACCCACCCCGTGGCTTCTCCCGGTATAGCATCTTCCTTGAGGTCGCCCAGGACTAACCCTCCTGCGCCTTCGGCGCCAAAGCCGATATAGCCCAGGGAGTGGCCCTGGATAGTCAAGGCTCCATCAAGTTCAATCGTCTCCCAGTCTCCATTGTCTTTCGTCGTAATAGTCATGTCAAAACGTCCCCGGAGTGTTACCCCGTCCCCCGGCCGGAACCCGTCCAGATGAATCGCCAGCTTCCCCTCTTCCCGGTTCAGCCACTCCACCAGGACAGCGGAATCCTTTGTTACACTCTCCTTGGAGGGATCTTCCATGAGAGCCTGCGCGCGCTTCACCAGGATGCCTTCGATAAGGTTTCCCGTGCTGCTTACTGCGCGAAGGGCATCGACAATTCCTGACATTTCGTGCCAGGTCCCGTCTTTTCCAAATCGCACCTGTCCCGATCCTCCGCGCGGTTCCTCGCCGTGACCATCCAAAGGAAGTTTGGTGAAAATCAGTTGTGCATCATCAAAAGAGAGGTGCGATATATCACCCTCCAGTCCGGTCTCCAGGGGCGTGCTTGTGGACAGGGTAAGGGATTGCTCTTCATCCGCGATGGAAACCTCCACGGTGATCGTTCCATCCAGTTTAAGGCCCTTCAGGTCTGGAGGAAATCCCTCATCAGGGGTAGTTGGTTTGAACTGGTTAAACTCTATGCTGACGGTGCCTCCATTCTTCAGAATCGTCTTTAGTTCCTCGCCATCGGGGTCCACCGTCACAGACCCTGTGTGCTGTGACATCTCCTCATCCAGCGCCTCGATTACAAAGTGAATCACCCCGATCGTCCCGCCTGCCTTGATATCGGAGATCAGAGACGCCTCTTCAACCCCTTCCGGTGGCGCCGGAACCTCCTGGCGTCGCGGTCCCGAGCTCGAACTGGTTCCCGTATCGCAGGCAACCGCTGTTATCATGGCCGCCAGCACCACTCCCATCACGGCCGCATTTCTGAGGCGCCCCGTCACGCGCCAACCCCTCTTTGTTACCTGGTTCATGACAAACCCTCCTGATATGTATTGGTTCATACACAAAGCCTAGCCCCGGAAAAGCAAAGAGGCGTGCCAAAAACGTAATTGGGACATAATTGGGACCTCTAACGCGCTGAATCGGCCATGATCTGTAGCTGGAAGAGGATCGTCATGACAGGCCTGGGGGGAAGAGGAACGCCGCGCCCGCCCGGAGAAGGGCACGCGCGGTCTCGAGAAAGGGAATCCTCAGGATTGAGGTTTCTTCATCTCCTTGATCTTGATACCCAGGAACGCTACCAGAATAAGCAGGATACCCACGTGGGTAAAGACCATGATGGGCATATACTCCAGGTGGTGATGAATCCGGTGAAGCTCCCGACGAATCTCCCAGGTTCTCCACTCGTCAAGACGCTCCACGGCTGTGATGAGCGCCTCTTCTCCGGTCTGGGGGGGCTGCACCGTTTCGGCAAAGGCAATTCCCGAAGAGAGCAGGACCAGCAAGAGCACAAGAGCTCCAACAAACAGGGTTCGGTTTTTTCCAGGCATAAGGTCGTCCTCCTTGTGACGTTTCCGCATAACGGTAATTGATGTGTCGCAAGCCAATATAGTTCGGCTTAACTAACAATAGTTGTGTACCCTAACTAAGCCGACCCTGTCAAGCCTCGGGGCGAAACATTTTTCCAGACTCCGGGCTCCAGACTCCAGACTCCAGACTCCAGACTCCAGACTCCAGACTCCGGGCTCGGCAGCAGGTGGTGACGACCGATATATTTCCCGCAGGTAAACCCTGACCCGCCTGACTCCCTATCGGTGAATCCCGATTTTGTTTTTGCCCCCCCCCAGGGCCTGCCTGAGATGGTACAGACGGGCCCGTTCCTGATAAACTGTTAGGGAGGTGTACATGGAAGAGCGAAGCCAGGCCTGTTTGGAAAAATATCTCGAATCGTTACCCCCGGAAGATGCGAAAAGGTATACTTCCTTCTGTGCCGACTGTTTTTGTTCGGATGAGTACAACGCAAATTTGTGCGCTGATCTGATTCTTCGCGGAGAAAAGCGGGCAACCTGCTCCATGGACTACTGGTACACCCATGCAGGCGAAGCGTTGCCGGAAGTTGGGAGCCTTCAGGTAGTTACCAATTGGGACGGCGAGCCCCGCTGCATCATAGAGATCACCTCCGTATCGAAGTGTCGATACAACGAAGTTACTGCCGATTTTGCCGAAGAGGAGGGCGAGGGCGATAAAACCCTGGCCTGGTGGAAAAAAGCTCATTGGGATGCTTTTTCGCTTGAATGCAAAGAGGTGGGAATACAGCCCGATGAAGGGATGATGCTCGTTTTGGAACGCTTCAAGGTGGTCTTCCCGGAGCCCCGCTGACCGAGGGGGCATCCCGAAAAAGTCCCGGGATATCGCCAGGTCCGCCTGGTTGTACCGTTAAAACCACCCGGTAAACCCACCTTATTCCGACAGGATTCCCACCATTTTTCGAACCTCTTCCTCGTCCGCAACGTAGACATCGCCGTAATCGAGAACCTGGGTGTTGATGTAGCGCAGCGGATTGGGCGCAACCGTGCGCGTCGAGGCGTGGTATTCCACGGCACCGGTCCTTCGGCGCAGTTCCGCAAGGTTGTTGCTCTTGAGGCCAGCCCCGGGCATTACGCAGATGCGATCCCGCGCGTTCTCCACCAACCGGGCGAGGATGTCTGCCGCATCGGGGGCGCTGCTTTTCCCGCCGGAGGTAAGGATCCGTTCACACCCGCACTGAACGAGGTCTTCCAGGGCTTTAAACAGATCCGGTGTGCCGTCGAAGGCCCGGTTGCAGGTGACCCCCAGGGGATATGCCCACTCAACGATGCGCTTCATCTGCTCTGTATCTATTTCCGCATCGATCGTGGCAACTCCAACAGAGATACCATCGCAACCAAGATCCTTGCAGGCCTCTATATCCTGCCTGATAATCTCGAACTCGTCGTCGTTATAATAGTAATTCCCCGAGCGTGGCCGGATAATGGGATAGAGCTGGATATCAAGGTGTTCCCGGGCTTGCCTGATGGTGCCATAGCTTGGCGTGGTCCCGCCTTCCACGGGGTTATCGCAGAGCTCTATCCGCGCTGCTCCGGCCCGTTGGGCAATTCGACAGGATTCAACGTTAAAAGCACATATCTCAAGCAGGTTGGTAGCAGGCATGGTGTCTCCTCGGTTTCGTTTTGGCCGGACCCGTCAGGGCATGGATCTTCCGGTAGTTCGGGCCAATCATAGGAGTAGCGTGATCAAGGTCAAGAGTCAACGAGTCAAGGGGATTTCTTGACGACCCCCGATCGGCGTGATAATCTTTGTGTCGGTATCGTGCGAGCGTCGTATAGTGGTTATTACCTCGGCTTCCCATGCCGAAGACGTGGGTTCGATTCCCATCGCTCGCTCTTCCCGGGGATCACGCCTCGGGCCTTCCGCGATCATTCACTTTTCTGGTTCTTTTTCTCCTGGTTCTCCTCCTTCCGGTCTGCATGCCGCACAAGACACCTGCTCGTTGCAGGGGTATCTCCGGGATAGTTTCTCCGGGATCAAAGCGGCAGGTTCGGAAAACCGGTCTTGCAGGTCGTGCGATCACGACACCCGATAGTTCAGCGGTGGTGCCGCCTGGCGATCTTCCTCTTTCTTGCTTCCCTGACGGGCCCGGGAGGGCATGCCCGGGAACAGCAGCAGAGTGTCCCTCGAAGCGGTGAAGTCCGGTTGCGCCTGGATCAGGAAGGGCTCATCCAGGGGCGTTTCGATTGGACCTGGGGGCCGGTTCGCTGGTTCGGTCTTGGCAGTTCGGAGATCATGCTCCAGCAGGAGGAGGCTGCTCCTGCGGGGTATCAGCAAAAGTCGGTATCCCTGCGCTCGCCCCTGGAGGACCTCTCCTGGACCATGGGGGTCCAGGCTGGCCCGCTTCTTCTGGGACCGATCAGGGGCAGGGGAATATACCACCGTTTTCTTGATCCCACAGCGGGGGGCGTCCGCTGGGGAGCGCTTTCCGAGGATTCCCGGTTCGTTCCAGCCCTTCATGAGGGGGCTCAGGATCGCCTTGGTGCGGCTCTCTCTTTTGGAGGGGGGGCTGTTCCTCTGGGGCTTGATATCTGGTATCTGGCCCGGGAGGATCGGTACCAGACGGAGGGTCTCCGGGGGTGGTTTGATCTGTGGCCTGGAGGATCGGCAGGGCGTGTGGGGGTTCTTCTGTCGCGGGTCACCCTGGATGAGCAGCGTCTTCGGCCTCTGGTGGAGGAGGGGTGGCTCTTTCCCTCGCCGCCCCTGAGGGAGCCTCAGGGCGAACGCCAGGCGATCACCTGGGAGCTGGATCGCCGGCGAAGACCGGGCGACGATGGGCTGTGGGCACGGTCTCTGGGACCCCGGGCACTGATCGAGATGTGGCGCTATCAGGGCGGAGGCACGGTTGTTCCCCGCCTGGCAGGAACCGCTTCGGCCTCGGCGGGGCCACCGGTCTTGCGCTGGTCCGGCCGGGTCTCGGCCGCCGAGAGGGGGTTTCGGACTGTCGAGGGCGGGAGGCCCCGCTACTCCCGGTTCTCTTCCCTTGAGGCCGCTCATCGGAGTATCCATCGCGCAACGATTCTGGAAGGCCATGTGCGGTGGGCCGAGACCCGGGGGTGGCAGGAGGAGCAGCCGGGGCCGCAACGGCAGGAGCTGGACGGGCTGGTCTCGGCGGGCAGACTTCGCCTTGCCGGGGCTCCCTTTCTGGATCGGGTCGCTCTGGCGGGCACGGTCCGGCAGTATCCCCGGGAGGAAATCGCTACCCTCTACCGGGGCGAGGCCCGGCTTCATCTGCGTTCGCCCGGCGGGGGCGTCCGGTTCCGGGTGTCGGGCGGAGGTGATAGCCGCGATCAGCGCAGCCTGGCGGGAGTTTTCTCTCTCCTGGCTCCTTTGGGCGCGCGCCGACGGTCTCTCTCGGTGAGCGCCGCAGGACGGGTTCAGTGGGATTCCCGGGAAGGACCAGCCCACTGGTACGGTTCCCTTGATGCGGGAGTTCCTCTGGGAAAGGGATGGCGGTTTATACCGCGTGTGCGGGTGGACCAGGATGTTCGCCGCGACGATCCCCGGGAGCTGACCGGATCGATCACCCTGGAAGGGCGTTTTTAGGAGATGGAGGGTGTTCCCGGGAGATCAGTCCCCCAGGAAAAGTACTTCCGGCTCCAGAAGAATGCCTCGTGCCTGATGGACCCGGCTTTGTACCTCCAGGACCAGGTCTCGGATCTCCCGGGCCCGGGCGTTGCCAGTGTTGATAATGATGTTGCCGTGGCGGGGACTGACGAGGGCTCCTCCTCGCTGGAGGCCGCGCAACCCGACCTCGTCGATGATCTGCCCGCTGGGAGCCCCGAAGTCGCGGTTGTTCTTGAAGATGGATCCTGCACAGGGGGCCTCGAAATGACCCTTGGCGCGGCGGTCTTCCTCGTTGCGGCGCATCTCTTCCCACAGGGGTGAGCGCTCTCCCCGGTGCAGCGCAAAGGTTGCTCCCGTGATGAGGCGGCTCCCCTCCTGAAAGGGAGATCGCTTGTAGGAGAAATCCTCGGGCCGGGAGGTGTAGACCCCGGGAGTGCCGGCCTGGCTTCCCGTAAGAGCCAGATAGGAGACCTCTTTCAGGACATGAGATATTTCCCCTCCGTAGCACCGGGCGTTCATCCACACGGCGCCTCCCACACTGCCCGGCATGCCGTAGATGAAAGCCAGCCCTGCCAGGTTTCGGTCTGCTGCAGCGGCGGCCAGGGTGCTCACGGAGGTTCCCGTTTCTGCCCGGAGAAGGTCGCCCTCCTGGCTGATACGGTTGAGTCGACCCGTGTGAAGGACGATTCCGCGCAGACCCCTGTCGCTGATCACCACGTTGGCACCGCCTCCCAGGACGGTGAGGGGCACCTTCAGTTCCTGGCTGATGCGGATAAGTTGCGCAGCTTCCTCTTCCGAAGAGGGCTGCGCCAGCACCTCGGCGGGGCCGCCTACACGAAAAGTGGTATACGGTGCCAGAGGTTCTTGGGAGGAGAAGGGTATGGCGAGGTTGCATTTTTCCAGTTCTCGCTGTAGGTTGGCCATTATCAGAGGATACTATGTAACCTTTGCCGGGGTCCATGTGTTATGAATACCAGCAGGGATGAGCAACGTTTTTTCAATCAGGTCTACGCATCGTCCTTCCCCGTGGTCTTTCGGGTGGTACTCCGGATCGTTGGTGATCAGGAGTCGGCAGAGGAGATATGTCACGACGCCTTCATCAAGTTTTTTCAGCACAGCCTCTCCCTTCCCGACGAAAATCAGGCGCGGTACTGGGTTATCCGGGTTGCCAAGAACCTGGCCTTCAACCTGGCAAAGCGCAGGGGTCGGGAACGTACAGCCTTTGAGAAAGCCTTTTTCGAGCCGCAGCGGCCGTCACGTTCCGCCGATTCCGACACGCTTGAGAGCGAGTCCCAGATGCTGATTCGGCAGACCGTGAATCGGTTGCCCAAGAGTCTTCGGGACGTGATTGTGCTGAAGGAGTACGGGGACCTTCCCTACGCGGAGATTTCCCAGGTTCTGGGCATCACCGTGAGCAATGTGAAGGTCCGGGTATATCGGGCGCGGGAGCGCCTGGCGTCGATGCTGGAGGAGAAGGATGTTCATATTCCAGAGTAGATTGGCCCGGCAGGAAGAGGTTATCTCTGCCCTGGTGGATGGGGAACTCCCCCCTGAAGAGGAGGAACTGCTCCGCAGGGATCTTCCTCGGAAAGAAGGCCTGGAGGAACGGATGATACGACATCGGGCGCTTCAAAGGGCTCTTTCCGGTACCCCTCCCGAAAGCGATCTCTGCGATGAGGCGCAAAAACGGGTTCACGAGCAGGTGTTTCGCACGCTTCGGGTGCGTCCCTTCCGGACTCCCTGGTGGCAACAGTCCCTTTCGGTTCCCCTGCCTGTGGCCTCTGCGGCCGTGGCGGTATTCCTTCTTGCGGGGCTTCTGGCAACGGGGTTGTTTCAGGGGGCCTCTGTTCCGGGTCAGGACGGGTCTGCGCGGCAGGGGCTGGCGGGACTCTCCCTGGAGGATCGGAATATTCATGTCCAGGTCAACGTGGACGCAACCCAGACAGAACAGTTTCTGCAGTGGCTGAACGACCAGGGTCAGGCGCAACAACTCACCATTCAGCTGCCCGAGCAGGCCCGGTTCCAGTTCCGGGGTGATCCGGTCATGGTGCGCCGGGATCCCGTTCATGATCTGGAAATTCTGCCTCTTGACGAATACACCCATGGGGAGCATCAGCTTCAGGAGCTCCAGACCGGGGAGTTCCCGGAATGATTGTGCCTTCCGCCAAGCCTGTGCCGATCGTTCTTCTGACGGCCCTTCTTTTGCTGGGCGGTGCCGCCGAAGCGCGGGCGATATCGGCGGATGATCTGGCGGAGTCCATTGACGCCTTTGTCCAGGGTGCGTTGCGCCTCCACATTAACGCACGCCTGGTATCGCCCGATCAGGAGGAGGCCGTCTGGTCCATGGACCTTACCCGGGCAACCATCGGGGGGCGGTCTGTGCGGGTCCGACTGGACGGCACGGGAATTGTGGTGGTGGCCGACTTTACTCCCTACTGGGAGAGTGAGAACGAATTGCTCCTGGTTGCCCAGGGGCAGACCTGGATATCCGATTCCCGGGACGGGGGGGAGACCACCTATCGGACCTCATTCATTACCTTGCCTATCCGTTTGGGGGAACCCATCATCTTTTTACCCCTGGGAGCCGGTACAGCCGGGGCCGACGAGGGGATTGACACGGACCTGGCCGATCATCTCAATATCGAGCTTGAGGTCTCTGTGGAGCGGTATCAATCCTGAAACGGTCAAAGACATTTCCCATTCTCCCGATTCTCCTCTTTCTCGTCTTGCTTGGTGGTGCTATGGCCCTGCTCTGGAACGCCCGGCGACCGCCCCTTCTGGAGGAGCTTCGCCCCAACCAGGTTCGCGAGGGAGATCGTGTCACCCTCACGGGACGGTATCTGGGCGACGAGGGACGCCTTGAGGTAGATGGCGTTGCCCTGGACAGGACGGCTTTGACGGAGTGGAGTCCCTCCCGAATCGTCTTCACCATGCCCCCGGATTTTCCCAGCGGAATGGTGCGGGTGCGGACCGACGGGGGGCTGAGCAACGCCCTCTTTCTGACCAGTCAGCACGACATCCCGCAGCTTGTCCGGCAGAACCGTCTGCGCGTTGCCCTGCTCACTCCTCCGCAAGCAGGCCGGGGGGATCTAGTCACCATCCAGGGGGACGGCTTTGGTCCCCGAACGGCTCAGGCTCGTCTGGAGTTTCGCCCCCCTTCGGAGAAGGGGATGCAACCGGGAGAGCCTGTCTCCTTTGGAGGAGATCAGTGGTGGATCGTCTCCTGGTCGGACCGGGTGATCCGCTTTGCGGTGCCCCAGGAGCTGCCCCCGGGAGAGCTGGAACTGTTTATAAACGGCCAGCCCGGAGAGGTCTCCCTGGAGGTGACAGCTCCAGGAGCTCTTCTGGAAGAGGGGCTTCCCCGGGAGTATCTCCTGAGGCAGCGTGTTGATTTTCCGGCCCCTCCCGACGCGACAGTTGTGTTGCTTCCCCGTATTCCCCGGACTTCCGGCCAGATTCCGGGAGGTGCTGTTTCTCTCCTTGGGGATGACGAGGGGGGGCACTCCCCTGGTGCCTGGGCGTACCGGCCCGTCCCCAGGCCTGTGCGGCAGGATGAGGATAAGGCCGAATCCCGGGATGAGGAGCACCCCCGGGATCAGGGGAAGAGCGAAGATCAGCCGGAAAAACCCCGGCCCGAGGTGGTGGAACGGATTGATCGGGTGGAGCGGCGCTCCCAGCGCTGGGAGATCACGGCAAACCCCGGGCGTGCTCTTCTGGAAGATGACGGGTTTCGTCGGGCCTTCCGCCTCTTTCTTGCCGACCAGGAGGATTTGCCCGTCTCGGCGGCGGCGATCCAGCAGATACGCAGCCGGGTGATCAACCTTCGAAACCCTCCCCTGCCCAATGCGCGCAGAATTCACCAGGAAGTTTTGCGCCGCCTCACGCCCGATCCAGAGGGGACCCACTCCTGGGAGGAGGCTCTCGAGGGCGAAGGGGCTGCCCCGGGAGCATACGCCGATCTCACGGCGGCGCTCCTGCGCGCTGCCGGTATCCCCGCCCGCCGGCTCTGGGGAGTGCTTCTGAAGGATAGCGGAGAGACCGTGGATCATGCCTGGGTGGAGGCCTTCATTCCCCGGGTTGGCTGGATCCCCCTTGATACCGCCTTGGGTTCGGGAATGTACAGTAACGATTCCCGGGAAAGCGAGTTCTCCCGGGTTCTCTCATTTTACAAGGAGCCCCTGGAGAGCGATACCTTTGGCGCCCTCGATGACCGGCGTATTGCCCTGCGAGTAGAGGGGGTCTCTGACCCCCGGCGTTTTCCCCAGGGGGCTCTGGTGGAGGGGCCTCACGGGTTCTCCGGGGGAACCTTGCGGCTCGAGGCAGCGCCAGGCCGTGTCATCGACGCAGACACTCCTCTGTGGCACCGCCCGGACCTTCAGAATTGACAGAGGAGGCGCTTTGTTTCTATGCTGTCGATTATGGAAACATTACGCCACCGGGACTCCGAACTGTACGATGCAATTTGTCGCGAAGCCGAGCGCCAGAAGACCAAGCTGGAACTGATCGCCAGCGAGAACTTCACCAGTGATGCTGTCCTGGAGGCAGCGGGAACGGTTCTGACCAACAAATACGCCGAGGGGTACCCTGGTGCGCGCTACTACGGTGGCTGCGAACACGTGGACGTGGTGGAAAACCTTGCCCGGGATCGGGCTTGCGCCCTCTTTGAAGCCGAGCACAGTAATGTTCAGCCCCACTCGGGAAGTCAGGCAAATATGGCTGTCTACCTGACGTTGCTGAAACCGGGTGATACTATTCTGGGTATGGATCTTGCTCATGGGGGGCACCTGACCCATGGTGCTGCGGTAAATATTTCGGGCAAGCTCTACAACGTGGTGAGCTACGGTGTGGATCGCGAGACCGAGTTGATCGACTACGATAATGTGGCGGCCCTGGCCCGCGAACACCGACCACGCCTGATTATCGCCGGAGCATCGGCGTATCCCCGCCAGATCGATTTTGCCCGCTTTCGCCAGATAGCTGACGAGGTGGGGGCCTTCTTTGTTACCGATATGGCCCACATTGCAGGACTGGTGGCAACGGGGGAGCATCCCTCGCCGGTTCCCCACGCTCATTTTACCACCACCACCACCCACAAGACCCTGCGCGGCCCCCGGGGAGGGCTTGTGCTCATCGGAAAGGACGCCGAGAACACGATAGGAGCGGTCGCTGCCAAGTCGGGGCGGGTGAAACGATGGTCGGAGTTGCTCGATTCCGCAGTGATGCCGGGAATTCAGGGAGGGCCGCTCATGCATGTGATCGCAGCCAAGGCCGTGGCGTTCTACGAGGCGCTGCAACCGGGGTTTGCGCTCTACCAGCGGCAGGTGATCTTGAACGCCCAGGCTCTGGCAAAATACCTGACCGAGGGTGGCCTTCGCCTGGTTTCGGGGGGCACCGATAATCATCTTCTCCTGGTGGATCTCTCATCCTGGGAGGTTTCCGGCAAGGAGGCCGAGCAGATGCTGGACCGGGCGAACATCACCTGCAACAAGAACGGCATTCCCTTCGATACCCGAAGCCCTCTGGTTACCTCGGGAATTCGTCTGGGGACGCCGGCTCTTACGACCCGGGGCATGAAGGAAGACGACATGGCCTTTGTGGCTCAGGCGATTCTGGATGTGCTGAGAAGCAAGGGGACCGAGTCAACAATCAAAACCGTGGCGGATCGTGTGGACGCCTTCTGCTCGGATTTTCCGCTTCATGTGTGAACGCAGAAAAGATCGAAAAGAAAAATTGACATCTTTCCTGGAGGTGACTATGCTGATGGGCGGTAGGAACATGAGATAATGCCCACGCCACTGCAACTGAAGATAGTCAATTTCACGAAAGATGCCTATATCGTCGTCGAGGGCAAGCAGAACGCGGACCACTTCTATATTCTTCGCAGTGGCAAGGTCCGCGTCAGTAAAGAGGTGGAGGTTGTCCAGGAAGAGGGGGGCAACGTTCTGGGGCCGGGTGATTTCTTTGGCGTTGTTGCTGCCATGTCGGGGCACAGCCATATCGAGACTGCCCAGGCACTTACGGACTGCTCCGCGATTTCGGTAAACAAGGAAAACTTCGGGGATCTGATCGTTCAGAATACCCCCGTGGCAATGAAGATCATCCAGGGGTTCAGCCGGCGCATGCGCTATCTCGATGAGGCCCTGGCGAGGATCACCCTGCAGCAGAGTTCCGAGCCCGACATTGGACACCTCTTTTTTGTGGCCGAGTTCTATGCAAAGCAGAGCCAGTTCAATCAGGCCCACTATGCCTACCATCAGTATCTGCGCTATTGCCCGAACGGGCCCCATGCGGAACGGGCCCGGCAGCGTCTTGAGAAGATCCAGCCCTATTCCCAGGCGGTGTATCTCGACGGTAGCGAGACGGAGTTTACCCGGATATACAAAAAGAACACCATGATCTTTTCCGAGATGATGCCCGGGGGCGAGCTGTATATCATCCAGAAGGGGTCGGTGAAGATCACCAAGATCGTGAACGACAACGAGGTGCTTCTGGCGGTGCTCAAACAGGGTGATATTTTCGGGGAAATGTCCCTGATCGAGAACAAACCTCGCTCGGCCAGCGCGATTGCCTTTGAGGATACCCAGCTTCTGGCGGTGAACCGCGAGAACTTCGCCCGCATGGTCTCTTCCCAGCCCCAGATCATTACTCGTCTCACCCAGCTTCTGGCGGAGCGCATCTGGTTCATCTACAAGCAGCTGGCCAACACGCTCCTGAAAGACAAGGTGGGGCGCCTCTTCGACGGTCTCCTGATCCAGCTGGAGCGCAATCGGGTGCCTCTGCGCCAGGGCGAGGCCTATACCTTCGAGTTCGGGCCCAAGGAGCTTATCAACATGGTGGGGCTTCCCATGGCCGAAGGGCGTGAGGCGATGCGGGAGCTGCTCAAGAACTCCCGCATCAAGGTTCTGGAGGACCGGATCGTCATCTCCGACAGGGCCGAGATCGAGAAGCAGGCCAAGTACTATCGAAAAATGCAGAAGATAGAACGGGCCCGGCGCCAGAGCCGTCTGTAAAATCCGCAAGGAGCCATAACTCCCAATGAAATCACGACTTTTTTTCAACGATACCTTGCTCCTTCTGACAGCGGCGATCTGGGGCTTCGCCTTTGTGGCGCAACGCCTGGGCATGGATCACGTGGGCCCTTTTTTCTTCACGGGGGTCCGGTTTCTCTTGGGGGCGCTGGTTCTGCTACCGGTGGCTCTCCTTCGGGCTCGGCCTTCCCGGAGGGTTCTGGTCTTGCTTGTGCCGGGGGCGGCCCTGACGGGGCTGGTCCTGTTTGCAGGATCGGCCTTGCAGCAGATCGGGTTGGTGTATACCACCGCCGGGAACGCCGGTTTTATTACCGGCCTCTATGTCGTGATGGTTCCCGTGCTGGGCGTCTTTCGGCGCCAGACTGTGGGCGGGTTGCGCTGGGGGGCGGTGGGGCTTGCCGTGGTGGGCCTCTACCTTCTGAGCGTTCAGCGGGGGGTCTCGGTGAATCCCGGTGATCTCCTCGTCATGGGTAGCGCGTTCTTCTTTGCCCTGCACGTGCAGCTCATTGATCACCTCTCCCGGCGTTACCCGGTGCTCTGGATCTCGCTGGTTCAGTATGGTGTGGTTGCCCTGGTCAGCCTTGCGGTGGCGGCAGTGCTGGAGCCTGTTAATCCGGCGGGGTTGCGAGGGGCTGCTATTCCCATTCTCTACGGGGGAGTGGGGTCCATCGCCATCGCGTACACCCTTCAGACCGTGGCACAGCGCCGGGCAACCCCTTCCCACGCAGCAATCCTTCTGAGCCTGGAGGGGTCCTTCGCGGCTCTGGGCGGGTGGCTGATTCTCTCGGAGGTTCTTTCCGTGCGGGCTGCTTTGGGGTGCGGACTGTTGCTCTCGGGAATGGTTCTCTCCCAGGTAGCGGGGTTCCGGCGAGGGGCTCTTCCCCGGCAGGAGACGCTTCCTTCGGCGGCTTCCTGACGTCGCAGACCTCCTGATGTCGCCTGTCTTCCCGATACACCTCGCCAGGGCTATCGGAAGATTCTTTCCCCGGCTATGATAGCCCCATGAGCAGTCGCACAGCCGTACTCTCCGCTGCCGAGCGGGAACGGGGGTTCTCCTCCTTCTCCAGGCATATCAGCTGGAACGGTCTGGGGGTCTTCCTGCTGAACGACACCATTGTATCTCTCATGGCGATCCACTTCGGGGCAAGCAACCTCGAGCTGGGCTATATCAACGCAGCCTTCCACGTGACGGGGGTCGTGTCGCTGGTGGTGCCGCGCCTCTTCAAGGGGTGCAAAATCACCCGCCTCTTCGGCATGGCCTGGATGATCCGAGGCTTTGTGGTGATTCTCTACGGGGTGCTCTTTTTCCTCAGCGGCTATGCGGCCCGGGTGGCGATCATCACGATCTTCACCGTTTTCTGCATCACCCGGGCCATGGGGGTTTCCGTGGCCCATGCGGTGCAACGCGATGTCATGCGGGATCGCGAGATGGGAGGCGCCATGGTGCGCCTCAATATTCGCCTGGCCTATTCGCAGTTTGCCTCGCAGCTCTTCGGTTTTTTCCTCCTTTCCCTTGCTTTTTTTGAGGGCTTGGGCGGGTTGATCACCATCGTGTATATCGGGGCGGTGATGAACACCGTGGCATCCTTGTATCTCCTGAAAATCCCCGGCCGATCCGTGGTGGAACACCCCGGGTCGGGGGCGCTTTTACGGACGGCCAGGCGAATCCTTCGCCACCGCCACCACGTGGTGCCCCTCCTGGTTCACGCCCTGGGTATGGGGTTGCATGTGCTCTTTGCCTTCCAGGTAGCGTTTCTGCGGCGCGTTCTGGAGATGCCCGATAATATTGCAATTCTTTTTACCCTGGTGGGGGCCGCAGCGTCCATTCTGGCCAACAACTGGCTGAAACCCTTTGCCGATACCCTGGGTGAAAAACCTCTTCTGATAATCATGAATGTGGGGCTGGCTACCATGGCCCTGGTTTGGGCCTATATTCCGGCATCCCTGCCTGTGGCGGTATACTTTCTGGTGGGGTTCTTCACGTTCTTTTTCCTGCGCAGCCTGCTCACCCTGAAAAGCGCTGCCCTGGTCCGATCCATCCCCGAGCGCGATCGCGTTCCCTACACGTCCATGGCAAACATGCTTCTGGGAGTTGTGGCGCTCTCCCTGGGGTTGGCCGGGGGAATCCTGGCTGATGTCTCGGCCCGGGTTCCCTTTGTGGTTCACGAGTACAGCCTCACCTTTTTCTTTACTTTTCTGGTGGCTCTCGCCACGGCGGTACTGAGCTTTTTCCTTCCCGACGGGAGAAGTCTCTCTCTGCGCGAGACCGCCGAGATTGTTCTTTCCATCAGGAACCTGCGGGCCTTTCTGGACGCAAACCAGCTTGATTTCGCGGGAGATCCCTCCCGCCGGGAGAGCTTGCTCCTCTCGCTGGAGCGCAGCCCCACCCCCATTGCGGCGTCTCGCCTGCGGGATCGCCTGCGGGGGCCTTCGGTGGCCGAGAGAGAGCGGGTTCTGCGCATACTCTTCCGTTCGCCCCGCCCGGAGCTCCTGGAGGATATTCTGGCGGAGGCCGCTGACCGGGGCAGTTACACCCGCAGGGACGCGCTTTTCTGTCTGGGAGCCTATCCGGGCACCCGAAGCGAGGAAATGCTGAAAGAAATCGCCCGTCGGGAAGAGGGCCGCGAAGAGGGGGCGATCGCTCTGAAAAGCCTTGCCCGGCTGGATTGCCGCGAAGTGCTCCCGCAGATCCGGCGGTTGATGGCAGGTTCCCTTTCGCCCCGAATGGAGCTGGATCTGGCCGTGGCCGAGGCGATCCTCGACCCCCAGGGGCCTCACCTGGAAGAGCTTTTCAGCCGGGCCTTTCGTCGGGGAAGCCGGAGCTTTGCCGAAACACGTTTTTCCATCGCCCTGGGGCAACTGGGATTCTCTCCGGGCTTCCAGGAATACCTCCGCTCCGAGACGATGGCCCCGGGCAGGGGAATGCTGGAGCTGATCGAAGACGCCAGCGAGTTTTCCCTGATTCTGAAGCATCGAGAAGAAATGCGTGATCACCTTCGGGAGGGAGACTGGAAAAAACTCTGGGAGATGGTACAGGCCTTCTCCCGGGCGGAACTGGAAGGACTCCCCCAGGCCCCTCCCTGGGTCACAGGGCTTGCCCGGTCCATCGGCGAAGCCCACCCTCCGGACATCCTGGCGCCGGCGGGAACTCTGGCAGGATTGTATGTGTTTCATCATTGTCTCGACGCCATCGTCCAGTCCTGAGCCTGGCCGTTTTGGTGCGGTATGAATCCCGGGGTGCACAGGATCAGATGTTGCACCGGACTGACCTGCCCATGGGGGGGGGTGGCTTGCGCAGGGTGATCAGGATCGGTACCATGGCGAGTCCAGTTTTTTGGGAGGTTGCAGAGGGTGCCCACGAGCACGGTTGAGCAGTATATCAAGACAATCTACCAGCAGGAGGAGCAGCTTCCCGGAACGCTTGTCCCCATGAAGGACCTCTCGGCGGCCATGGAAGTAACTCCCGGCACGGCCACCACCATGGTTAAGCACCTGGCAGGGCTTTGCCTGGTCTTGTATGTCCCTCGCAAAGGTGTTTCTCTCACTCCCGAGGGGCGCAAGCTGGCGCTCACCATGGTACGTCGCCACCGGCTGATCGAGACCTTTCTGGAGAAGGTCCTGGGGTACGATTGGGCCGAGGTCCATGACGATGCCGAAGATCTGGAACACGCCGTTTCGGACCGCTTTGTGGAGCGCATAGACGCCTACTTGGGATACCCCGCAACGGATCCTCACGGGGCACCTATCCCCTCCGAAGAGGGGCTGGTGAAGAACTCCCGGGCGATCCCCCTGGACCAGTGCGAAGAGGGGCAGCGGTTTCGCATCTCCCGGGTGGGGGACACCCAGGAGGAGTTTCTCTCTTTCCTGAAAGCCCACCGGCTTACGCCGGGGGAGGAGTTTATCCTGGAGACCCGAAGCGCTCTGGCCGGCACCATAACGGTTCGTCACGCCCTCTCGAAGGAGTGCCTTACCTTGGGGTCTGATCAGGGTGCGCGTATCGCAGTTGCGCCCCAGTAGTCCCTTCCCGTATATTTTACATCAGTAATTTTGTGTCGGCCCTTTTGGTCAGTCCTTGGGGCAGAGGTTCAGCTCGTTGGACATTGCGCCTGGCGTGCATCAAGATGTAGCGGACATCTCGATGTGCAGACATCCAGATACAAAGAGGTGAGAATATGGCAGTGACCAGTCAATTCAAATCCGAACGCCTGGCGTTGCGGATATCGCTGGTCGGTACGATGGTGATGGCGGGATCTGACCTGGTAGTGGGCAGTCTTGTCAATTCGAACGCGATTCTTCTGGACGGAGTCTTCTCGCTCCTGAGTATGGGCATGACCGGCCTGAGCCTGTATACGGCCTTTCTGATTTCCAAGCCCGACGACGATTATTTCCAGTTCGGCTATGCCCACCTGGAACCCCTGATCAACGTGGTGAACGGGGTGTTTATCCTTTCGGCATGTCTTTTTGCCTTTGTTCAGGGCCTGCGAACGCTCTTTATGGGAGGCCGGGAGATCGCTCTGGAGTTCGCTCTGGCCTACACCGTTTTTACAACCCTCTTCTGTTTCGGCATTTTCTTCATCGAGCGTCATATCGCCCGGGTGGCAAACTCCGAGATCGTCCGGGTTGATACCCAGGAATGGCTTGTAGACGGGATCCTGAGCGGCACGATCCTGGTAGGGTTCTCGGTAGCTCTGATCCTCTCGTTTCGGGGATACGCTCACCTGAGCCCCTATGTGGACCCCGTGCTGGTAACGGGGATGTCCCTGGCAGCGTCGATCCTTCCCTTCAAGGTGCTTCGACGAAACTTTGCCGAGGTTCTTCTGGTGGCTCCCGAGGACAAGTATCAGGAATCTGTGGAGCAGCTGATAAAAGAACTCTGCAAGAAATACAAGTTCCAGGATTACACCTGCCATCTGGCCAAGACGGGGCGCGAGTACGATCTGGAGATTAACTTTTTGATCCACGATGAGGAAAAATGGTCCACGCGCCGGCAGGACCGTGTCAGAAAGATCATTTGGGATAAAACCCGCAAGCTGGGCATGAAGACCTGGCTCACCGTCAGTTTCACCATGGACAAGCGCTGGCTCTAGCTGACGCTTGCACCCCTGGTACGGCATGAATCTTTCGGACATAGCGGCTATGATAGGCGGCATGAACATCCAGCTTTACGATCAGCGGGAGCAGGCGCTTCGGGACAAACTCAAGGCCGCTCTCAGGACGATCGACCCCGCCATGTATGCCACCTGCCGGCTTATGGAGTCGGAGTTGGGAAATCTTTCCCGTGTTTTCTGCAGCTATCCCTCTATCCTGGATAACCAGCATTTCGGCGATGAAATCCACTCGGTGGATACGCTTATCGAGCGGCTCTTCCGGGACGGTTGCGATCATACGGTCCTGCTGCCCACCAAGGTCATGGTGGGGCGAACCTTCACAGTGGCCAAGTTCAATTTTTTCGGTTTTCTCAGGAAGGTCTGCGCCCGCTACGGAGCACTCGCTGAATACGAGGAAGAGATTCAGGCCCTTTGGGAACACCTGCTCTTCTCGTTGCTTATTGAGGATGTTTACCAGGTCATTATCGAACGAAACGGATTCTACTCTCCGGAACTGCGCCGGGAAGCGGCCCTGGAGCTGATCCACCTCTGGGAATACCGCTTTGATCAGACCGTCACCGAGTATGCGCCTGCCGTGGTGGAACTCTGGCGGGCGCGGCTTCAGATCGCCCCGGTCTTTGGCACCATGATGGGAACCATGGAACTCATGCGGCTCTCGTCGCTTCTTTCGGAACGGTGGTACCATTTTCTGGACGAGTTGGGGGAGAACCGGGAGGTACAGCAATCTCTGGAAGAGTTCGTCTTCGGGATTGTTCACGAGGAGGTGTGCCTGGTCCGGGAAACCATGGAGCGCCGGGGAATCACCACTGTGAATCGTGAGAGTCTGCAGGAGATGCTCTCCCAGGAGGTTCCCCTGGAGCCCATTCAGGGAGACGACCCCCGCGAGATGTACCGCTTTTATCACCGCCGCAGCCGCAGGATACTCCGGCGCCGGATCGCAGGGAACGAGGGGCCTCAACGAACACTGGAGGAGATTCTTCTGGTTTTTTTGGTACAGCACCGTCTTGCCAGCAGGAAAACCCGCTCGTGAAAACCCTGTCGTGAGAAGGCCTCTCGTGGAGATCCCCCCTGTGAAGAACCCTTCGAAGAAAAGGCAATGACAATAATCATTTTTTAATCAAAAACGAAAGTGACAAATGTAACTATGCTGTTCTGAAACGAGCCGTGGTATAATTCGGCACGTTGGTGTTGTTCCGGGATGATCTTGTCCCGGAGTATGTTGTTCCAGGAACAGCAGGCGCCGTGAACAGACTGTTCCGGAAGGCCTTCCTGTTCCACAAAAAAGGAGAACCCGATGAAGAAACTGTTTGTTGTTGCAGTGATGGCCCTGGCCCTGACCGGTGCGGTCTTTGCTGGAGGTTCACGGGAGCGGGGCGCGGCCCTGGAACCGATCCCCTCCTCGGAGTGCCCGCCTGCGGCACGGGGGCACTTCGATGCCTTCTTTTGTGATAAAGACGGAGACCTCCTGGCTGACATGCCCGAGGACGAGCGGTTCTGGCTTGATCCCCAGACCCTGGTTTTTGCCTATACTCCCGTCGAGGACCCTGCAATCTACGAAGATATGTGGCAGCCCTTCCTGGACCACCTGGCAAAGGTGACGGGACGAAACGTCCAGTTTTTTAGTGTCAGCTCCTACACTGCCCAGGTGGAGGCCATGCGAGCGGGCCGGTTGCACATAGCCGGTATCTCCACGGGGCCCACGCCCTTTGCCGTGAACCTGGCGGGATACGTTCCCATCGCTATTATGGGTGGTGCCGATGGCCAGTTCGGTTATACCCTGCAGATGTACGTTCATGTCGACAGCGATCTCCATAGCCTGGAGGATCTGAAGGGCAAGCGGGTTGCCCACGTGACTCCCACGTCCAACTCCGGCCATCAGGCTCCCATGGCGCTCTTCCCCGAACACGGCTTGACCCCCGGGGTTGATTACGAACCGGTCTTTTCCGGCAGCCACGAGAACTCTGCTCTGGGTGTTGTTGCCCGTGACTACGATGCAGCTCCTGTGGCATCGGAGGTTGTGGACCGCATGGCAGAGCGGGGGCTTTTTGATCCCGCCGATGTGCGGATCATTTTCGAAACCGATCCCTTCCCCACGACCTCCTACGGGATTGCTCACCGGCTCCATCCTGATCTGCAGGAGAAAATCCGCGAGGCCTTCTTCTCCTACAGTTTTGCAGGAACCCCTCTGGGTGACGAGTTTGAGGTGGACGGATTTATCCCGATCACCTACAAGGAGCACTGGAGAGCGGTACGCACGATCCAGGAGCACAACCAGGTTCGGTATCGCCTTGAGGATATCGATTAACCCTTTTCTCCCTTCTTGCGGAGCGGGATATCCCGCTCCGCCCTTATCCCCCTACAGTATGGAGTGACACAAACAATGCTGAAGATAACAAACCTGGAGAAGAGCTACACAAAGGGAGCCCCCGTACTGAAGGGGCTTAATCTGACAACGGATCACCGGCGGCTTACGGCGATTATCGGTTCTTCCGGAGCGGGAAAAAGCACGCTCCTGCGATGTATCAATCGTCTGGTAAAAGCCGATTCCGGGTCGATCGAGCTGAATGGGACAGAACTTCTGTCCCTCTCGGGCCGAGCGCTCCAGGATTCGCGGCGCCAGATCGGAATGATCTTCCAGGCCTACAATCTCGTGGATCGTCTGACGGTAATGGAGAACGTCCTCTCGGGGCGCCTGGGATACACCGGCTTCTTTCGCGGTGTCTTTCGCAAGTTTCCCCAGGAAGATGTTGACCGGGCCTACGCGCTCCTGAAACGGGTGGGGCTTTCCCAGTACGTGAACAAACGGTGCGATGCGCTCTCCGGTGGCGAGCGGCAGCGGGTTGGTTGCGCCAGAGCGCTGATGCAAAACCCGCAAATCCTCCTGGCCGACGAACCCACGGCATCGCTGGACCCAAAAACATCGGAGCGGATCATGGAGCTTATCGCCGGTATTACCGAAGAGCTGGATCTTCCCGTTCTGATCAATCTCCATAACGTTCCCCAGGCCACCACGTACGCCGACAGAATTCTGGGGCTGCGCCACGGTGTGATGATCTTTGACGGAAACCCCGATGAGCTCACCGAAGACTGGCTCGAGCAGATCTACGCGGGTCACGAGGATGATCTCAAGAAACAGATGAAAGTTGGGTCAGCGGAGCACGACGATGAGTGAGGCAACTACGCAGTATCGATGGCGGCGTCCCCACTTTATAGAAAATCCCTGGGTGCGTTACACCGTCCTGCTGGTGACGGTGCTGTACCTGATCTTTGCGCTTCAGATGGTGCAGGTCA
The DNA here is from genome assembly GCF_900156105.1 of Alkalispirochaeta americana. Taxonomy (NCBI): domain Bacteria; kingdom Pseudomonadati; phylum Spirochaetota; class Spirochaetia; order Spirochaetales; family Spirochaetaceae; genus Alkalispirochaeta; species Alkalispirochaeta americana. Next base: position 129,509 of record NZ_FTMS01000001.1, read on the forward strand.
GCTGGCAGCGTGTCCTGGACGGGATACCCCGGGCGTGGAACATGCTTCGCATGGCGTTCCCTCCCGATTACGGTTCGCGGGGCCGCCTGATCGTACGGGGATTCATAGAGAGTTTCCAAATGACCGTGATAGCCACGGCGGGCGGGGTGCTCTTGAGTATTCCTATCGGGTTTATGGCGGCCAAGAACATAGCACCCCTGCCGGTTTATGTGGTGGGGCGGCTCATTGTTGTGGTAAGCCGCAGTTTGCATCCTGTGGTCATGGGTGTTCTCTTTGTGGCGGCCGTGGGCTTTGGTGCGTTTGCGGGAATCCTTACGCTGATTATGTTCACCATCGGGTTTGTGGGAAAACTTCTGGCCGAGGCGATCGAGGAGATCAAGTTTGGCCAGGTTGAGGGGGTTCGATCCACCGGGGCAGGCTTTCTTTCCGTTCTGGTTTATGCAGTTTTTCCCCAGGTTCTCCCCCGGCTTGTGGGGCTTTCCATGTACCAGCTGGATATTAACTTGCGTGCCTCGGCCATCGTGGGGCTTGTTGGAGCAGGAGGAATCGGGGGAACGCTGAACACTGCCTTTGGCCGCTATGATTACGCTACGGCTTTCGCGATTCTTCTTGTCATGGTGGCTCTCATCCTGGTCACGGAGGGAATCAGCGGTTATCTACGGAGGCTGACAAAATGAGTACAGGCAACAACGGTTCCACGCTTTCACAGATGTCCCGGCCCGAATACTACCAGTGGTTTCGCTTTACCCGGTTGCAGAGAATTGTTCGAAGTATCAGCTACATCCTGGTGGTGGCGCTCATGTATTGGGCCCTCTCCACGGTGAACATCTTCTGGCCCTGGGTCTGGTCGGCGCCTGCCCAGATCGGCGATATGATGTTTCGAATGTTCCCGCCCTCGCTGGTGCAGCTCAACCCGATCCTGTACGCCCTGGTGGAGTCCATTAATATTGCGTTACTGGGCACGATCATCGCAATCATCCTTGCCCTCCCTGTGGCGTACTTTGGGGCCCAGACGGTGACCCCCAACAGGGTGACGCTCTGGCTTGCGCGGTTGATCATTGTGGGAACCCGCTCGGTCGATACCCTGGTCTGGGCACTGATCTTTGTGGCGGTCTTCGGTCCGGGTTCTTTTGCGGGAATCATGGCCGTGGCGTTTCACTCGGTCGGGTTCTTGAGCAAGCTCATCGCCGAGGCAATCGAGGAGATCGACTGGGGGCCCATCGAGGCACTTGAGTCGGTTGGGGCGTCCCGGGCTCACGTGATCGCCTACGGGATTGTTCCCCAGGTTATTCCCAGTTTTTGTGCGATCTCGATCCTGCGGTGGGATATTAATATCCGGGAATCCACCGTTCTTGGTCTGGTTGGGGCCGGAGGTATCGGGCTTATCTTTCAGGGTGCGATCGATCTCTTTCAGTGGAACACGGTCTCCATGGTGTTGATCGTGATCGTTATGGTGGTCTTTGCCGGTGAGGTGATTACCAGCATGGTTCGGCGCAAGCTGATCTAGGAAGGGTGATCAAGGCGGTGCAGGGGGTTTCCCGGAGCTGGGTCAGCTCTGGAGGAAATCCCTGGCTGTGATGATCAAGAGACCAAATAAAAACCCCGGCGGGATATCCCGCCGGGGTTTTTTATTGTTGCAGTGAGTATGGATCCGGGAGGATTGCCCTGGGGCAACCCGCCGGATCACACCATCAGGCGTCGGAGAGTTTCTTCAGATCCTCAAAGCGACGCTTGTTGTCTTTCTTGGCCAGCTCGTGCAGGCGGGCAGCCTCTTCAGGCTGGGAAAGTTCCAGAGCCCGGTAGCGGATCTCCGCACCGGTGTAGACGTTGAAGTCCACCGTGGTCTCGGGAGTCTCCCACTGGAAAGGGGCCTTTCCGGCAAGCTCGTTGGCGGGGTTGAAGCGATAGATTGGCCAGTAACCCGACTCGGCAGCGTTTTTGGACTGCTTCACGGAGTTTTTCATGTCGTAGCCGTGGGCGATACAGGGGCTGTAGGCCAGGATAATGGACGGTCCGTCATAGGCTTCCGCCTCCAGGATCGTCTCAAGGACCTGGTCCCTGTTCATGCCCATGTTCACGCTGGCCACATAGACGTGCCCGTAGGTGGTCATCATGAGCCCCAGGTTTTTCTTGCCCGTCTTTTTTCCGTCGGCAGCGAACTTGGCGATCGCTCCCCGGGGGGTGGACTTGGAAGCCTGGCCTCCGGTATTGGAGTAGACCTCGGTATCCATGACCAGAACGTTCACGTTTTTCTGCTGCGCCATGACGTGGTCCAGACCGCCGTAGCCGATATCGTAGGCCCAGCCGTCACCGCCGAAGATCCAGACCGAGCGGTCCACAAAGTAGTCGCCCAGCTCGATGATCTTGGCCAGGACAGGCTTGGTCTCGGTGGTGGCGTTTTTCAGCGCTGCCGGGAGAAGCGACCTGGTCTGGTCTGCGGCATCTTTGGCCTCGCGGCTTACCGATGTCCAGAGGTCAAGGTTCTTCTTGAGCGACGCTGCCAGTTCTCCCGTGGTGCCCTTCTCGAGGAGTGCCTCCACGTTGTGCTTCAGCTGGTTCCGGTGAGCGTCAATGGCCAGGCGCATTCCAAAGCCGTACTCGGCGTTGTCCTCGAAGAGGCTGTTTGCCCAGACAGGACCGCGGCCCTTGCTGTCGGTGGTGTAGGGTACGGCCGGGAAGGTTCCTCCGTAGATCGAGGAACAGCCCGTGGCGTTGGCGATCATCATCCGGTCTCCGTAGAGCTGGGTGATGAGACTCACGTAGGGGATTTCTCCACAACCCATGCAGCTTCCGGGATACTCGAAATAGGCTTCCTCGAACTGGGCGTCCAGGGCCTGAACCCGTTCGCTCTTGGCGGCCCACTTGGTGGTAACCGGTCCGGGGCGTCCGCCCATTTCAAGCCGCTTGGTGCCCGTGGGGATCTGTCCGTCCAGGGGCATGGCGCTCACCGGGATATCGTCGCCCTTCATCTTCCAGATCGGCTCCAGAATCTTTCGGCCAAACTCGCTGCCCGATTCGGGAACCAGGACGGTTTCGGCGACGGACTTTTCGGCCTGTGCGGGAATGGGGACTTCCTTCACGGCGTCAATGGCCATGTCGATGGCCTTCCAGTTCTTCTCGACGATTTCCTGGCCCTTGCTGGTAAACTGCTTCTCCACGTACTTCTTCACCAGCTCGATCGCCTTGTCGGGATCGATAACCTTGGCAAGCTTGAAGAAGGCCACCTGCATAACCGTGTTGATCCGGTTGCCCAGGCCCGCTTCCTTGGCCAGTTTGGAGGCATCCACGGCGTAGACCTTCACCTTGCGGTCCAGGATGGTCTGCTGCATGGAGGCGGTAAAGGTGGAAAAGACATCCTCCGGCGCAGCCGTGGTGTTGATCAGGAAGGTTCCTCCCTGGGAGATTCCCTCGAGGATGTCAAAGCGTCCGATATACTGGGGCCGATGGAGCGCGATGAAATCGCTGGTGGTGAGGAGGTATTCCGACTGGATCTTCTCTTTTCCGAAGCGCAGGTGGCTTACGGTGAAACCGCCGGACTTGTTGGAGTCGTAGCTGAAGTAGGCCTGAACAAAGAGGTCTGTCTCGGCTCCGATGATCTTGATCGAGTTCTTGTTGGCACTCACGGTACCGTCGGAACCGTAGCCCCAGAACTTGCACCGCACGATACCTTCCTGCTCGGTGTCGATTACATCGCCCACGGGAAGGCTCTTGTTGGAGACATCGTCGTTGATACCTACGGTGAAATCGTGGGTTGCTGCGCCGTCGGCGTGATCGTAGACGGCCTTGACCATGGCGGGGGTGAACTCCTTGCTGGAGAGACCGTAGCGACCACCGATGATCTCAACGTCCCGGCCCCGCAGGGAGTGAACCACGTCCAGGTAGAGGGGTTCGCCCGGTGCGCCAGGCTCTTTGGTCCGGTCCAGGACCACGATTTTTTTTGCCGAGGCGGGAATTGCCTTGGCGAGATCCTCGGCAGACCAGGGGCGGTAGAGGCGGACCTTCAGGAGACCCACCTTTTCTCCCTGTTTTACCAGATGGTTTACCGTCTCCTCGATCGTCTCGACACCGCTTCCCATGGCGATGACCACTTTCTCGGGGTTGTCGGCACCGACGTACTGGAAGAGATCGTAGGTGCGGCCCGTTTTCTCGGCGAAGAGCTTCATGTACTTCCGGATGATCTCCGGGGTGGCGTCGTAGAGGTTGTTCACCGTCTCCCGACCCTGGAAGTAGACGTCAGGGTTCTGGGCGCCCACCTTCACCATGGGCTTCTCCGGGCGAAGCGCGTTGGCGCGGAACTGCTCCACGTGCTTCATGTCGAGCATGTCCCGGAGGGTGTCGTAGTCCAGCTCCTCGATCTTTTGCATGGAGTGGCTGGTCCGGAAGCCGTCAAAAAAGTGAACAAAGGGGATTCGTGATTCCAGGGATGCCAGGTGAGCGATGGCGGCCATGTCCTGGGCTTCCTGTACGTTGGCGCTGGAGAGCAATCCGAAGCCGGTCTGGCGCACGCCCATGACATCGGAGTGATCCCCGAAGATGGAGAGAGACTGAGCTGCGATGGAGCGAGCCGAGACGTGAAAGACCGTGGGAAGGAGCTCCCCCGCGATTTTGTACATGTTGGGGATCATCAGGAGCAGACCCTGGCTGGCCGTAAAGGTGGTGGTCATGGCCCCTGCTGTAAGGGATCCGTGAACTGCACCGGCGGCACCGGCCTCGCTCTGCATTTCGATGATTTCCAGGGGTTCCCCGAAGAGGTTTTTGCGACCCTCCGCGGCCCAGGCGTCAGCGAACTCCCCCATATTGGAGCTGGGTGTGATGGGGTAGATCGCCGCCACCTCGCTGAAGGCGTAGGCGATTCGTGCCGTCGCCTCGTTTCCGTCGAGTGTGATAAATTTTTTCGGCATATTTCTTCCTTTATCTCGTGATTGTCGCCTCAGGCCATGCCGAGATACTCGGCGCGGGAGCCGACGGTTCGGGAGATTTGATGGGATAACTATAGCTCTCTTTACCGTTCAATGCAAGCGTGATGATGTTCTCCGGGATCGTTTGTTGTTCCCGATTTCACGATAACCGGCCTGGTGGCCTGGCCGCAATTTTCCCTTGCCGGGGGAGCTCCTATTCTCTATTCTGGGGGAATGACGAGCACACTTGTTGATCTTGTACAGGAGTTGTACCCCGACGCTCCAGACCTAGTTGAGCGCATTCAGGGACTGATAGATCGGGTGCGGCCAGCCCTGGAAGAACATCGGAGTCATTTTTCTTCCCTGCCGGGGGAGTTCCCCCTGGAAAGCGGCGATGCCCTGCTGGTATTGACCGGGAATGTCTCTGGCGGGACCGATCCGGAGCAGCTGCAGTACCTTCTGGAAGAGGTCTGGGAGAACACTTTCTCGGCCATTCGCCTTCCTTCGGTGGCCGATTTCTCCGACGGGGCACCGGGAGAGCTGGCCAGGGACTATCGGCTCATGACAGATCTGACCCTGGATACCGAGGGAACGGCGGAGCAAGGTCTGGTTCTGCTGGAGCAGCTGCTGAAAGATCTTTCCCGGGGGGTGCAGATTCTCGGGCTTTCCCTGTCTCCCGAGGGTTCCCGGGAGGGGTGCTTTATCAGGAAGGTGTTAAAAGAGGCCGATCCGGGGCTTCTTCTGGCGGGTGATCATTCCCGGGGCGACGATCTGGCCTGGCCCGGGGGCGAACCCCGGGGAGGTCGAGAGCCCCTGGGGGAGGTTTTGCTCGAAGCGGTCCTGAAGGAGGACACCCGGGAACTGCAGGAGTGGATTCTGGCGCTGCCCCAGCCGGAAGGGAGCCGGACCTGGATCAACCAGGTGCCGCTTCTCTTCAGGGGTGGTGAAGAAGGCTTTCGGGTGGATGAAAACCTCCCTCTGGAGCAACAGGCCCAGAGCATTCTCTCCCTTCAGACTCTGCAGTGTTCCCTGGCAGGGGTTCCCGCTTTTGTTCAGGTCCCGGCCCTTCCGAATGCACCTGATGGTGCCGACGGAACGGCCAGTGACGATTTCCGGGAGCTGGCCGGGCTGGTACTTCCGCACCTGGGGCAACTCCTGCAGATACGCTTTGGGGAGCCTGCCTTCGCTCCCCTGAGCCCCCAGCGGGTGATTCCTGCTGATCCCCGGCTCATGGTACTGGAGCGGGGCGGTGGCGGGGACAGTTCGATACTCTGCCTGCAGAATCTCTCGCGGGACTCCGTGGAGTTTCGCGATCGTCTGGACAAGTATCCCTGGCCCGAGAGCGGCGTGGTGGAAGATCTTCTCACGGGGGATCTTCTTTTTCCATCCCGGGAAGGGCCTCTCTTTTCCTTCGAGCTCCAGCCCCGGGAGGTGCTATGGCTCCGCTTCGGAGCGTCTTCCCCAGGAGAATCCGGCCCAGGAGAATCCGGGCTCTCGGGCTGATCGGGCTCCCCGGCAATGGAACGGCACCCGGTCAAGGGGGAGTCAACGGATAAGCCGGGATATATCCTTGAACTCCGGGGCGGCACTGGACCGGGTGAGCTCGAAGAGAATCGACTCCGTCGTGGTCAGGCGAGCTCCCTCCTGCTGAAGGCGGAGAAGGGCCGTCTCCCGGTCCCGGGGTGTCCGGCTGGAGACAGCATCGACGGGCACCACGGGGATGAATCCCCGTTCAAGCAGATCCAGCGCCGTCTGGAGCACGCAGACGTGGGTCTCTATCCCCGCAAGGATGACAACCTTCCGGTTGAGACCTTCCAGATGAGCCATGCAGGGGTCGTCGTCGCAGCAGCTGAAGGAGGCCTTCACCAGGAGGGCCGCCTTCTCGCCGGCGGCATCCCGTACCGAGGGAAGGGTGAAACCCAACCCCTGGGGGTATTGCTCTGTCACGGTCAGGGGAAGGTCCAGCAGGGTTAGCCCCTTGCAGAGGGTAACGATCCGCGCTGCGGTTTGATCGGCCTGATCCATAACGGGAAGTATCCGTTCCTGAACATCGATAATTACTGCCATTGTATTGTCACGGGTAATGCGCATTCTGCTATTATGAAGGAATGAACGAACTTGTTGAACTCCCGCCGCTCCTCTCTCCATTCCTGCTGGAGCCCATGAGACTGGGGGTGCTGGATCTGCCTTTTTCGCCCCTCCAGCTGGTGCTCGAGTTCTTTTTGCCCCTGCTCCTGGTGGGAGCGCTCTTGCGAATAGTCTTTTTGATCCTGCGGGGCTTCATCCGGGAGCTGGCAATCGCCGATCCAATCAAGGAACGGGCGGAACGGTGGACCCACCGGGTAACGCGCCTGGCCTGGATCACGACGATCTTTCTTCTGGCCTCGCGTTTGCTGGGAACAGAGATGGTCCGGTGGATATCCTTCGCCGTGAAGACCCTGAATCAGCCGTTTTTCCAGTCCGGGGGGACATCTATCTCGGTGGTGACGTTGCTTCTGGTGATTCCTGTCTTCTACTTTGCCGGATGGTTTTCCAGGATCACCCGCCAGTCTGTGGAACAGGGGCTCATGCGCCATCTGAATCTCGATGCGGCCCGGGCTTTTTCGCTTTTGAGCGTTGTCCGGTTTGCTGCCATGGGCCTGGCTATCGTGGTGGGGCTCAGTGTTATTGGAATCAATCTCTCTTCTCTGGCGGTCCTCTTTGGTGTGCTGGGTATTGGTGTCGGCTTTGGCCTTCAGGATGTGGTGGCTAACAGCTTTGCCGGGATCATCATTATTCTTACCAGGCCTATCAAGGAGGGGGACCGGATTCTGGTGGGCTCTCTCGAGGGAACGGTGCAGCAGATCAAGTTCATTCACACCATCGTGAACACCGTGACCAACGAGACGCTGATCATCCCCAACTCGGAGATAACCAGCACCGCCATGCATAATTATTCCTATAACGATCTCTCGATTCTGCTGCTGAACGCGGTCCAGGTGAGCTACTCCAGCGATCTCGACCAGGTGGGGGAGGTGTTGCTGGAGGTGGGGCGACGCTGCCCCTTTGCCGTTCCCGGCAAGGAGCCGCTCTACCGGGTGGTCTCCTTCGACGATTCGGGGATCACCCTGCGCCTGGGAACGTGGATACGCGATGCCCGGGAGCGCATGCCTGCTTCAAGCTGGTGCAATCTGGAGATCTGGAGAGCCTTTCGGAAGGAGGGGATCGAGATTCCCTTCCCCCAAATGGATGTGCATGTGCGCAGCGGAGTGGCTGGGCCGGTTAGTCCTGCAGACTCTTCTCCAGGAGAGCCTGAAGTTTCTCCTGATTCTCTTCAAGGATCGTTGCCAGAGTAATGGTTTCAAGGTACTGCAGAATCTGGTCAGAGATGGTTTTCCAGACGCTGCGGGCGATGCATTGTTCGGTTTTGCTGCAGGGGTCTGAATCGTCTTGCGGATCCGCTGATTCAGGCAGGGTGCAGGGAGTGCAGGGGGTCAGGTCCAGCCCCTCTTCCACGGCAAGAAAGATAGCTTTCACCGTGATCGTTGCCGGGTCCCGGTGAAGCATGAATCCGCCGCCTGGTCCGCGAACGGAGTTGATCAGGCCTGCTTTTTTCATCTTGAAAAAGATCTGCTCCAGGAACTCCGGGGATATCTTTTCTTCTCTGGCTATGGCTTTGATAGGCTTGGGTTTTCCCTGGGATGTTGCCGCCAGGTTGATCAAGGCCCGCAGGGCGTAACGGCCTTTTGTGGTTATTCTCATGGTTTGCTCCGGGGATAGGAAAAATATTTTCTGCAGTATAATAAGTGCGAGGGAAATACTCAAGTTTGTTCGGCCGTCTGTCGGCAGGAGGAGAGGGTGTGAAGGAGATACGTTTGGAACTGCGGCCGGAGGGCCTGCGGGAGGTATTGCAGGAAGCGCCAGAGCCCCTCTCTTCTCATGGAGTTTATCTGGTGGCTCGCACCTGGCAGGGCGACAAGGTTCTGGACCTGGACGGACACTTTCAGCGGCTTGAGGATTCCGCTCGTGCCCTGGGGCATGATCTGCACGTTCCCCGTGAGCAGATCCGCTCGATCCTGGCAAATCACCTTCCTGGAAGATATCAGGAGTCTCGGGAGTCTCGGAAGGCGGGAGATATCCGGTTTCGTGTGGCCGCTATGCTGGAAGACCCTCCGTGGTACGGGATTCATCTTGAGGAGGCGCGACCGGTTCCCCCGGAAATTCTCCGGGAAGGAGCCCGGTGCCGAATTCAGCGGGGAGCGGCGCGAAACCAACCCGAGGTGAAGGCTGTTTCCTGGATACACCGCCGCCAGGCCTTCTGTGCCGGAGGGGCTGAACAGGGGGGTTACGAGTACCTCCTTACCGATGATCAGGGGCGTATTCTCGAGGGGGCTACCTCAAACGTCTACGCCGTGATGGATGGAGTCTTGCGGACCGCCGGGGAGGGAGTGCTCCAGGGGATCGCCCGAAAGATCGTCCTCCGTACGGCCCGGGACCTCCTGCCTCTGGAGCTTTCTCCCGTGAAGGAGAATGACCTGCCTCGGGTGAGGGAGCTTTTCATCTCTTCAGCAACGCGGGGAGTGGTCCCCGTGAGCCGGATCGACGATCATCTGCTGGGGCCTCCGGGAGAGATTACCCGGGAGATTTCGTCCCGTTACAACCGCTGGCTTGCGGATCATCTGGAACCGCTGGTTCTGCCCGGAAGCAGGACTGACTCAGGGTAGAATACTCCCGGGATGTGCGGGGCCAGAGGGGCAGGAGGGCCAGAAGTTCTGCGAGGATCATCGCCGTGGCACCCCAGAGGGGCCGGGAATCCAGGATGTAGGCGGGGACGGTACGGGCAACTCCGTGAACCATCAGGCGTGCCGTGCCTGCCTTTTCGGTCAGGTGAGCCGGTGAGATGAGAAGTATCCTGGCTACCTCCCGGGGGTTGGGGGAGAACCGGATGGTTTCAAGGGGGCTCTCGGTAAAGGCGACCACGGGGGTTACCAGGTAGGAACTCACCGCAACGGTGAGGGGAGAGAGGCTCCCCATCACGGTGCACCGCCCGGTTTCCAGGCCTGTCTCTTCCAGGGTTTCCCGAAGTGCTGTCGCTGTGAGGTCTGTATCCTGCTCCTCCCGTCCCCCGCCGGGAAGAGCAAGCTGCCCCGAGTGGGGGCCTCCATCGCGGGAGCGCTCTATCAGGGGTATCAAAACCTCCAGGCCGTCGGGGCTGTAGCGGGGGATCAGCACAATAAGGACGGCGCCCTCCCGGCAGGATCCGGAGTGAGTCCGGTGTGGATGTGCTCCGCTAAAGGGGGCCATCTGCTTGTGGGCACGGTATCCCGGGAGGTTTGCTGCGGGACCGTGTAAAGGTGCCTGGAGGGCACCAAGCAGGCGATGAAACTGCTGCTCCTGGGTCATGGGTAGAAAGCTACTGTCGGGGTGAGGGAAAGATCAAGACGCCGCTTCTGATTTGTCGTGCCGGTCTTTACAAAGGTCCCGGTTCTTTCCATCATAGCGTATGCAAAGTGAGAATCGTTTTCGCAATCTGTCTCCCCTGGATCATCGGTATTATCTGGCAAACCAGGCTCTTTTTGACCGTCTGGCCGATATTCTCAGCGAAGAGGCCTCTGTGGCGCAGTGCGTTCAGGTAGAGGCGGTATTGTTGCGGCATCTGGTTTCCCATGTTCTTCGCGAAGATGCCCGCAAGGAGGAGTACCTTGAGAAGATCCGGGATCTGCCCCGCCGGGTCAGTGCCGGGGAGGTCTACCGGGAAGAGGAAACCACGCGCCATAATGTGCGGGCTATCGTAAATGTGATCCAGCGCCACCTTCCGCAGGAGATTCAGCACCTGGTCCACCTGGGAGCAACCTCGGTGGATATACTGGATACAGCAGCGGCGATCCGGTATCGCGAAGCGACGCAGCAGGTGGTGGTGCCGCTCCTGCTGGACCTCCAGGAATTGCTGATCAAACTGGCCGAGGATGAGGCTGAGACGGTTTCTATCGGGCGCACCCACGGTCAGTATGCGGTTCCGATTACCCTGGGCTTTGCCATGGCAGAGTATGTCTCCCGTCTGGGTGACAGCATTGCCAGAATCGCCGAAGCAGCGGGCGATCTTCGGGGAAAACTCGCCGGTGCCGTGGGGGCATACAACGCCACCAGTGTTCTGCATCCCGATCCTGAAGAGCTGGAGCGGCAGGTTCTGGCCGATCTGGGGCTTGCCCCGGGGGAACACGCCACGCAGATTGTGAGCCCCGAACCGCTCCTGCGGCTTCTTCTGGAGATGAACACCGCCTTTGGGGTGGTGGCAAACCTCGCCGACGATTTGCGGCACCTACAGCGTTCCGAGATCGGGGAGTTCTCCGAATATTTTGCCCAGGGTCAGGTGGGATCCTCCACAATGCCCCACAAACGCAATCCCTGGAACGCCGAGCATGTGAAAAGTCTCTGGAAAGCCTTCTCACCCCGGGCCATGACCTGGTTCATGGATCAGATTTCTGAACATCAGCGGGATCTTTCCAACTCTGCCTCGGGTCGTTTCGTGGTAGAATATGTAGCAGGTTTTGTGGCGGCTCTGGAGCGGATGCGTTCTATCATCGAGCGTCTCCGGGTCGATCGGGGCGGGATCGAGCGGAATCTTCGGGAGGGTGCCCGGCGGGTAATTGCTGAACCGCTATACATCCTTCTTGCTGCGGGCGGAGTTGCCGATGCTCACGAGCAGGTGCGGCGTCTCACCCTGGCGGCTGATGAGGGGCAGGGCGAACTCCTTGAACTGGTGCGGGCCGATGAGGCGGTGTGGTCCACCGTTTCTGCCACCTATCGGCGTCTGACCGGGGGAGATCCGGAAGAGTTCTTTGCGGATCCTTCCCGCTACACCGGTCGAGCCGCTGCCCGAACGCGCCGGATTTGTGCAAATCATCGAGAACGGGTGGCTCAACTTCGCAAAGACAGTCCTTCCTGAGGGAGGGCGGGCCGCTTGGTTCAGGGAGGAGGGTAACGTGAAGATTCTCATTGTCGGTTCCAGCGCCCGGGAGCACGCCTTTGCCTGGCGCCTCTCTGCAGGTGACCCCTCGGTGGAGGTGACGGTGGTCCCGGGTAACCCCGGGATCGCCCGGGAGTACCGGTGCCTGCCGACAGAGGTCACACCTGATCTCCTGCGTCAGGAAGCCCCCGATCTGGTGGTGGTAGGCTCTGCAGCCCCTCTGGTAGCGGGGCTTGCCGACGAGGTTCGTCGCCTGGGTATCCCCGTCGTGGGGCCTCCTGGGGAGGCCGCACGCCTGGGAGACAGCAAAACGGCGGCCAAGGAGATGATGGTTCGTCACGGAATCCCCACGCCCTCCTTTCGCTCCTGCACCGATACTGAAGAAGCTCTTGCGGCGGTGGATGAACTGGGTATCCCCGTGGTTGTGAAGGCCGATGGCCTCACCCGGGGATCGGGCGTGACCGTCTGCACCTCCCGGGACGCCGCCGAGGTCGCCATCGACGGGGCTCTGCGGCAACGTCGCTTCGGGGCGGCCGGCGAGCGGGTCGTTATAGAAAAACATCTGCGGGGAGACGGAGTCTCGCTTACCGTCCTGGTTGATGAATCGGGCTACCTCCTCATGCCCGTTGCCCGCAGTTACGAACAAGCAGGAGAGGGCGGGCAGGGTCCAAATACCAGCGGAATGGGGGCGATTATTCCCAACCCCGCCGTCTCGCCGGAGATTATCCAGGTTATTGAGAGTCGGATCATCAAACCCAGCGTAGAGGCAATTCACCAGGAAGCCGCCCCCGGGGCCGGCGCTTACCGGGGATTTCTCCACTTCGGTCTGATCCTCACCGGCGATGGCCCCCAGATGGTGGATTACAAGATCCGTTTTGGCGATCCCGAAGCGCAGGTGACACTTCCTCTCCTGGAGGGCAACTTTGCAACGTTGCTTCTGGGGCTGGCCCGGGGGAGGCTCATGGAGGCTGCCCGCGAAGCCTCTTTCGGGGTGCGCCCCGGTGCTGCCTGTTCGGTGGTGGCCGTTTCAGCGGGGTATCCAGGCCCGTCTGCCCAGGGAGAACTGCTTCGCGACGACGGGGGCGGGCCTGATGAAACCCGGGCGGTCTTTTACCACGAGGTCCGGGAAGAAAAACAGATCCTTTCCACCGCCGGGGGACGGGTCTTTACGGTCTCTGCCGTGGGTGACGATCCAGACCAGGCACGACTCCGGGCGTATCAGAGGATGCTGCAGATATCCTTTCGGGGGATCTCTTTCCGGCGCGACATCGGCGGGGATGCGATTATCTCCCGGGTGATGGAAGAGGGAACGGTCTTTTTGCCCCAGTTCAGCAAACGGGGGGGGATACTCCCGGTGGTGGTTCAGGAGGCTGACAGCGGCGACATTCTGATGGTGGCCTACGCGAATGCCCAGGCCCTGGAACACACCCTGGCCTCGGGGCGTGCCGCCTTCTGGAGCACCAGTCGAAACAAGCTCTGGATCAAGGGCGAAACCAGCGGCGACACCCTGACAGTGGAAGAGGTTCGGGTTGATTGCGATCAGGATGCCCTTCTTTATCGGGTCCGTCTGAACGGGCAGGGTGTCTGCCACACGCAGGATCTCCATGGAAACCACCGGAGGCGGTGCTTTTACCGATCCCTGCAGGATGATGGACAGCTCTTCTTCGACGAAGGCCCCGGACCGAAGGGGTGCTGTTCTTGAACCACACAAAGCCTCCCGGCGAGGAGACTCCTCTCCTGGATCGCCTGGACCCTCTCCTGGATCGCCTGGAACAGTTGGCGTGGCTGAAGGAGGTCCCGCGGACGGGCTGGGTTTTGCGGGGCGTGGAACGCCCCGAGTCCGTGGCTGATCACAGCTGGGGGACGGCACAACTCTGTTTGCTTCTTGCTCCGGCAGGCGTAGACCGCTTTCGTGCCGTGGCCATGGCTGTGGTCCATGACATCGCCGAGGTTGAGACCGGTGATATTCCCCGAAGGGCATCTGCCGATGCACAGCCTCTCTCGACGGTCAGAAAGGAGCAGCTCGAAGAGGCTGCCCTGGAACGACTTTGTCGGGATGGATTGGACGTGCCTGGAGGGATATCCCCCGATCTGGCGTCGGTGGGAGAGCTTTGGCGGGAGTACGCCCGGGGCGAGACGGAAACGGCTCGCTTCGTGAGAGACATGAATCTGATCGATATGTGCCTGCAGGCTGTTGTGTACGAGAGAGGCCGTCGCTATGACCCCGAAGAGAACCAGCAGGCCTTTCCCGACTATCCTCGTCTGGAAGAGTTCTTCGCTACCAGCAGGAGCCGGTTCTGTACAATTCTTGGCAAGCGTCTGTTTGGTGCCCTGGAGCTACGATACCAGAAGATCCTCGGCGAAGGCCACGGTGAAACCTAGCCCCTCGGGGAGAGTGTTCTCCTGGCAGGTGCCTCGCAGTTGACTTGCCAGGACCTCCAGCATATCGGGACAGCCCTCGTGCCAGGTCATACTGTTCGTGGAGCCCCCTGCCGGTGATGAGAGTTCATCGGCCGGACAGCTTCCGGTGATTGTGAGGACCAGCTGCTCCTCCCGGGCGACCAGAGAGACGGTGATGGCGATGCGTCTTGTTCGTTCCGGTATCAGGCGTTCCATGATTTCGGTAATGATCAGCGAAAGAGGAACGGCCGAGCGCATGGGCAAAAATTCTGCCTCCACGTGATAGGAAACATCGGCGGTTACCCGGTATTCCGGGGTGGTGAGACCCAGGCAGATGATCCGTTCAAGCAGGGGCCGGGCCTTGATTCGGGAAAATGATTGCTCCAGGTAGAGCTCGTCAAAGACCTCGCTCACCGCAGCGATCCTGGTGTCCACGTGAAGGGGGTGGCTGATGCGGACCAGGCTTGCCACCAGCTGGAGATTGTCCCGAACCCGATGCTGTACCTCGTGGAGCAGAGCCTGGCGTTCGTCTTCCAGGTGTCGCCGGGCTGTGATGTCTGTGAGGGCCAACTGGATTCCCATGATCCGGTTGGCCCTGTTCCGAAAAGGGCTGGCATGGACCTCCCCAATGATCTCGGTGCCGTTGGGTAACACCACGGGAACCTCCCAGAGATTTGTCTCGGGGGTTTCCCCCGCGAGGAACTCCGCCAGAATCTCCGAGAACTGTTCCCGGGCCTGATCCCGGTGGGAATCGGCAACGTAATCCCAGGGTTTGCGGCCGAGCATTTCCTGGGGGGATCGTCCTATCATGCGTCGGCAGGAGCGGCTCACGTAGTTGATAAACCCCTCCTGGTCGGTGGTGCAGATCAGGCTGCTCGTGCTCTCCACGATGTTCTCGTAGTATTCCTCTGACAGGAGCCGGTCCGTTACGTCCTGCCAGAGTAGAGTGGTGCAACAATCCCCCCGGGGAGGAGCGGATATTCTTCGGGCCCGCACAAGCCTGGTGCCTCCCGATGCAAGGGGAACCTCCACCTCTACAGCCAGGGTCTCCTGGTTCTCCAGGAGAGAGTCAAAATTTTGGCGGGTCTTGGGGTGGAGGAAGGTCTCCAGATCGCGCCCCAGGATGAGCTCTTCCGGTCTCTCCAGAAGATTGCTGAAGGCAACGTTCATCCATATCACCGTCCGGGATGTATCGACCCGGCAGATACCGTCAGTAATATGATCCAGAATCTTGTCTGTCTCAGCCTTGAAATCGATCAGTTCCCGGGTGATGTGGCGCGAATGGATCTCATCGGCTCCCACAACGCGACCCTTCTCGCAGATGGTTCGCATCTGCTCAAAATGGGTAATGGAGTCCTGGAGGTATTTCAGGGTGCTGGCGATGGGCCCTTTGGCGATATAGATGTCGCAGGGCACGGCCTTGCGAAGTTCCGGAGCCTCCGCTGCCACGCCGGAGATCACGATGGTCTTGAGATCGGCCCATTCCGGGACGGCGTGGATGATTTTCAGCAGTTTCTCGCCGCTGATGTTGGGCATGATCAGGTCCGTGATGAGGATATCGGGGATCTCTTCCTCAATCGCTCTGAGGGCGGCAAGACCGCTGTCGGCGGTTCGAACCTGGTATCCCAGTGATTCCAGGCCGATGCGCAAGAGATCAAGAATGTCCGGGTCGTTATCGACTACGAGAAGGCGTGCCATACAATTAGTGTGGTACCATACCCGCTTTTTTACATTCTGTCACCATACATCCTTCATATATCCTTCATTTTAAAGTCCGGGACATAAAGTCCGGGACATAAAGCCCGGACCACAAAGCCGGACGGTTTATTTTCGGTAGGCCAGGGCCCGGGTCTTTTCGTAGCCAAAGAGCTCGTCCCGCTTCAGATCGCCCGGTTCCACGGTTTCGCCAAAGGACTCCTCCAGGCGTGCCGCAAAGGCATCGCGAAACGACTCCAGGGAGGGCCGTTTTCCCGTGAGCTCCTCTACGCTGGTCAGGGGCTCCACCACTTTATCCTTGACCTCGGGTGTTACCCAAATGACCTTGAAAAAATCCTCTGTCTTCAAGGGGCCCAGGAAGCAGACTGTGTTGATTACGTAGAGATTTTCGATCTCCGAGACCAGGATGGTGGCCAGTTTTCTGCCCCGGGCACGGATGCTGCCCCGGTGCTTGTACCAGGCCTCATGGGCGCCCAAGTCATGGAGGGTTTTCTCCAGCATCTCTCCCACCCTGCGAAACGCCTCGTCTCCGTCGGTGAAACGGCTTTTTTCCACCACGAACTGAACGTTTACCGTTGCCTCGGGGCTGACAAAGACCAGCGTCCGCTGGCCCGCCAGAATTACCTGTTCCAGGGCGGGAACCTCGTCACGGATCTCGTCGAGAAGACTGACAAAGTTGGCCAGAAGGATGATCGCTCTGGCACCGCAGTCGTTCAGGATATAGGCGATCTCCCGTCCTTTGTACATGGCATTAAAGGGAACGGCCGTGGCCCCCAGTTTCTGGATTCCGTAGAAGCAGTAGATGAACTCCGGAATATTGGGGAGCATCAGGGCCACCCGGTCTCCCGGCTTGATCCCCAGTTTTTTCAGGCCGTTCGCCACACGGTTGGCGCTCTTGTCGAGTTCGCCGTAGGAGATTCGCCGGTTTGCAAAGCGGATCGCTTCCTTGCGCTTCAGTTTTCTGGCAACTTCCTGGAGAATTTCTCCCAATGGTGCGGGTTCTGTTATGATTGGCTGGTTAGACATGGCTGGAATCCTCCCGATTGATGAGTCGATCGTCCTGGGCCTCTCCGCGCAGTTCCCGGCGCAGAACCTTTCCGGCAGCGCTCTTGGGCAAGGCCGGGACGAACTCGAAGAGTTTGGGTACCTTGTAGGGTGCCAGGTGGGCTGTGCAAAATTCAGAAAGCTCCGCCTGGGTCAGGTCCTCTTCTTCCTTGAGAACCACAAAGGCTTTCACCGCTTCGCGGCCCCGCTTGTCCTGGACCGCCACAACGGCCGATTCCTGCACCGCTCGATGGGTCGCGATCGTCTCCTCCACCTCCCGGGGCGATATATTGAATCCTCCCCGGATGATCAGGTCCTTCTTCCGGTCTGTAATAAAATAGTAGCCGTCGCTATCGCGATGGCCCAGGTCCCCCGTATGAAACCAGCCGTCGAGGATCGCCTCTTCCGTGGCTTCGCGGTTGTTCCAGTACCCCCGGGTGACCACAGGCCCCCGGATCACGATCTCTCCCTCCTGGTTGTCAGGAAGCAGGGTTCCTTCTTCATCCATGATCGCCATCTCGATGCTCCCCGCAGGAGGACCGATGGACCCCTCCTTGTAGGCCTCGCCGCTGGGGTTGAGCGAGACCGCCGAGGTTGTCTCGGTGAGTCCGTATCCTTCGTTGATCCGGGTCTGGAAGAGTTCTTCAAACTCCTGAATCGTTGCCACAGCCAGGGGGGCTCCTCCGGAGATGCACCCTCGCAGAGATTTGGGGATGCTCTGTTTTCTCACGCGGGCGGATTGCAACAAATGCTGGTACATCGTGGGAATCGCTATCAGCAAGGTCGCTTCCTGTTCGGTTATGGTGGAGAGGAGGTTTGCCGGAGAGTAGTGGGACACCAGGGCCATGGAACAGCCGTTAAAGACCGATGCCACCAGTCCGTTGGAAAGTCCATAGACGTGAAAGAGAGGCAACACCAGAACGACCCGGTCTTCGGTGAGCATCTCCATCACCGAGGGAACCACCTGGGAACACTGAGAGTAAAAATTGGTGTGGCTCAGCATGACACCCTTGGGTTTTCCCGTGGTGCCCGACGTGTAGAGCAGGACCGCCGGTTGATCCATATCCACCGATTCGGCGGTGAAGGAATCGGAAGCCCCGGTCATGAGTGCGTTCAGCGAGACCGTATCCACGGGCTGCGCCCCGGAGCGGCCGCTTCGGGGCTGGCGCGCCACGTCGATTCCCTCTTTTTTTGCCGTTTCCTGATCAACCGAAAGATCTGCCCCGGCGATGATTCCCTTGCGGGACACTCCCTGGATCACCACCGTATCGGGAAGCTGATCTTTGGAGAGCATGTATTTCCCGGCGATTCTTCCCTCGGCCAACCCTGTCGCGTAGGCCAGGATGTCGGCGGCGTCACCCGAGGGGTTAAAGATGAGTCGCATTCCCCGGGAGCCGGGAGTCCTGGACTCCTCCTGTCGGGACGCCTCTTGCCGGGAATCCCTCTGCCGGGGAGTCCTGGGGGTCTTCCTGAAAAAATTGAAAGCCATCGTCTTGATCCTCCTCCCGGAGTCTTCCTCCGGAATCAGCGGGTACTCTCGGCGAGGAGAAACTCCTCGACCTCGTCGAAAAATATCGCCTCGGTCTGCTCGTCGATGGGGGGACTCAGGAGACTCACCACCACGTAGACCAGGGCGTTCACGGGAAGGGTAGGAATAACGGGGTGGAGATCAAAGAGCAGAACCCGGGCCCCCTGGGCATCTCGTACAATCAGACCCAGAATGAGATAGATCGTTCCCACCAGCGTGGCCGCTATGGCACCCTGTTTTGATCCTCGCTTCCAGAGAAGGCCTCCCACCAGAGCCGGCGCCCACTGGGCAAAGCCGGGCACGCTCACGTCGGTAAGATAGAGAGCCATCGCTTCCTGTCCCAGCCCCAGCTCAACAGCGGCGGTAACCAGAAGACTGGCCGCCACAATAGCTATTACGGCCCACCGGGCGATAGCTGTGATCTCCCGGTCTCCGGCATCGGGTTTGATCACCCCCTGCACCAGATCCCGTGCCACGAGAATGCTGGACATCATGAGTTGGACCGCAGCGGTGGAAATGGCCGCTGCAACCACCCCCATGAGGACAAAAACACCGAACCAGGGGGGCAGATAGGTTTGAATGATGGTTTGTACAATCCTGTCAGCCTCGGCAGCATCGGTTATTCCCGGCGCCACGGCAGGAGCCACCAGGGAACCCCAGATGAAAGGGATGATATAGAAGAAAAGTCCGCCCAGGGTGAAAATCAGCAAAGGGAACCACTTGAAGAGCTTTTTGTCGCGGGCCGTCATGGCACCAATGGTGATATGGGGCCACGAAAAGGCCAGAAGTCCCACAAGAAAGGTGCCAAAGATCAGCACCGGTGTGTAGGTCCCCTCCGGGCCGGGTGCTGCCAGTTTGGCTGGCTCTGCTTCAGCAATCCGGGCGGCCGCCTCGGCAAGGCCTCCCTGGGGAAAAAGCACCGCCACGATCCACAGGAGAGATCCCAGAAGCGCTGTCACGTAGACTGTTCCCAGGAAAATATTCACCCAGGCAACGATACGCATTCCCCCCAACAGCACCAGGACGATCAGCAGGACCGCCGTGTAGGCTGCGCCCACCCAGAGAGGGAGTCCGGTGAGCGCCTCAAACCCCCGTCCCACGCCCAGGGGCTGCACACCCACATAGGGAACAATGAAGGCCAGAATTGTCACCGAAAGGATGAGTCGCAGTGCTTTGGACTGATACCGCTCAGCCAGGAGCTCCACGGGGGAGAGAAACTGGTTGAGTTTTGCCAGGGCCCACAAGCGTGGCCCCAGGAACATATACAGGCCGGCAAAACCGGCAACAGATCCCCAGATGAAGAAGACGTACCCCGGACCTTCCCGGTAGAGAACTCCCGGGAAGCCGTAAAAGGTCCAACTTGAAGAGATGGCGAAGAGAACAAAGAAGAACATCACCACCACACCAATGGTTCGGCCGCCCAGCATGAAGTCCTCGGCCGTGCGGGCGGATATTTTGTATCCGTAGGCCGCCATGGCGATGATAATCAGACCGAAGAGGCCCAGGGCAAAGAGATCGAATGTCATAACGGTACCTCCCGAAGATCAGCGATAGGGCCAGAAAAAGAAAAAATAGACCACGTAGGCCACCAGCCAGGCCACCACAAAGGAGACGCCCGTAAAGAGGGGCATTGTCATCCATCCAAAAAACAGGATCGGTTCACCACCGGGGGGTAGTTCGAGCAATCCCGTGAACACTGT
This sequence comes from Alkalispirochaeta americana, assembly GCF_900156105.1. Taxonomy (NCBI): domain Bacteria; kingdom Pseudomonadati; phylum Spirochaetota; class Spirochaetia; order Spirochaetales; family Spirochaetaceae; genus Alkalispirochaeta; species Alkalispirochaeta americana. The sequence goes on from NZ_FTMS01000001.1 coordinate 149,741, forward strand.
CGCTGCCAGGGCAACAATCGTTGCCAGAAGAAACAGGAGGTACACTCTCCCCGGGCCATGACCCAGCATTTCGCGCATGCCGCGCCTCCTTTTGAGATAAGGTGAATAGGTAAATTCAAACTACAGCGGACGGGGGGGCCTGTCAATAAAAAAGCGGTCAGTGACCGACAAAAATGCAGAAAAAAGCCCCCCTGAGCCCGGGGGGCGGTTGTATTCTTCCCCGGAAACCTCGAAATCCTCAGGAAATGGTCAGAAAAATCTCTCTGATCCGTTCCCGTTTGTCTCTGGGGCGGTGTTCGCTGGAGAGGGCCGATCCCTGGGTCCGGCAGTATTCGCTGGTGGCGATTCCCCAGCGCACCGCCTGGTGAAGGTCGCAGGCTTGTTCCCCCTGGTCCAGCTGCTCTGCCAGGGATGCTGCGAGAGCCCCCGTGAAGGGTTCCCAGTAGGCTGGCGCGGGCTGGGTGGTGAGGGTTGCTTCCAGGGGCAGAAAGGTCCCACCGGCGGTTCTGAAAAAGATGTCTCCTCCCGTGGCAACGATGATCACCGCCGACACCCCCAGGTGCAGGAAATTCTCCGCCGCTGCGGGTGCATCGGGCTGGCCCGTAAGGATCAGAGCCTGCTCTTCCGTGAGGAGTAGCAACTCCGTCGCGGCGCAGGTGAGGGGGAGATCCCCCAGGAGGGAGCCCTCCCGAGGCAGGAGCGTGTCCGATGCACTGTGGACAATCGTGAGGGCACCCGCCGAGCGGGCACGGTCCACCGCTTTGTGGAGGTCGGGCAGGAGCGGAGCCAGTGTGCCTGTTGCCTCAAAGGAGGTGATGGTGTGGTGATAAAAGGTCTCGGGGATATGGTTGAGGCAAAACTTTTCTGTTACTCCGGGGGTGTAGGTTGCTTCAGGGATATCCCTGGTTTCCTGGAGACCGGTCTCCTCCCGGGGCGGCTGGTTGTTCCGGGCAAAGTGCATCTGAGGCGTTTCCCCGGGGGTCTGAATAAAGTGATCCCAGTGGATCGATGTTCTGGAGAGGAGTTCCACCAGGCGGTTTCCGGCAGGGTCGTTCCCCCGAAGACCGTAGAGCGAAACGGGAAGGCCCCGGGGTCTCAGCAACTGCGCTGCGTGAAGAAGTGCCACTGCCACGGAGCCTCCCAGGATGCCCCGGGAGGGGTCCTGGCAGGCTTTCCGGGGGTATTCGAGATAGGGAGCCCCGATTCCCGCAATTGTCACATCCATGGGCACCTCACCGAGGCAGGTTTCCTTTGTTCCATGTTCATGTCTCCTCCCGGGCAGGTTCCGTGCAGGTCCCTGTCAGAGTTATGCGGTTGCAACCGAGTGACAGCTTACCATGGTTCGTACCGATTTTGGAGAGGACTTTCTCCGGTGATTATCCTGTCCCGGGAACTATCCTCTCCCGCCCGCCTCTTTTTCCCTGCGGGCGATCTTCTGCTGAATTTCTTCGTGGCGGGCCCGGGTAATGGGATAGAAATGAAGGATCACGATGCCTGCGATGAAACAAAGCGCCGGCAAGGGGCCTGCGATCAGGCGGATTCCCAGGAGTGCCGAAGCCGGCTGTTCAGGAACTATTCCTCCGAGGGTCTCGCGATATCCAAAAAGCGTGAGTACCCATCCGTTCAGGGCGATTCCCAGGGCCTGGCCGATCTTGGCCATGAACGTCCACTGCCCGTAGAAGACTCCCTCCCGGCGGATGCCGTTCTCGGCATAATCGTAGTCCACCACATCGGGGAGGATCGCAAAGGGCATCACGTACTGCGTTGCAAAGCCCGCCCCGGCCACGGCCATGATAAGGTAGGCCAGGCCGGGACCTGTTTTGTGTCCCAGCACATAAAAGATCAGCACCGCTGCGGCGAAGATTCCCATTCCCAGATTATAGCTGCTGCGTTTGCCGATATGCCCCGAAATCCGGACCCAGAGGGGAATCCAAACCATGGTTGAACCAAGAAGGATCGGCATGGCGATCTGAAAGGCCCCCTCGTCCTGGTATATGAAACGGAAATAATAGAGAAGCGCCCCCTGGAGAATATTTATCCCCGCGATATGCAACGACCAGGGAATCAGGGCCAACAGAAAGGGCTTGAGACGAAGAACCTCCAGGTGCGAGCGAAGAAGGTTTTTCTGTGGCACGTTTTTCCGGAGCGGTTCCTCCCGGACTGCCACCACCACCACCAGGCTGGAGGCGGCGATCACTCCGCCGATAACAACACTCATGGCAACCCATCCCGGCGCCCCGCCTCCAAAGAGGTGTACCAGGGGAAGAATGGCCACAGCCCCGATGAAGGTCCCCACCACGGCAAAGGACATGCGGTAGCCGTTGAGAAGGGTTCTCTCGTGAAAGTCATCGGTCAGGTCCGGTGTAAGCGCTCCGTAGGGAATGTTTATGAAGGTATAGCCTGTGTTCACCAGGCAGTAGGCCAGGACAACCCACAGAAAGGGCCGTCCTGGGGCCGGCAGGAACATCATGATCAGACTTGCCCAAATCAGCCAGGATCCGGCGAATATCCAGGGACGGCGGCGTCCGAACCGTCCGGGAGTCCGGTCAGAGAGATAGCCCGTGACGGGATCGCTCAGGGCATCCCAGATCTTTCCTATCATCAGGGCTGTGCCGGCTGTCGCAGCCGCCATCCCTGCCACATCGGTCAAATAAAAGAGCAGATAGAACCCGCTCATGGTGAAGAAGAGGTTTCCGCCGAGATCTCCTGCGCCGAAACCGAGTTTGACCCTCCAGGTCAGTCGTCGCATGGTTCGTCCATGTCGGCAAGCTGGAGCTGGAGCGCCCCGATAGATATGTTTACCTCCCAGAGTGAGAGAGCCAGAGAAGCCAGCATTGCCGCCAGGGCAGCAATAAAGAGAAACTCTCCTGCCAGGATGCGCCCCATGAAGAGAAGCAGCATGGTAACCACACAGAGGAAAAAGGAGGTTACCCCCATGGCCTGCATCCAGACAATGATCTTCAGACGCAGTCGGAGATTTGTGATCTGGCCTGCCACGTGGGTTTTGGGGTCTTGCTGGTACTGCTGGTGCAACTGGCGCACGAGACCCGCCAGGGTGATGAATCGGTTGGTGTAGGCGAGCAACAAGAGGGATATACCGGGAAAGAGTAACGCCGGAGTAGTGAGTGTAAAATCCATGGAAAGAATGTACTATATCGCGGGGCCTGGAGGCATCTCCTTTCCCCTCTGAAAAAGAGTGTTTATACTGTCACGGGGGGTGAAATGTATGAAAATTGTGATTTTTACGGACACGTACTTGCCCAAAATCGATGGCGTCGGAATATCGACCGATCAATTTTGCCGGCTCCTGGTGGCGAGAGGTCATGAGTTTATTATCTGCGCACCCCAGTACGGTGGTGACCACAATCAGCCCGACCAGAGTGAGGGTGAAGGCGAGGGTATCAGGATTATTCGCTTTCCCAACAGGGCCCTTCCTTCCTATCCCGAGGTCAAGCTGGCACGGCTCTCGCTCCGGAGGATCCGCGAAGCCATGGCAGATAAACCGGACCTGGTTCATATCCAGACTCCGGGGCTCCTTGGTCAATACGGCATCGCCGCCGCCCGGCTCTATTCCGTGCCCGTGGTGGGCACCTATCACACCATGGTGAACGAGGTGGGGATGTATCTCTCACCCTATCGGTTGTTCAAGCTGGACAAACTGGTGGAGAAGGTCAAGGATACCCTCTCGCTGGACCTCAGAACCGAGCTCACCCGGGCAGAGCACTCCAACCGGCGTTCTCTGGCAAATAAAATCATCCTGCGTCTTACCAACGAACTCTATAACCGCTGCGAGGTGGTTATTTCTCCCACGGAGCTGATCGCCTCAGAACTGCGCGCCGCCGGGGTCCGTCGGCCCCTGAAGATCGTCTCCAACGGTCTCGACCTCGAAACCTTCCACGGGGAGCCCCGCCAGCTCGAGGGAGGGGAAATCCGCTATCTCCACGCAGGGAGAATCTCTTTTGAAAAAAACGTGGACATTCTGCTCTGGGCATTTTCCAGAATTCTCCAGGACCAGCCCCGGGCCACGCTGGACATCGTGGGCGACGGCCCGGCGCTTCCAACATTGCGGACCGAGGCGGAGCGGCTGGGAATAGCCTCTTCTGTGTCATTCAAGGGCTTTGTCCCCCGAAGCGAGCTGGCGCAACTGTACCCCCGGTATGATTGCTTCCTGACGGCCTCCACCATGGAGACCCAGGGCCTGGTTGTCCTGGAGGCTCTTGCCAGCGGGCTTCCCGCCGTGGGCGTCGATTCTTACGCCTTGCCGGAGCTGATCCACTCCGGGGAAAACGGCTACCTGGCACGACCCTTCGACGACGAGGAGATCGCTGTGAAGGCGATTCAGGTTACCTCCGATGCCGAGCGCTACGCCCGGTTCTCCCGGCGGAGTATCGAGATCGCCCAGGGTCACGACGTGAACCGGAGCGCGGACCTGCTGGAGGAGATATACGCGGCCGCTGTGGGGGGGAGTTTCCGGACGGGCCGCCGGAAGCCCGGCCCGGATCACCCCTCGGAAACGCCGCCCCAGTTTCCCGATTTGTGACCGGCCCTGCCGGACTGCCCGGCGGGGAGCCCCGCCTGGGGTCTAGTGGTCTACGCTGCCGGGGCCCTGGTGGACGTGGCCGTGGTCCAGTTCATCCTGGGTTGCGGCCCGGATATCGGCGATCTCCACGTCAAAAATCAGGGTTTCACCCGCCAGGGGGTGGTTTCCGTCGAGGGTTACCTGCTCTTCACCCACATCAATGAGAGTTACCACCAGATCCTGTCCTTCGGCAGCTTGAGCCCGAAACTGCATCCCCGGGGTGAGTGCTTCTTCCGAAGGAAGGTTGTCGCGGGGAACGGTGAAGACCAGCTCTTCCTGGCGCTCGCCGTAGGCATCGCCCGGGGCTATGGTGGTGTTTACTTTGTCTCCCACGGCTTTTCCCTCCAGAGCCGATTCCAGCCCGGGAATGATGTTCTGGTGGCCGTGGAGGTACGCCAGCCCTCCTGTCTCGTCGGAAGAGTCGAGGACTGAGCCCTCGCCGTTGCGGAGCGTGTACTGAATTGTTACTACCGAATCGTTTGCAATGGTCATGATGGAAGCCTCCTTGCGGCTTGTGTCCGTTCTGAGTGTTCCGCAGATGTAAGTGCCCCGCAGAAAAACAAAAAGCCGGGGCTACGTGTCCGGCTTGGAGCTTCCCCAATCTGATGCGGGCGAGACACCTCTCTTCTGCCCGTTTCCTCCATTGTAGGGACCGCCCGGCCAGGGTGTCAACAGCACCTTCCCGGATGCAGCAAGATGCAGCAAGACGAAAAAGCATCCTTTCCAACAGGCCCTGGTAAGGTGTAGACTGGTACCAATGGCACACACAGCAACAAAAGGACGATCCCTTCCCTGGGATTTCCTGGATGAGTATCGAGGCGAACTTTTTTCCGGCACATGGCCAACCCTTCCTCAGTTGTTTGAGGTTTCCCTTCGCCGCTTCCCGGACCGTCCCTGTTTTACCGTGTACGAACCCGACCGGGTATCGCTCACATACCGGGAAGCTCACGACCGAATCACCGCCGTGGCGCGGCATCTGCGTTCCCTGGGAGTTCGTGAGGGCGACCGCGTCGCCGTAACAGGCAAGAACAGCCCCGAGTGGGCCGTGGCCTATCTGGCGGTGCTCTATGCGGGAGCTGTGGTAGTTCCCATCGATTACCAGCTCCACGACCAGGAGATTGCAAACCTGATCAAGGCAGGTGGGGCCGAGGTCCTCTTTGTCGACGAGGAACGGTTCGATTTCTTTCAGGCCGGAACGGTTCCCCTGAAGGCGGTCCTCAGCCTGGCCCGATCGAAAGAGCCCTATCTGTACAGCCTTCAGGATGACCTTCAGAGTCAGCAGGAGGCACTTCCTTCGGTCTCTGCCGATACCACGGCGGCCATCCTCTTTACCTCGGGCACAACGGGGCGGCCCAAGGGGGTCGTCCTCTCTCACGAGAACCTGGTGGCCGACTGCTTTCTGGCTCAGGCGAACCTGACGCTCTATCATACCGATGTGTTCTACGCGCTCTTGCCCCTGCACCACAGTTATTGCATGTTGGCGGTCTTTATCGAGAGCCTCTCCGTGGGGGCCGAGACGGTTTTTGGAAAGCGTGTGGTTATCTCCCAGGTTTTACACGATCTGCGGGCTGCCGAGGTGACGATGTTCCTGGGTGTTCCCCTGCTCTTCAACAAACTCCTGGCGGGAATAATGAGGGGTGTTCGCGAAAAAGGTCCTGTGGTGTACGGAGTTATCCGCATCCTCATGTGGAAAAGCGGTGTCGTCAAGAAACTCACCGGGATTAACCTCGGGAAAAAGCTCTTCAGCACCGTCCTGGAGAAGGCCTCGCTCTCCACAATCCGTATCTGTATCTCCGGAGGGGGGCCTCTGGCTCCCAGGGTGTTCCGCGCCTACAACCAGTTGGGGATCGATTTCATCCAGGGCTACGGTCTCACCGAGACATCGCCCATCCTCACGCTGAACCCCGTGGAACGCTACAAGGAGACCAGCGTAGGGAAAGTCCTTCCCGAGACGGATATCCGCATCATCAATGCCGATGAACGCGGCGTGGGCGAGATCGTGGTAAAGGGACCCATGGTGATGCAGGGCTATTACGAGATGCCCCAGGAGACAGCCCGGGTCTTCACCGACGACGGCTACTTCCAGACCGGGGATATGGGATACCTGGACAATGAGCAGTATCTCTATCTCACGGGGCGGGCCAAGAACCTCATCGTCAGTGAGGGAGGGAAGAACGTTTATCCTGAGGAGATCGAAAACTCCTTCCAGCTCTACGACGAGATCGCCCAGATTCTGGTGCGGGGGTACCAGTCCGAGCGGACCCCGGGGGCAGAGCTGATCGAAGCCCTGGTATACCCCAACAAGGATTTCTTCGCTGCCGGTGCTCCCGGTGGGGCAGGCCCTGAACAGGCGGCGTCACCGGAAGCGGTGGAGGCCCGCATCAAGGCAATCATCGATGAGGTGAACAAGCGTCTTCAGCCCTATCAGCGCATATCCCGGACGCAGCTGGTGGAGCAGGAGATGGCAACCACCTCCACGAAAAAAATCAAGCGTGATACGGTAGATTAGAGAGCCCCCTCCCGTTTATACTGTTCCCGCCGGGGTGCTTCTGCGCCCCGGTGGATAACCTCTGTTGTATCCTCACACCGCAACCCAACTCACAAGGATAGATATATGATTAGTGCATCAAACATAACCCTCTCGTTTGGCCAGAGAGCTCTTTTTAAAGATGTGAACATCAAGTTCACTCCCGGAAACTGTTACGGCATTATTGGTGCAAACGGAGCCGGAAAATCGACCTTTCTCAAGATTTTGTCGGGCGAGATCACCCCCGACAGCGGAACCATAGCGATCACGCCCGGAGAACGCCTGGCTGTGCTCCAGCAGGACCAGTTCCAGTTCGATCAGCACCCGGTGCTCCACACGGTCATTATGGGCTACCGGAAGCTCTACGATGTGATGGTAGAAAAGGATGCGATCTATCAGAAGGAAGATTTTACCGAAGAGGATGGACTTCGGGCGGCGGAACTGGAAGGCGAGTTTGCCGAGATGGGGGGCTGGGAGGCCGAATCCGAAGCGGCCCGCATGCTCTCCGGTCTGGGGATAGAAGAAAAGTACCACCACAAGCTCATGGCCGATCTCGAGGGAGGTCAGAAAGTGCGGGTGCTTCTGGCCCAGGCTCTCTTTGGTGAGCCCGATATTCTCCTCCTCGACGAGCCCACAAACAACCTGGACCTGGAATCGGTGTCGTGGCTCGAGGACTTTCTCTATGCCTTCCCCAACACCGTGATCGTTGTAAGTCACGACCGGCACTTTTTGAACACCGTCTGTACCCACATCGCCGATATCGATTTCGGGAAGGTCCAGCTCTACGTGGGAAACTACGATTTCTGGTACCATTCCAGTCAGCTCGTGCAGAAGCAGATGCGGGACGAGAAAAAACGCCGCGAGGATAAGGTTGCAGAACTGCGCGAGTTCATCCAGCGCTTTTCCTCAAACGCCGCCCGTTCCCGTCAGGCCACGAGCCGGCAAAAGCTGATCGACAAGCTCTCAATAGATGATATCCAGCCCTCAAGCCGGAAGCGTCCCTACGTCAACTTCGATCCCGAACGTGATCCCGGCAAAAAAGCCCTGGAGATACGGGGGCTCTCCCTCTCTGTCGAGGGGGAAGATGTGTTGAAAGATCTGACTCTCACGGTCCACCCGGGGGACAAGATCGCCTTTGTGGGGCCGTATCACCAGGCAAAGACGGCGCTCTTCTCGGTTCTTGCGGGAGTTGCGGAGGCAGAGGCGGGTGAGTACGAGTGGGGAACCACCATGACCACGGGATATTTCCCCAAGGACAACGCCTCCCACTTCGAGGCCGATCTTTCTGTCATCGAGTGGCTTCGCCAGTACACCAAAATTGAGGAAGAGGCCTACGTTCGGGGCTTTCTGGGCCGGATGCTCTTCTCGGGGGATGAGTCGCTCAAGAGTGTGAAGGTTCTCTCGGGGGGGGAGCGTGTTCGATGCATGCTCTCGATGCTCATGCTTTCCCGTCCCAACGCGCTGATCCTGGATGAGCCCACCAACCACCTGGACCTGGAATCGATCACTGCCCTGAATGATGGTCTTATCGATTTCTCCGGTAACGTCCTCTTTTCCAGTCACGACCACGAGTTTGTGAACACCGTGGCCAACAGGATTGTGGAACTCACTCCGGGAGGAATCATCGACAAGACCATGCCTCTTGACGAGTACCTGAAGAGCGACGATGTCCGGGAGTTGCGGGATTCGCTCTATCACGGTCACCATACCCTGGAGATCTGAGACCGCAGAAGAGACGATACAGAAAAGAGCCGCCCCAGGGCGGCTCTTTCTGGAGAATACCGGATTCGAACCGGTGACCTGTTGATTGCGAACCAACCGCTCTAGCCAACTGAGCTAATTCCCCGGTTTGTTCATCCTGTGAAACCACCCCGTGAGCCACTGTGCCGGAAGAGGCCGACCGCGCCATGACAGGGGGCCTTCCACCAAGGGTGGCCATGTGAAAAACTACCGGCCCCCCGGGCTTTTGTCAAGAAGAATCTTCGGGCTGCCGGAGCTCGGGGCCAGGGTGGTTCAGTTATCACCGGTGTCACGGGCATCACCGGCGAACTTCCCGGCAGAAGGTTCCGGGACCAGGTAATCCACAACCTGGCGGGACTCCACCAGCTCGCCGATGAAGGCCACAACGGCCTGGTGTTCAGGATGAATCTGGTAGGCCTCAAGGGCCGCCTGGTCGGAAAATTCCGAGTAGAGGGCAAGATCGGCCGATGCTCCGGTGCGACTTGTATCGACCCCTGCCTCGATCCGGAGCAGGCCGGGAATGCGTCCCTGGAGAGCCTCGATCCGTTTTTGTATCTCCCTGGCGTTTTCTGCAGCCCGGCGACCCGCCGCCCGGGGTTTCAGCTTCCAGAATACAAGGTGTTTGACCATAGTGAACCTCCCGGAGATTTTTTGCATCCTACCATATCCGGAACGAGGCCGGGGAGGGGGCAGGTCTTCCGATTATTTCCCCTCCGATCCTTTGAGACTCGCCTTCCCATGGTGCCCTAAACCTGATTAATTGGTTATCCTTGCTCCATGGCCTTGTCCTGGATAGCCCGGTTTTTCCCGGCGCGCCGGAGAGATCAGGAGCTCGACGAGCTGCGGCGCACTCTGGAGGAAAAAAACCGTATCCTCTCTACTCTGGCTCACGAGCTCAGAACACCCCTCACGGTGATGCAGACCACCACGGCCGTGCTTCTTGAGGAGCGCCCTGGCCCACTTTCTCCCCGGCAACGGCATTTCCTCGAATCGATGCACGAGAACACCTGCCGGATGGTGCAGTTTTCCGAGACAATTCTGGCCGACATCAAGGTTGGCCGTGACTGGATTCCCCTGGATGCGCAGCACCTGAACCTGCGGCGTATCATCCAGCGGGTAAAGACCTCCATGCAGCCCGTTCTGGAGGAGCGAAACCAGTCCCTGCGCATCACCTTTCCCTCGCTCCTCTCCCGTCCCCGGGGCAATGAAACCTGGATATACCACGTTCTGACCAATCTTATTCACAATGCGGCAAAGCACGCCGGCGAGGGAGGGGTCGTCATGATTTCCGTAAATCAGCACGACCATTGCGTCTCCGTTACCGTGAGCGATAACGGCCATGGCCTGCTCCGGGCGGGCCGGGAGAAGATCTTCGAGGAGTTTTATCAGGAGGAACCCCAGGCGGATTCCTCCCTCCAGGGCTCCGGTCTGGGGCTTGCGATCGTGAGGAACGTGATCGAGCGCCACGGGGGAAAGGTTTATGTCACCACGGCGGCCGGGTTGGGAACGATGGTCTCCTTTACCCTTCCTCTGGAGCCCGAAAAGAAAGGATGACAACGTGTCCCGGATTCTGGTAGTTGATGACGAACCGGCGATTGTGAACCTTCTTGTCTTCATTCTGGAAGACCAGGGCTATCGGGTGAAGTCTGCAGACCGGGGCGATACGGCCCTGGAGATCGTTCGGGAGTGGATTCCCGATCTGGTGATCCTTGATATTGGCCTGCCCGGGATTGGCGGGCTTGAGGTGTGTCGAGTCCTCCACGACAAGGGCCTTCCTGTGCTGGTCTTGAGTTCCCACGATAAAGATGATCAGGTTGTGGAAGGCCTTGAAGAGGGTGCCGACGATTACGTGACCAAGCCCTTTAACCACCGGGAGCTGCTCTTGCGGGTGGACAAGCTGCTGGTGCGAACCCGGAATCAGGGTGATCCCGAGGTGGGCCCCGGGGGCGGGGTGAAAGGATCTTTTCTTCAGCAGCCCCTGGTTCTCGGGGAACTCCGGATCGATCCCTTGCGGGGCGAAGTGTTTCGGGGAGAGGCGGCGCTGCAACTCACGCCCACGGAGTTCCGCTTGCTCTCATTGCTGGCTCTGGCGCCGGGTCATCCCGTGGCGGTGGAGACGATCCTGGAACGGATATGGAACAGCACCGACTGGGAGGGCGGCGCCGAGATGGTGAAGGTGAACATCCGGCGTCTTCGGCAGAAGATCGAGCCCGATCCTTCGCGGCCTGTGTACATTCTGAATCGTCGGGGCATGGGGTATTTTCTGGCGGAGGAGTAATTGTAGAAGGCCCCGGGCAAGGGGTTTTCCGCTTTTGCGAGGGAGTCCTCTCTGGGTGTAACCAGAAATAAACCAGATTGTAACCATATTGTTCCTTGCGGGAAGGATTATTCCCCCTGAGAATGAGACCATATTCTGTAGGAGGAAATGAATGAGACGAGTTTTATGGATGGCCCTGGCTGCATCGGTTTTGCTGACTGCCGTTGCTGTTGCCGGAGGACGAAGTGAAGAGAAAAGTTTTGTTGACGACGGCCGTTACGACCGTAGCGATTGGCCTGAAGTGGTTCGGATCGGGGTTCTTCCCGAAGAGGACCAGGCCGTTATGATGGAGCGCTACCAGCCTTTTCTGGAGCATGTTGAGGGAGTTCTGGGAGTAAAAACCGAGCTCTTCTTCGGAAATGATTTCACCGCCATGGTGGAAGCAATGCGGTTCGAGCATATCGAGGTGTCCAAGTTTGGCCCCTCTGCCTACGTGATGGCTGCCGAGCGGGCCGGTGCTGAAGCCTTTGTGCAGGGTGTCCGCGACGCCAGTGCCCCCACGTACAAGAGTTATATCATCGCGCGGGACGACAGTGGTATTGATACCATCGAGGATGTGCTGGGTCGAAACTTTGCCTGGGTTGACCCCGCTTCCGGCTCGGGCTACCTCTTTCCCCGTGCGATGATGCTGGGAGCTCTGGATACCACCGACGAGAAGATGGACGCGCTCTTCGAGAACGTCATTTTCAGCGGTGGCCACGATGCCTCCGTCCGGTTTGTTATTAACGGTGATGTGGACGCTGCCGCTGTATCGGACAGTCAGATTCAGCGAATGCGGGCTGCCGAGTTCCCGGGGATGGAAAATATTGTGGTTGTTGCCGAGACAGACCCCATTCCCCGCTCTCCCGAGGCGTACCGAAGCAACCTCCCCGACAGTCTGAAGCAGGCACTTTTTGACGCCTACACAACCTTTGATGATCGGGACTTCCTGGAAGCCCACAACTATCATGACGGGTTTGTGCCGGTCACCGATGCCGCCTACGACGTGGTTCGGGATACGCAACAGCGTCTCGGCCTCTAACGGGACGACCCTGAACATTCCCTTGTGCGGACCGGCGGGAAAACCCCGGCGGTCCGTTTCTGTCTTTCACAACACGCTTGTTACATTATAATTATTATATGGAGAATATACTCAAATGTCCTCAACCCCCATTCTGTCGGTTTCAGACCTGAAAAAAACCTTTCCCGATGGCACCCGCGCCCTGAAAGGTGTCAGTATCGATGTGATGCCCGGCGAGTTTCTGGTGATGATTGGCTCAAGCGGGGCGGGAAAATCGACGTTTTTGCGCTGTACGAATCATCTTTTCAAACCAACCTCGGGCAAGATTGTTTTTGAAGGAAAAGACATATCCGCTGTAAAAGGTCGGGCCCTGCGGGATGCACGCAAACATCTGGGTATGATCTTCCAGGGATACAACCTGGTAAAACGCCTGACAACGCTGGAGAACGTTCTTCTGGGTCGTCTGGGGTATATGTCCAGCATAACCGGAGCCCTTGGTATCTATAGTCGGGAGGATCGTCTTCGGGCCGTGGACTTGCTTGAACGGGTCGGTCTGGGAGAACAGCGCTTCAAGCGGGCCGACCAGTTATCGGGAGGCCAGCAGCAGCGGGTGGGAATTGCCCGGGCTATCGCGCAGCAGGCACGACTCATTCTGGCCGATGAACCCATCGCGAGTCTTGATCCCAAAGCATCGGATACGGTGATGAGTTATCTTCACCAGGTCTCCCGGGAAGAGGGAATCGCCTGTATTGTAAACCTCCATCAGGTGGATTACGCAAAAAAATACGCCGACCGGATTGTCGGTCTCAAAGATGGCGAGATTGCATTTTTGGGATCTCCCGAGGACGTTACCGACGAGGTCATCAAGAATCTCTATGGCGAAAAGGGAGACAAGATCGATGACTGAGGGAGTGCTTGAGTATACACGGCGCAGGCTCGTCCGGCGGCGATGGATATCGGGGGGGATCGTTGCCGGTTTCGTGGTGGCGATCATAGCCTCTGCCCTGGGCACCGGGTTCCAGGTGCGGGATCTCTACCGGGGAATGCCAAATATCATAACCTTCCTGGTGGAGGACCTTCTTCCGCCGCGCTTTTCCGTGTGGCGTCGTTTCTGGAAACCCACGGTAGAGACCGTTGCCATGAGTTATGCCGGAACGTTCTTTGCGGTGATCTTTGCTGCTCCCCTGGGGTTTCTGGCGGCACGGAACGTGAGCCCCAATCCGGTGGTGATGCAAATTGCCAGAGCCTTCGCGGTGTTTATGCGAACCATTCCTCCTCTGGTATGGGCCCTTTTGCTGGTGGCCATCGTGGGAATAGGGCCCTTTGCGGGTGCGCTTGCGCTGGGGCTCTCGGGAGCGGGGATGCTTATTAAATCCTACGCTGACAGTATCGAGGATATCGACCCCGGTCAGGTGGAGGCCGTTGTGGCTACGGGGGCCTCTCGCTTTCAGGTGCTCATGAAAGGGGTTGTTCCCCAGTTTTTACCCTCCTTCGTTTCCTGGTCGCTCTATCGCTTTGATCTGAATATCCGGTCAGCGGCGGTGGTCGGTCTTGTCGGTGCAGGAGGGCTCGGCTTTGCCCTCTCCACATCGGTGCGGCTCTTTCGCTATAACGAGGCAGCCGTGGCTATTCTGTGGATACTGGGACTCATTCTGGTTATCGAATATGTAACAGCTTTTGTCAGGGGGAAACTGCTATGATCGAGACGAGTAGCCCCGATCTCTATGGACGGTCGATCGTTCGCCGTTTGACGCCTCTCTGGTGTTTTCTTGCCTTGACGGTACTCTTTCTGCTGAGTATCGCCGGGATGAATCTGAACTTTGCGCGCATTGTAGCCGGTGTGGACCGTCTTGGAATTATGCTGGGACAGATGTTTCCACCGGATTTCTCCATTCTCGGGCGCATTATGGATCCGGCGATCGAGACCCTCTTTGTTGCCATTCTTGGAACCTTTATCGGAATCATTCTCTCGCTTCTCATCGGAGTTCTGGCGGCTCACAACATAACGCCCCATCCTGCGGTGGAGGTCCTGCTCAAGGGGTTCTCCGCTTTTGCGCGAGCGGTGCCAGCGCTCATTTGGGCGCTTCTCTTCATCGTTGCTGTGGGGTTGGGTCCGCTCCCGGGCATACTCGCTTTGGCGGTGAACAGCATCGGGATGCTTGGCAAGGTCTTCGCTGAATCCATCGAGGAGATAGACCAGGGACAGATTGAGGCGGTGGCCGCCACGGGGGCCACGCCGGTACAGATCGTTTTCAAGTCTGTTATCCCTTCGGTAACACCTGCCCTGGTGGCGTGGTCTCTGTTCCGATTGGATATCAACATCCGCTACTCCGCCGTCCTGGGTGTTGTTGGAGCGGGAGGAATCGGTCTCGAACTGGTGCGTTCTACCCGGATGCTGGCATTTAACGAAACCCTTACAATTACACTGGTAATATTTCTCATGGTTTGGGCTGTTGAATTTGTCAATAACCAAATAAGAAACTTCGTCCGGTAATGACTCAGGACCAGAAGGTCATTGTAACCTGATTGTTCCTTGTTGATTTTCCGGAGGGGTGGCTACAATAGTGCATCCGTGAACGAATGAAGCGGAATTATTTGAAGGAGGATTTTCATGAAAAGAGCACTGATGCTTGGTGTGGTCGCTTTGATGAGCGCCACGGTGTTGTTTGCAGGAGGCCGCCAGGAGGCAGGCCAGCGGATTACCGCATATACAACCCTGGACGAAGAGCTGGCGCGGAACGTCTTTGCCGCCTTCACCCAGGAGACAGGTATCCAGGTTGACTGGGTGCGGCTCTCCACGGGGGAAGCTGTGGCCCGGATCGAGGCCGAGCGGGCAAATCCCCAGGCCAGCATCTGGTACGGAGGAGTTGGTCTTGGACATATCGAAGCGAAGAACAAGGGGCTCACAACACCCTATAACTCTCCCGCCGCGACCATGCCCGATCAGTTCCGCGATGCCGATGGGTACTGGTCGGGAATCTACGCAGGGCCCCTGGCCTTCGCGAGCAACAATAACGTCATGGCCCGTCTCGGAATTGATCCCCCTGATTCCTGGGAGGCCCTTCTGAACCCCAAACTGCGTAACCAGGTCCAGATGGCAAACCCCGGCTCCTCGGGAACCTCCTACAACGTTCTTGCCACGATGGTGCAGGTCCACGGTGAAGAGGGCGGATTCGAGTACATGGACCGTCTGGACCGCAACATAACCCAGTACACCCGTTCGGGCTCTGCCCCGGGACGCAACGTGGCCATTGGTGAGGTGGGAGTTGCTATCGGATACGCCCACGATATCGTGCGGCTTATTGCCGAGGGATATCCCATGACCATGACCGTGCCCGACGGTACGGGCTTTGAGGTTGCCGCCGTTTCCCTGATCGCGAATGGTCCCGAGGATCAGCAGGAAGCCGCCCGGAAGCTCTTTGATTGGGCCCTGGGAGAGACCGCTGCCAAGCTCTACGCTGAACAGTTTGTGGTTCCCTTTGTGGACGTTCCTCTTGCACCGGGTGCAGTTCCCATTCGGGAGGTAAACGTGATCGACCAGGACGACGAGTGGGCTGCTCAGGAGCGGGCTCGCCTGGTGGACAAGTGGAACGATACAATCGGTGCCTCTTCGCGGACCGAATAGACCCGATTTCGATTCATACCCTGTCCGGGGGCGGTTCGCTCCCGGACACATCTGCCGTGCCGTACAATGGACGGCCTGTATATCCGGCCTGTAAAACCAACCTGTAAAAAGGAGAACCGATGTCGTCACAAGCAATAGCCCGGGCTCGCCGGCGTGCTGATTTTGCGCAAGTTCTTCGCGAGCCTGTGGTCGTAATAACGATTTTGGCGATATTCGCAATGCTTGCGCTCTTTATTATTTATCCGATCTACGCGGTCTTTCGCCTGAGTCTTACCCAGGACGGAGCCTTCTCCACTGCCGTATATCAGGATCTTTTTTCCCGCGTGCGTTACGTGCGGTCCATAACTAACAGTATTCTTCTGGGTACTGTCGTTGCCACCCTGGCGACGATTGTGGGATTTGTCTTTGCCTTCGCCATCTATCGGGGGGGGATTCGCTTTCGGGGATTTTTCCAGACCATGGCGATTCTCCCGATCATATCGCCGCCTTTCATGTTCGCTCTCTCGGTTATCTTGCTCTTTGGACGCAACGGGCTCATCACAGCCCGTCTTCTGGGGCTTGATACAAGCGGAATCTACGGCCTGCCGGGGCTGGTCCTGGTCCAGACGATCAACCTCTTTCCCATCGCCTATCTCACCTTAAGCGGGATTCTTCAGGGAATTGACCCCGATGTGGAAACCTGCGCCATGAATCTGGGGGCGTCACGGTTCACCGTGTTCCGCACCATCACCCTTCCCCTGGCAAAACCGGGTATCCTTGCGGCCTGGCTTGTTGTGTTTGTCAGCTCCATGACCGATTTTGGGAACCCCATCATGATCGGGGGGAGTTTTGATGTTCTCTCGGTTCAGGCCTACCTGGAGTTTACCGGAATGGGTAACCTGCCTCGAGGTGCTGCCCTGGCGGTGCTGCTGCTGATCCCCACGGTGATGGTTTACTTTCTTCAGAAGTACATTATGGGCCGGGGTTCCTACGCTACCATTACGGGCAAGTCCTCAAAACGGGGAAAACCCAATTCCAGTCCCGGCTTGCGGGCGCTGCTGACAGTTTTTTGCCTGGGCATTACCGTCATCGTGGTGCTTTTCTACGGAACAATCATTGTTGGAAGTTTTGTCCGACTCTGGGGCGTGGATTGGAGCTTCACCCTGAGGCATTTCAACTACAGCTGGGATGTGGGGCTCTCCACCCTGAGAAACACGATCTTCCTGGCCCTGATTGCTACGCCGATTACGGCGCTTATGGGAACAGCTATCTCCTTTCTGGTGATGCGCAAGCGCTTCCCCGGCCGAAACGCCATGAGCCTTCTGGCGATGCTGAGCTATGCCATTCCCGGTACCGCCATCGGTATCGGCTATGTTCTGGCCTTTAACGTGGCTCCCTTCCGCTGGTCCGGTACGGCTTTCATCCTGGTGACAGCCTATGTTTTCCGCCATGTGCCTATTGCCGTGGAAAGTGGTATTGCAGCGCTGAAGCAGATATCACCCGAGATAGAAGAATCTTCCACGAACCTGGGCGCCAGCAGCGCCAGAACATTCCAGAATGTTACTCTGCCGCTTATAAAGCCGGCCTTTTTTGCGGGGGCAACCTTCTGCTTTGTGCGGAGCATGACCGCCATCAGTGCGATCATCTTCCTCGTATCGGCCCGTTGGAACCATGTGACGGTCCTCATCCTGGCGCAGACAGAGATCATGCGTCTTGGTGTTGCCTCGGTCATGTCGTTTATTCTTATTCTTATTATCATGGCCGTTATCGGAATCATGATGAAGCTTACCGGTCTCAAACGGGATCAGGTCTTTTCGTCGGGCCAGTAGGGTCCGGGAGGGAGAAATATAATGGAACAACAGATGATCGATCGGTCTGCCGCTGCGGAGTTTGCAGCAGACCCCGGGGACTCAAAAAAGCCCGATTATCTCGTCCTGAAGGATATTGTAAAGGATTTTGTCGATGGTTCCGGAGGAATTGTCCGAGCTGTCAACTCCGTTTCCCTGAGCGTGAGCAAGGGAGAGTTTGTGACGCTTCTGGGCCCTTCGGGGTGCGGAAAAACCACGACCTTGCGGATGATCGCCGGGTTCGAGAGTCCCAACGGGGGAACCATCCAGCTCGACGGAAAGGATATCACCCAGGTTCCTCCGTTCCAGCGAAATATGCCCATGGTTTTTCAGAGCTATGCGCTTTTTCCGCACCTGACGATCTTTGACAACATCGCCTACGGTCTCAAATTGCGCGGAGTGAGCCGCGAGGAAATGCGCCACGATGTGGCTGTGGCCAGCCAGATGGTAAATCTCGTGGGTCTGGAAAAACGCTATCCCGGGGAGTTGTCGGGAGGACAGCAGCAACGGGTTGCTCTTGCCCGGGCCCTGGTGTTGAAGCCCGATATCATTCTCTTCGATGAGCCGCTCTCGAATCTGGATGCAAAATTGCGGATCCAGACCCGCACCGAGATCAAGCGTGTTCAGCAGCTCCTGGGTATTACCGCGCTCTACGTGACGCATGATCAGTCCGAGGCCTTGAGTCTCTCCGATCAGATCGTGATCATGAACAAGGGCGAGATCGTCCAGCAGGGACCGCCCGAGGCGATCTACAATGAACCCAACAGCCCCTTTGTCTCGGATTTTATCGGGAACGCCAACTTTCTTGACGGCGAGGTGGTGGATGTTCAGAACGATCAGGTCACCCTCTCGGTGGGGCCGGCCCGGTTTACGCTTCCTGGTTCTCGCTGTCCTGGTGATATTCGGTCCGGTGAGGCGATTCTTCTTTCGGTAAAACCCGAGGCGATCAGGGTGACCGGATCTGCGGGAACGGGAGCAGAGCTTTCGGGGAAGATCGATGTCTCGGCCTTTGTTGGGCCCATCACGGAGTACAAGATCATCTTTGGTGACGGGATTATCACCGCCCTGCAACCCAACAGACCGGGCAAGACCCATGTGTATCGTTCCGGCGAAGAAGTGGCCCTTGAGTTTGAGGTGGAGTCTCTCCGGGCGTATCGCGCCTGATCACTGCGCCGGGATCAACCCGGAAAAGCCCCTGCCCGATTTCTCGTGCAGGGGCTTTTTTTGTGCGCCTCCCGGGGCTCTTCTCTCCAGATTTCAGGGGAAGCTGCGGTCGGGGCCGCCCGACGAGGCCTGGCGGAGGCTGCTCACGATGGCTTCGCCGGTTTCCCTGATCCGGGGACCCGTTACGGGGTCGTCCACATTATGGCAGGCCACGGTGTGTTCGGGGCCGAGCTGTCGCGGTTGAGGGACCTCCCGGGAGCATCGCTCTGTTGCAAAGGGACAGCGTGTGGAGAAGACACATCCCGGAGGAGGGGATGCAGGGCTTGGCACATCTCCTTTCAGCAACAGGCGGGTTCGGGATTTCTCGATCTCCGGATCCGGGATCGGTACTGCCGACATCAGGGACTGGGTGTAGGGATGGAGGGGGTTCTGAAAAAGCTCATCGTAGCGAGCCAGTTCCATGATTTTTCCCAGATACATCACCGCGATACGGTGAGATATGTGACGCACCATACTCAGGTCGTGGGCAATAAAGAGGTAGGTCAGCCCCAGCTCTCGTTGCAGGCGAGCCAGAAGGTTTACCACCTGGGCCTGGATCGCCACGTCCAGGGCCGATATGGGTTCATCGCAGACCACAAACTCCGGGTTCAGCGCAAGAGCCCGGGCAATACCCACGCGTTGCCGCTGACCTCCCGAGAATTCGTGGGGAAAGCGTTTCCCGTGGTCGGGATCAAGCCCGACCATATCCAGCAGGTCCGCTACCCGCTTGCGGATTGTCTCTGGTGTCTCCCTGTTCTGGATCACCAGGGGTTCCGCGATGATCTTTGCCACGGAGTGGCGCGGGTTCAGCGACGAGTAGGAGTCCTGGAAGATCATTTGCATCTTGGGGCGGGTGTTGCGCAGGTCCTGCCGCGATAGTTCGGTAATGGATATCCCGTCGATCGTTACACTTCCCGCTGTGGGTTCATAGAGGCGCAGCATGCTTCTTCCGGTGGTGGATTTTCCGCACCCGCTCTCGCCCACCAGTCCCAGGGTCTCGCCTCGGGGGATCTCGAAGGAGATATCGTCCACGGCGCGGACGGCACCCACGGGACGGCTGAAAATGATCCCCCTGGTGATGGGAAAATGCTGTTTGAGATTTTCTACGCGGACAAAGGCGTCTGCGGCTGTATCCTTTGCTGTATCGTTGTGTCTCATGACCTTCCTTTCGAGGGGACGTGGTTCTTGTTCCCGGGGGGGAGTTTTCGAGGTTCCCGGGTTTCCAGATCATACCAGCAGGCGCTCTCGTGAGATATCTCCTGGTTCTGGCCCGCAGAAACGGACCCCACGGGAAAGAGGCGGGGTCTCCAGGATGTGCAGCGCTGGAAGGCCCAGGGGCAACGCGGGGCAAAGGGGCACTGTTGGGGCGGGGCATAGAGATCGGGCGGGGTGCCCGTAATGTCCACCAGTTCGGGGGTGTTCTCGTGAAGTTTCGGAAGCGCTCCCAGAAGCCCCACCGTGTAGGGGTGCCGGGGATGAGAGTAGACGGGATCGGCGGGCCCCTGCTCCACCACGGTTCCTCCGTACATCACCATAACCCGGTCAGCGATGCCCGCCACAACACCCAGGTCGTGGGAGATCCAGATCACGGCGATACCCCGCTCCTTGCCCAGGCGGTTCATGAGATCCACAATTTGGGCCTGGACCGTTACATCCAGGGCTGTAGTGGGTTCATCGGCGATAATGATGTCGGGATCACAGGCGATCGCGATGGCGATCATGACCCGCTGGCGCATGCCGCCCGAGAACTGGTGGGGGTAGTTGCGGTATCGGGCTTCGGGATCGGGAATCCCTACCTGTTCCAGGAGCGAGATCACCCGTTTCCGTGCCGCCTCGCCCCGCAGATCGGTATGCTGCTCCAGGGTTTCCTCGATCTGCCTGCCGATCGTCATGAGGGGATTCAGGGAACTCAAAGGGTCCTGAAAGACAAAGCCGATCCGGTCTCCCCGGATCGCGGCCATCTCCTTCCGGTTCAACTTGAGCAGATCCATGTCGGTCTTGTCCGTGCGGAACCGGGCAGTGCCGGAAACAATTTTCCCCGGGGGTTCCGGGATGAGCCGCAAGAGGGACATCATGGATACACTTTTCCCGCTGCCGCTCTCGCCGACGATTCCAAGGGTTTCGCCGGGAAAAAGATTGAACGAGACGCCGTTCACGGCGTGAACCGTCCCGTCTACCGTGTCAAAATGGACCTGAAGGTCCTGGACTTGCAAGATTGGTTTCATATCAGGAGGCGCTCCGTCGCATTTTGGGGTCCAGAATGTCCCTCAGCCAGTCTCCCAGGAGGTTCATGCTGAGAGATGTTACAACGATGGCCAGCCCCGGGAAGGCCGCTATCCAGGGGGAAAACTGGATGTACTGGCGCCCTGCGGCGAGCATGTTGCCCCAGCTGGGAATGCTGGGGGGCACGCTGAGGCCCAGAAATCCCAGACCCGCCTCGTAGAAGATCATTCCCGACATCTCGAAGGTGGCCACCGTGAGAAGGGGGCCCACCAGGTTCGGCAGG
Organism: Alkalispirochaeta americana; assembly: GCF_900156105.1. NCBI lineage: Bacteria > Pseudomonadati > Spirochaetota > Spirochaetia > Spirochaetales > Spirochaetaceae > Alkalispirochaeta > Alkalispirochaeta americana. Next base: position 171,064 of record NZ_FTMS01000001.1, read on the forward strand.
ATGTGATCTACCAGAATGCGGCTGCGCGTGGCCCCCAGGCTGATCGCCGACTCCACGTAGCCGGACTTGCGTATTCGCAATACCTCTCCCCGTGTGATCCGGACAAAGAGGGGCGCGTTGGTAAAGCCGAAAATAAGAATCACATTCAAAAGACTTCGCCCCAGAACAGAGGCCACCACTACCACCAGCAGGAGATAGGGAATCGCCAGAAAGAGGTTGGTTATGCCCATGATGATATTGTCTGTGAGCCCTCCCGTGTACCCGGCGATCATTCCCAGGACCATTCCGATGGTGGCGGCGATGAGGACCCCCAGGAATCCCACCGTCAGGGACACCCGGGTGCCCACCAGAATGCGGCTGAGCATGTCCCTGCCCAGGTTGTCCGTTCCCAGGGGGTATTCCCAGGTCCCCCCCTCCTGCCAGGCCGGTGGCAAACGGCTTGCCCGGAGATTTTGCTGGAGCGGATCGTGGGGAACGATCCGTGGCGCCAGAGCGGCCGTGGTGAGGATCAGTGCGAAAAGGATGACCCCCGCCAGCCCCGCCTTGTCCCGGCAGATCAGTCTGAAAAAACGTGCGGCCGGTGATCGCAGGCCGGCATCGTCAAGAGTATTAATCTTCATAGCGAATCCTTGGGTCGATCAGCGCGTAGGCTACATCGGTGAGAAGGTTCAGAAGCACGACAAAGCCGGCGCTGAAGACGGCGATAGCCTGGACCAGGGGGAAATCCCTCGCCTGGACCGCTTCGTTTATCATCCGGCCGATTCCCGGCCAGGCAAAGATCGATTCGATATAAATGGAGCCGCCCAGCATATAGCCGAACTGAACGCCCACGATACTTACCAGGGTGATCGCCACGTTCCGGAAAATGTGGCGGAAGAGAATGTTTCGTTCCAGCAACCCCTTGCTGTAGGCTGTTCGGATATAGTCTTCACTTCGAACTTCCAGGACCGCCGATCTTACCAGGCGGGTGAACTTCCCCAGGGGGAAGAATCCCAGGGCTATGGCGGGCAATACCAGTGAGCGAAAGCCCGATCTGCCGAAGGTAGGAAACCACTGAAGTTGCACCGAGAAATAGACGATGAGCATCAGGGCAAGCCAGAAATTGGGCACCGTTTGGCCCACCAGGCCGATTGCCCGGCAGAGGGTATCCCAGATGCTTCCCGGACGGGACCCTCCGATGATTCCCAGGGGGATCGCGATGAGCAAGGCAAAGGCGAGAGCTGCCAGAGCAAGCTCGAGGGTCGCCGGAAGGCGGGCAATAACCAGGGGCATCGCCTGGGATCGATAATGGAGGGATCGCCCGAAGTCACCTACCATGGCGCCGCGCATATAGGAACTGAATTGGCGGTGCAGGGGTTCGTTAAACCCCATGGCTTCGCGAAAGACCTCCACCTCTTGGGGCGATGCGTCCCGGGGCATCATGAGCCGTGCCGGATCACCTGTGAGGCGGACAATGAAAAAGACCAGAATTAATACGCCAATCATAAGAAGAATCGACTGGATCAATCTGGAAAAAAGATACCGTTGCATAGGTTCTCCTGAAATGGGGATAAGAAGGCCGACCCCTGGTGAGGCCGGCCTTTCCGGATCGTATTATACTATGACCCTAGCGGAGCGTGGTGAACATCAAGAAGTAATCCTCCGCTGCCCGGGGCCGGTAATCGACCACGTTGTCCCGGGTTGCCTCAAAGGTCTCCGGCACGTAGAGATAGATGAAGGGAGGATCCTGGTACATATAGTTGTGGAGTTCCTGGTATAGTTTCGCCCGCTCGTTCTGATCGATCGTCACGGAGATCTGCGCCAGGTAGCGATCGATCTCGGGATCGCTCCAGGCCGAGAAACTGGCGTCCCAGCCGTCGAGGGCGCCCTTCAGGCGGGGAAGAGACTCTCCGGACCGTTCGGACCAGCTGTCACCGAAGAGGGGGGGGAGCTGCTTGTCCCCTTCCAGGTCCCAGAAACGTCCCGATTCCATGATGTCCAGGTCAGCCCGGATTCCCACATCGGCCAGGTATCCCTGGACCGCCTCGGCCACCTGTTCAAAGTTGGTGTAGGCTCCGCTGGGAGCGGCAAAGCCGATGCTGAACCCCTCGGGGTAGCCCGCCTCTGCCAGAAGCTGCCGGGCCTTGTCGGGATCGTAGGGGTAGGGTTCTATTGAGTGGTCGTAACCCAGGTTCGATTCGGTCATGAGCCCTGTGGAGAGCCGGGCTCGTCCGCCAAAGAGGCTGTCGATGATCGCCTGACGGTCCACGGCGTAATTCATGGCGCGCCGCACCCGGGCATCCTCGGTGGGTTCGCCCACGCCTGAGGTGAGGTTGTTGAAGGCGATGTAGAAGACCCGGTCGATCGGGTACGTTACGACGTTCACGCCCGAGACGGACTCCAGCGCTTCGGCCTGCTCGTAGGTCAGGCGGTTCACAATGTCAATCTCTCCGGTCTGGATCGCCGCCATGCGGGTTGAGGCCTCGGGAATGGGGCGGTAGATTACGCGGTCTGCCTTGGGCAGGCCCATGCGCCAGTAGTCGGGGTTCCGTTCCAGGATGATCCTGTCCTCCCGAACCCATTCCACAAACTGGAATGGCCCGGTTCCAACGGGAGCCTCGCCGAAGGCATCGTCACCCACCTCCTCGGTGTAGACCGGGGGTACAATATTCCAGTGTTGTGCCATGACGCTCAGAAAGAGAGGGTCCGGCTCCTCGGTGGTTATGCGCAGGGTGTATTCATCAAGAGCCTCTACCTCTTTTGCCCGGGCCCAGCGGTCACTCCACTCCATGACGGGCCGTTGCCCTCTTTCCCAGGAGTAGACCACGGCCTGGGCGTTGAAGGGTTCGCCGTTGTGGAAGGATACGCCCTCCCTCAGGTGAAAGGTGTACTCCGTGCCATCGTCAGAGACCTCCCAGGATTCGGCCAGGGCTGGCTCGATGATGTTCTCATCGTTGGCCCAGACCAGGCTGTCGAACATTTGCCATGAAACATTCTGGGCGTTTCGCTCGGCGGCGATCGATGCATCCAGGGAGTTGGGAAAGTTGGGAACCGCCACTCTGAGGGTGACGAGTTGATCATCCTCCTCCTGTTGGGCCTGGCAGCCTGCGATGATCAGGGCAGCCGCAAGGGTTGCCATAATCGCTGTGGAGGCCAATCGTGTTTTCTTTTTCATGCAATCACTCCTTTTGTGAACACAGGTTTGTGAAATCAAGATAGGGACAAAGGCAAAGATTCATCTTCTCCTTGCTGGAATTATGCCCTATAATGCATTGAGTTCAAAGCATACCAGATTGGGCCGGGCGTGTTTAGTCCCCCCTGTTTCAGGTACATTATGAGTCGGAATGTGTGAAAAATCCATGAGGAAAGAGTATGAAAATGAGAGACGTTCGGGCAATTCTTTTCGATAAAGACGGGACCCTCTTTGACTTTCGGAAGACCTGGATTCCGGTGATGCGAAAGGTCTCCCTGGAGGCCGCCGGAGGTAACCGGGGCCTTTCAGACGAGCTGTTGCGAGCTGCCGGGTACGATCCCGGGACGGATACGTTTCTTCCCGACGGGCCGATCGCGGCGGGGAACTCCGGGGATATCGCCCGGGCCTGGGGTCCCCTGGTTACAGGCTACTCCCTGGAGGATCTTCAGGCGATGATCGATAGCGCCAGCTCCCTGATGGGGCCCGGGGCGTCCGTGGCGGTGTGCGACCTTTCCGGGCTTTTTGGAGAGCTTCGCCGTGCGGGCTACCCCCTGGGGCTGGCTACGAGCGATTCCGAGGCAGCGGCTCGCGCCACCCTGGAGCGGTTTGATCTGGCAGGGTTCTTTTCCTGGATCGCTGGATACGACAGCGGGGATGCGAAAAAACCCGATCCGGCAGTGGTAGAGGCCTTTGCCCGGGCTGTGGGGGTTGATCCCCGGTCCGTGGCGGTGGTGGGTGATACCTGGCACGATCTGGCCATGGGGCGAAACGCCAAAGCGGCGCTGGTGGTGGGGGTCCTCACGGGAGCGCTGGGGCGGGACAAGCTTGAGGGGGGCTGTGATGCGGTCCTGGAGAGCATCGCAGATATTCCCTCGCTCCTGAACTCCCGTTCCGGCCGGGACACAGATGCGATAACAGCACGAGATAAATAGTAAGAGCAATAAATATTTGAATATCGATTCAATTTTTCATTCTGCCCCGGTCGGACCGGTTTTCGGGTGTAGCCCATAGCCCGTTTCCTGTGGTACGATCAGGGACATGATGGAACAATCCGATAATCCTCAGGATATCATGCTTGCCCGGCGCCTGGAACGGATACGATTCCGGGTTGCCGTTATGAGCGGCAAGGGGGGTGTGGGAAAATCGACGATCAGCGCGAATCTTGCCTGGCTCCTGGCCCAGGGAGAACGCGAGACGGGACTCCTGGATACCGATTTGCATGGCCCCAATCTGCCGTTGATGCTGGGAGTGGAGAAGGCCTGTTTTACGCCCCTGGGCGAAGACGAGATAGAGCCCGTTCCGGTGGCTCCTCACCTTCGGCTGGCAAGCGTGGGAAATATCGGTCATGATCCCCGAAAAGCTTTCATCTGGCGCGGACCCATGAAACTGGGTGTGATTCGCCAGTTTCTGGCCTGTGTGGTCTGGTCTGATCTGGATTATCTGGTGATTGATACGCCTCCCGGAACGGGGGACGAGGTGCTTACTATTGGCCAGTATGCTGCTCCTGTAACAGGGGCTGTTATTGTCACGACACCCCAGGATGTGGCGGTGCTGGATGCCCGCAAAAGCGTTGATTTTGCACTCCAAATGAATATCCCCGTTATTGGAATTGTGGAAAACATGTCCGATGGCGAGGGGATGGCGCTCTTCGGTCACGGTGGCGGAGAGCGGGCCGCCAGGGAGCTCTCGGTGCCCTTTTTGGGACGGGTCTCGCTGGATCCGCGCCTGGTGCGCTCCGGCGATACGGGGCGTCCCTTTGTGGCCGACCATCCCGAGACCGCCACGGGGCGTGAGCTTGCGGGGATTCTCGATCGCGTTATGGCCTGGTGCGAGGAGTCACCAGAAGACCCTTCCGGAAAGGATTAAGCAAACGGTGCGAAAACGTTACTCCCGGTCTCATGAAGGGCGGATTGTTCAAAGTGCTCTTGTTTATACCGCAGCCGATCATGGTATAAAGCCTGAACAGATCGATCACGATGCGGTCAAGGTGGTGCGGCGGTTGCAGCAGCACGGCTACGAGGCGTATATCGTTGGCGGTGCGGTGCGAGATCTTCTCCTGGGGAAGAGCCCCAAGGATTTTGATGTCTCCTGTTCGGCCACGCCGGCCCAGATCCGGAAGATCTTCCGCAACAGTCGGGTTATCGGCAAGCGCTTCCGCCTGGTGCATATTCTTTTTCGTGATAAAATCATTGAGGTCTCCACCTTTCGCAGTTGCGAGGCCGAAGGGTTCAAGAACGTCTACGGTTCCATAGAAGAGGATGTGCAACGCCGGGACTTCACCGCCAACGCGCTCTTTCTGGATCCCCTGGACAACCGGGTGATCGATTACGTGGGTGGCGTGGAGCATATCCGCAAGAGAGTGCTGCAACCGGTTATTCCTCTTTCGAGAATTTTCTGTGAAGATCCGGTGCGGATCATCCGGGCCGTGAAGTACGCCCAGGCAGGGTCGTTGCGCCTCCCCTGGCGCGTGACGCGGCGTATCAAGCAGGACCGGGCCCTTCTGGCCGAGGTTCCCTCGAGCCGCATGACCGAAGAGCTCTTCAAGATCCTCTCCACGGGGTCTGCTGGCGCGATCATCGACCAGCTCCTGCGGCTCGATGCGTTTCGCTATATCCTTCCTGTGCCGGCAGAGTTGGCTCTTTCGAACAAGCACTATCGGCAAAAATTGCTTGATCGCCTGGAAGCTCTTGACCGGAAGAGGGCTTCTTCCTCGGAAGGGCTGGATCGAAAGGACCTGCTGTGTTTCTTCTGTGCCGACTATCTGCTGGATTTTGGCCCCTTTGCGGACCAGCAACGAATTCCCTTCCGGGAGGGGTACTACGCCATGAAGGAGTTTCTTCAGCCGGTCACTCCTGCCAACAAGGAAGTCGAAGCCGCCCTGCGGGAAATCTTCCGGAACAAGGGGCGCCTTCTGCGTGAGGAGCCTGCCGAGTACCGCGATGATCATCGCGCCGGCAGGCACCGTCGTCGGCGGCCCAGAAAGAGGTCTGGCGGTGGCAACGAAGGCGGGCGCGCTCCCTCAGGAGCGGCCCCGTCGACGCCGAAGGCGTGACAATAGTTCTTCTGCCCGGTCCTGGTATTCAGGCTCCAGAAGAATCGCCTCTTTCAGGTATTCCTCGGCCTCCGTCAGGCGGTCCGAGGCAAAGGCGGTAACGGCCAGCGCGTAGAGTGTGGTGGCTCTGTCGGCACCGCGATCGAGTGCGCGCTGATAGAACTGGTCGGCCCGGTCGTGGTCGCCTCGCTGGTAATGAATCAGACCCAGAAAATACGGCGGCACGTAGTGATCTTCCTCAATGAAAGCTGCTTGAGTAAAGCTCTCCTCGGCTTCCTCCAGTTCCTGGCGGTGAAAGGCTGAAACTCCCTTCTCGACCCATCCCCGGAAGGTGTTCCGGGAACTGATGTAGGACAGAAAGGCTTCCTCCAGGCGCTCCTGCTCGATCCACCGGAAGGCGCTGCGGTAGACCCGGCGGACATTCTCTTCCAGACTTGCTTCCTCCGAAAGGGCGCTGATGCTGTCCCAGAGAACCCGGTTTATCTCGGGATCCTCGGCGTTCAGGAGAAAGGAGATCATCCCCCAGGCTTGAGGATAGAAGACAGAGCTGCTCTCGAGGACTTCCCGGGGGGTGACCGCCAGAATCTCCTCCAATGCCATGGGTGTGGCTTCGGAGCGCCCTGACAGGATATCCTGCAAGGGATCCAGCCAGTTCAGGTTCTCCCGAAAGCTGATGGTCCGGTACTCCGGATCGTACTGGACTGCCTCAAAATGCAGGGCGAAGCCTTCCCGTATCCACAGGGGCGGGTTTGGCACGAAGGCACGAAAGAACTGGACAAAGCTCTGGTGGACCAGGGCAGGAGGGAGCTGCATCCGCCCCGGGTGGTCATTTCCCTCCCGGCCATGGGCTGCATTTCGGGAGAAATCGAGACCGGCCAGGGTGTTTTTTGCGGGGTCGTCGTAGTGGAGATAGACGAAGTGATGATCTCCCCTCTCCAGGGATTCCGGAAGAAACTGATCGAACTCCCGGGGGCTTCCAAAGAGCTCCACCCGGAAGGGTGTTTCCAGTGTTTCCAGGGGGAAGCGAAACTTCCGGTTGTAGAGGCTCAGCAGTGCTTCCATGGTGTCTGCCACGTCTTCGGCCTCGGCCTGGCTTGTCCGGGAAATAACAAGATAGTGCTCGCTGCGGACCTGATGGGGCCTGCTGTTCCCGTGGGCCGGTTCCGGAAGGGCACCGATTATCATGAGCAGGGAAAAGGCCAGCACCAGCGGGATCGTTGCAGAAACTGATCCTGCCTGTCTTTGCAAGGGTCGGTCGGTCATGGGTTCCTCCATATTGGTAAAACTATCGGCGTCTTTGCAGTACCTGTGTAGTTTTCCGGTCTGTTCGCTCTTCGGCCGGGCTTTTCAATCCTTCAGTCTGGTGCCTTCAGTCCAGTGCCTTCAGTCTAGTGGGTGTCTGTCACGTTATCAATGATAATGTTGAGGGCGTCGATGATGATGCCGGTAAAACGCTCGACGTGATCCACCACGTACTGCTGCAAGCCGTAGATGCTTCCCTTGAGCTCTAGTCGGTAGGGGACGCGCAGATGCACGTCTATCCGGTAGCCCCGGTGGTCGGTGCTGATGCTCACCCTGCTGACGTTGAGACCGGGTGTTTTCTCGGCCACGCAGTGCATGATCATTTGGGTAAGGGCCGCCTCGCTGATAGTGACCGTTCCCTTGCTGCTGAAGGATGGTCTGACTACCGTTTTCTCGTAGGCCTTGTCCCGCTGTACCAGCCCCATGCCGCGTTTCCAGATTACCCGGATCGAGTCTCCCATGATTTTGGGATAGTTTCGTCGAACCTCAATTGAAGGAACGGGTATGACGTGCCGCCCCGAGGTAGTTCGATGGGTGATGGCTGTGCGGATTTCCTCGGCTGTGGCGATCTCTTCTATTCGAATAATCCGTTTTGGTTCCGGCAGTTTCAGGGCGCTGCATATTTTGAGGATCATCCGGTCCGACGTTCCCAGGACAAGAATCTTCTTGAACTTTGATTTCTCGACGGCGTGCCGCACGGTTCGCCGGTGAGACCGTTCGGTGAACAGGGCCGTTCGGACCGCCGCCATGTAGGCCTCCTCCCGCTTCGCCGATTTGCCGGCCACGATCCGCTGGTCTTCGATCAGGAGGCCGTCATCTATCAGGAGGCTGATGCCGTATTTTTCCATGACCAATCGCGCCCGGAAGCTTTTACCGGTGCCGCTTTTGCCGACCAGGGCGTAGACCTGAACCCCCCGGAAAAACCAGAAGAGGTTGGAGAAGAAGTGGCTCATGGGTTTATTGTAGCGCTCCGGGACGAGGGTGGACAAGCTTTTGCGGCCAGCCCATCGGCCCGGACCAGTATTTCTGCAAGATTCCCGAAGGCCGCCGCCAGGTTTCTGGCTCCCTCAGGAGGAAGGGGAGCTGTCCAGCTTGCGGAGAGGCCGGGAATTATCAGGGCTCGTGCGTGAAGAAGGTAATGAGAACCAAACCTGCCGACAGGCCGGGAGGCGGTTCCAGCGGGCTTTCGGGGCTGGTACTTTCTGTCTCCCTCCAGGGGATAGCCGGCGGCGGCGCAGTGACACCGGATCTGGTGGGTTCGTCCGGTGTGAGGGATCACTGCTGCCAGGGTGGATTTCCTGTCTCCGACCAGGGGGATTATCTCGGTTCGGGCCGGAGCGTAGCGCGGGGGTTCTTTGGGGGAAAAGTCCTGGAGCGAACCCCGGGGATAGGCCTTTCGTTTCTCGTTGAGGTAACACAGGGGCAGATCCACCGAGAGGGGGTCCGTGAGGCGGCCCTGCAGGACCGCCAGGTATAATTTTACCGTCCCGCCTTCGGTCTGGAAGGCCTGGCTGAGGTCCTGGGCACCCCGGGTTGAAAGGGCAAAGAGTTGTACCCCCGTGGTGTTGCGATCCAGCCTGTGGACCGGCCCGGGCCGGAAACTGAGACTCTCCTTCCACCACCCCCGGGCCCGGGCGATGTCCCGAAGGATTCCTTCGAGGGAAGCCGGACCCTGGGAGGATAGCCCCTGGGGTTTGGAAAGGGCGATCCAGTGGGGTGTCCGTTCCAGGATGGGAATAGTCCAGGAGCCGGCGATGATCTGGTCGTTCTGCAGGCGGGGCTCGTGGGCCGTTTCCCGGGTTTTTTCGGGTGACCCCGACGGAGAGGGCTCTTCCTGTGAGCTCTCCCAGGAGGGGGCTGTTATGATATCGCCTTCCTGGAGGCGGCTATTGTGGTGGCAGCGTCTGCCGTTTACCCGCACTGCACCGCGTCGGACTGCCCGGGCCAGGGCTCCCGGGGGAATCTGGGGGAAAGCTTTTCTCAGGACCCGATCCAGCCGGCGCTGGTGATCGTCGTTTTTGACCGCAAGAGATATCATGCCGTGATTGTAGCTGCTTCAGGCAGACTTGACAAAGGGCAGATACAGCGGTGAAACTCTCCCGGTGCGCAATCCGTCTTTCCACTATGTATATGATCTCGTTTCGAGCCGAATTTTTCTGGCGGGTTTTTTTAGCTGGTTTCTCGCGCAGTTCCTGAAGATGGTAATCGATTACGGGCGGGGAAAAACCCGAGGGTCCCGGGATATGGTGGCTGTCTTTATCTGGAAAACCGGGGGCATGCCCTCGAGCCATTCAGCCCTGGTAACGGGTCTGGCCACGGCGATCGGCTTCTCCCAGGGGGGGAGTTCTCCCCTGTTTGTGCTTTCGCTTTTTTACGGGGGGCTGATCATTCGGGATGCCCTGGGTGTGCGCCGTGCTTCGGGCCTCCAGGCGCAGGCTCTGAACCGCCTGGGACGGGAGCTTTCCCAAAAGATGGATATCCCCTTTTTGCCGGTGAAAGAGGTGAGCGGCCACACCCTTTCCGAGGTCTGTGTGGGGGCGCTCCTCGGGTTTGTCATCGCCACCGGATTTATTCTCCTTTGATATGGCTCGTCAGAACGATCGCCACACCCATCTGGTCCGGATTTTTCTGGTGGTACTCCTGATCCTGGCCTCGTCAATAGCGATGATGAGGGCTGCTCCCGGTGATACCAAGGCCATGGCTGCTCCCTGGAGTTCCTTCGAGGTGATTCTGGTCCCCGAGGAGGAGTCTCTCCAGGAGGTGAGGCAGCGCCTGGTGGATGCAGGAAAGGCGCCTTTGGACCGGTATACCGCCACGGTGGAGGTGGAAGATTTTTTCCAGAAAAGTCATATCCCCGTGGCTGAACTGGCTTCCCGCTTTGATCAGGGAGATCCCCGGCTTGATCCGTTCCTGCGAGCTCTGCCGGAACTCTTCCGGGGGCGCCTGGATACGCAGGAGATGGAGTTGATTTTTCTCCCCACCCAGCGCTCCCTCCAGGGGTTGGTCGAGGGAGAGGGCGTCGCCGGGGAGCGGGCCCGTATCAGGGGGAGAGAGGAGCTCCTCCTCCTTCTTGAGGGGCTGTCTGTAGAGATCGCCGGTTCCGGCAGATCGCCCTCCCCCTTTGCCGGTGCTTCTGCGGCGGTGGCAGCCCTGGCGTCGCTGGTGTTTGTACGCCGCCGGTGGTGGCCGGTGGTACTGGCGGGGGTGGTGACGGTCCTTTATGGCGTCGGCTCCGGCCCTGTGGAAGAGGCCGGGGCAGTGCTGCTCTTTCTTGCCTGGGCGATATGGCAGGATCACTCCGCCCGGAGGGAGGTGGAGTGGCTTTCCTACAGAGTCCCTCCAGGAAAGGACAGGGAGTTTCTGCGTGTCTCCGTCTCTGCGGCGGTGGCGGCGGGTATCACCGTGGCGGTGATCGTTGGAAGCCACAGAGCTGCCGGCTCCCGAGGGGTTCTGTCGTTTCTTCTTTTTTTCCTTGTTCTGGGGTTTCTCTGGCTTCTCTCTTTTTTCGTCGGAGTCTGGAGGGAAGATCGACGGGAGCACCGGCTTTTTATCTCCCGGCAGATTCTTGCCGGACGGCCTCCTGCCCGTCCGGTGGTGTTCCGGATAGCTGCCGGTGGTGCTCTTCTTGCTGTTCTGGCTGTGCCGCTTCTTCTTTCCCTGGCTGAAGGTCCCCGAGCTGTTTCTTCTGCCCCTGCTTCCGGAACGGGCGGGCTGGTTATTCCCGTTCCCTGGCAGGTGCCGAAGGGCGATCAGGACATGTCCTGGGATGAGCAGGTTCTCTCGGTGGGGTTGAAACGCCCCCCCGGAGAATATCCTCTCTCCATAGCGGGCTATCTGGCTCACCGCAGGTACCAGCAATCACTGCTCTACGGAGGAGATTTCTCTGTGCCCGACCTGGGAGAACGGATCGAACTGACTCGCTTTACCCGGGAGGAAGGGCGAATCATGGATTTCCCCGAAACCAGGCTGGTCTTTGACCTGGCCTGGCTGGAGGCCCAGTTTGAACCTTCGCCCCAGTCGGTTTATCGGCTTTTCACCTCCGAGGGAACGCGGACGATGATCGCTCATCGGGAGCTGAAGTTGCGCCCGGTCCTGGAGGCCCGGGCGGGGTGGGCCTTTCTTGCCTTTCTTGCAGGCGGATTGGCTCTTGTCGGTGGTATGCGCTTGCCCTACCGGAGTCGGCTTGGTACGGTTGGGCTTGCCTCGAGAAAAGTGGAGTAGCAACTATGGGTTCTATTAATATTGGGATGCGTGGTATCAGAGGAAAGGCTGTCAGGGAGCGTTCTGTCAGCAGAGTTGGCGTTGGTGGAATCCGCCCGCTGCGGGAAGAACGGCAACTTGAGGGGGGCTTCTGGAATGCCGCGGTGCCTGCGGTGTGTGTCGTGCCGTTGCAACAGCACGCGGGAAGTCTGGTGTCGCCGCTGGTGCGTCGGGGAGACCAGGTGCGAGAGGAGATGCCGATTGCCGATGGGTCGGGGCGGTTTGCGCTTCCCGTGCATGCACCGGTTCCCGGTCGCGTTGCCACGGTGGGGATGACAGAGCTCCTGGATGGCACCCGAAGTCTCGCTGTAAAGATCGAGCTTTCGGGTGAGTTCGATCGCCTGGGGCGGCAGCGGGAAGAAAATGAATGGGAGGGGCTGGAGCCGGAAGAACTGCGAGGTCTGGTTCGGAACGCCGGCATTATTTTGAGCGGCCGTTCCCCCGTGCCCCTTCATCTGTACCTTCGACGGGGGTGGGATGTGGTCCCCCCCGTGGTGGTTCTTGATATGGCCGAGACCGAGCCGTACATGACGGCAAACAGGGAAATAGCCATCCATTATGCCCGGGAAGTCCTTACGGGTTTTCAGATCGCCGCCAGGATTGCCCGGGCCGAAAGATGGCACATTGTGGCCGTCCGGGGCGATCGCGGGGCGTGCCGGGCGGTGCGCCAGGCCAGCGCGGGAACTGCCTGGAGAAAAACCCTTCGAATCCATCGGGTTGCCCGGCGTTACCCGGCAAATCTGGAGGAACAGATACGCCGGAAGGTCTTGTCGTACAGGGCTCTCCGCGAGGAGAGCGGGACCGTTCTGGTGATCGACCCCGCTGCTGCTCTGGCCGTCTACGAGGCGGTGGTCCTGGGAAAGCCCCAGACAGATCAGGTGGTAGCCGTGGGAGGGGGGGCTGTGAAGCGGCCGGCCCACGTGCGGGTGAAGGTAGGAACGCCTGTGGCCGATATATTTGCTGAATGCGGAGCGCTGCGGTCTGCGCCGGCCCGGATTATTGCTGGAGGACCGCTTACGGGAAGGGCTATTCACAACATTGAAGCACCTCTCCCCAAGGGGGTTTCGGCCCTTCTTGCCCTTACCCACGAAGATGTGCGGGCCGGTGCAGAAATGGCCTGCCTCTCCTGCGGGGCCTGCCTGCGAGCCTGCCCGGCTGGAATCTTCCCCGTCCAGGTTTGCAACGTCCTGGCCGAGGGGCCTGGCGGGGAGGCTGCGTCGGACTTGATGCGGTGTGTTGAGTGCGGTCTGTGCGCTCACGTCTGTCCTTCCCGCATCCCTCTGGTGGAGCGGTTGCGGCGAGGCAAGAGAATGCAGAGAAAACATGCAGAGGGGTGGTTATGAACGATAGAGTTGCTGCAGGAGCTGTAGAGCTCCCGCAGTTTCCTCATTCCTTTCGGTATCTCACCGTCCACGGGATCTACTGGAGGCTTGTCGTGGCCGCAGCAATCCCGGTAATAGCGGGGGTGCTGCGGGGCGGTGTTCCGGCTCTGATCCTGGTGGTAGCCTCCGTAACGGGAGCGGTCCTGGCCGATCTGCTTGCCGCTGCGTTGCTTTCGGGACAATCGGCCCTTCCCTCGGAGGGGCGGGCGGTCTATCTCGGCCTGGTGGTGGCCGCCCTGTTGCCGGTATCGGTGGATCCGGTCATCGCCACGGCGGCCTCGCTGCTGACGGTCTTTGCCGGAGTCTGGCTTTTTGGCGGACCGGGGCGGTACTGGATTCATCCTTCTCTGGTGGGAATCGCCCTGGCGGGAGCCCTGGTTCCTTCGGCGGGAACGGTCCTTGAGGGAGGAGGGGCGACGCTCTTCTCCTTTCTTCCGGAATTGCTTTCTCAGGCTGTGCCTTCCCTTGAGCATTTTCTTCTGGAGCCCTTGGGCGTCCGGGTTCCCCGGGAGGCCTGGAGTCTCATTCTGGGAGAGACGGGGCTTTCGGGATCTGCCATGACGGCGGGGCTGGTTTGGCCGTCGCTTCTGGGGGCGATGATTGTTTTCGGTGAGGATCTTGCGCCAGCGGTAACGTCCCTTCTCTTTCTTCTCTCCTATCTGGGGCTGGTGTGGCTCCTGGGGGGGCTTCCCCTGGGGGAGGGGCTTGCCGGGGGAGATCCGCTTCAGGCGATGTTTATGACCAACGCGGTCTTTGTTCTTGTCTTTGTCCTGGCTGATCCCGGTAGTCGACCTTCCTCCCGGGGGGGGATGGCTGCCTTCGGTATTCTGGCGGGATCCCTGGCTGCCCTCTTCTGGGTTTCCCGGGAGGTGGTGATCCCTGCAACAGCAGCGGTTTTTATCGCCGGCTTTTTTATTCCTCTTCTGGATATTCTGGTATGCAAGGTGAGGCGGTGGTGAAGGAATCCTTGCAACGAACAGGAAAAACCCTGGGGCTGGTTCTGGGCGTGCTCCTGGTGGTTCTGACGGCTCATCTGGTCTTTGGCCCCGGAGCGGAACGAATTCAGGCCAGGGAATTGGCCCGGGCGCTCCGGGAGGTATCCCATGGTGCGGAGATGGCCCCGCAGGGGGTGACTCTGGAGGGCCGGGACTACTGGGAGGTCCCCTCCACAGGGGGAGTAGTGATCCGGACCAGCGCCCGGGGGTATCAGTCCCGGCTGGATTTGCTCTTGTATCTCCGGGAGAATCTTTCCCTTGACCGGTTTCTTGTCGTCCAGGGCTACGAAGGGCCCTATCTGGAGCAACTCCTCTCCCGGGGAACGCTCGATGGGCTCAGCGGGGCCACCTGGACGAGAGGTGCCATTGAACAGGCTCTGGTGAGCGCCCGGCAGGACCTCATCAGGACAAGAGAGGCTGTGGAATGAACCGAGACATAATAAAGGGTGTAGCCGAGGGGAATCCTCTGTGGGTGACCCCCCTGGCTTTGCCCCTTGCCCTCTTCGCGAGTCAATCCTGGTATATGACAGCGATCTTCGCTCTGGCTGTTCCTCTGTTGCTGGTGCTCACTCATGCCATCGCGGCACTTCTGGAGCGCTGGTTTCCGCCAGATTATTCGTTGCTGGTGGTGTTGCTCGTGGGGGGAGCGCTCATTTCGTTAACAGAGTTGGGCCTTGCCTTTGCCGGAATCATCCTGCCCACCCGGGCGCTTTATCTTTTTCGATCCATCGCTGTCTCGGGGGTGATGCTCTGGCCGGTGAGAGAGGGCTGTCGCCGGGGTGAATCCTATGCGGATCGGATCTGCCGAATAACAGGGTTGGCCTTGGGTTTTCTTGTGGGTCTTGTGATATTATCGGTTATACGCATTCCCATTATCCAGGGGGGCTTCAAGCCGGCCAACTCTGTTGCGTTCGGTCTTTTTCTGCTCGCCCTGGGGCGTATTGTGGTAAATAAAGTGTCCGTCCGGGGAGATTCCCCGCACAAGGAGAATCATTAGACATGCAACTTGGAGCCTTGCTGCTGACCGCGGCGGTGGCACAGAATGTTGTGCTGGTCCATTTTCTGGCGCCCTGGCCCCTGCCTGATCTGGTTCGATCGGTTCGGCGGAGTGTTCTTTTTTCTCTCGGTATAACGCTTGCACTGGTATGGGTCTCCCTGCTCTATGGAGCTCTTTTCCGGTTTGTTCTGCTTCCGCTTTCTCTGGAGTATCTGGCAACGGTTTCCCTTCTGGGGGTGCTGGCCTTCTCCTCTGCCGGAGGAATCGCGCTGGTTTCGTTTTTTTCCCCTTTCTCCCGGGAGCACTGCGCCCGGGTTCTCCCGGTGGTCTTCTTTAACAGCACCCTCTTTGTGGTGCCCATGGCGATCGCCGCCGAGGTGGATTCCCTCCGCCTCATGCCTGCCGTGGCTGCGGCGGCAGGGCTGGGGCTTTTTTGTGCGCTGGTTCCTGTCGCGGCTGTCATACGACACCTCCAGGGGGTTCGCTTGCCCCGGGTCCTTCGGGGTGAGGTGATCGTGCTTCTGGCTGCTGCAGTTTTTGCCCTGGCGCTTCAGCAGATCGATGGCCTGCTTGCTTCATTTATTTATCCGCTGTGGTAACTACAGGATGTGGCGATGCCTTCCAGATACAGATGGATCATCCCGGCCGGGTTGCACGGCAAAGGAGGAGAGAGTAAACTTCGCTCGGTGTTATGAGTTCGATTAACCTCATTCTTGGTTCCCACAATAGCCAAATTCTCGATCTCTCCGAAGCTGATCAAAAAGCTCAGTATGAGTATAGTATCAAGCCGTTTCTAAAGCTTCTCTACAATCGGAGGGATCTGAACTTTACGCTCTACTATTCTGGACTTCTTCTGGAGTGGCTGGAGAAACACCATTCCGAGTTTGTCGATGTTCTCCTGGAGATGGTTCGGCGAAAGCAGGTAGAGCTTCTGGGGGGAGCCTTTTTTGAGCCTCTCTTGCCTCTGATTCCCAAGACGGACAGAATTGGTCAAATCGAGCGCATGACCACCCATCTGCGCAAGTGCTTTGGTCGACGCCCTCGGGGCGCGTGGGTTCCTGAAAGCGTCTGGGATCAGCGGATCGCGGCGAGCATGAATACCGGCGGGCTGGATTACGTCCTCTTGCGGGAGTCCGTATTTGGCGGAGGGCTCCCTCTGGAGAACCAGTTCTGGCCCGTCCTGACCGAGGATCAGGGGAAAACCCTTCTTGTTCTTCCCGTGGCGCATCATCTGAGTGAGACGCTCTTTCAGCAGACCCCTGAGGATGTGATGGCCTTCCTGAGGCGTGTGAACGAAGAGAATCCCCCACGGCAGGGAGGGGACAATTCAGCCCTGCGGCCCGTGGTGGCCCTGATGTTTAACGGAGCTCAAATTGGCTACAGCCCCGAGCAATCCGCTGCGGCCATGGTGTGGTACGAGCGGTTTCTGGATCTGGTGACGGCAAACCGGGACTGGATTCATGTGGATGTGCCCGGCAGAATGCTTCAGCAGGGACGGCCCGTGGATCGTGTCTATGCACCGGCCAGCACGGTATCGGCCCTCCTGGGGCGGTTGTCGCCGAAGGGAGCCTCCGAGGAAGATCGGGAACCACCGGGAAGTGGCGAGGCACTCCGGATGGAGAAGAGCAGTTTCCGCTCGATCATGGAGATGTATCCCGAGAGTGCACGTCTCTACGCCCGAATGCAGCATACCCATGTGCTGGTAAACCAGATTCGCGGGGACAAGTACCGGAAAATGACGGCCCGCGAGGAGCTGTGGCGGGGGCAAAGCCATTTTGCTTACTGGCCAAACAGCTCCGGGGGAATCTATCGGTCAAATCTGCGCAAGGCTACCTACGCGGCTCTGATAGAGGCCGAAAAGACCACGCGGGAGCGGGGCGTTTTTATTCCGGCTATCTCCCGGGTCGATGTGGATCTGGATGGCCGCGAAGAGGTTTTGTACCAGGGAAACGAGATTAACGCCTATCTTCACCGCTTTGGTGCACGCCTCTTCGAGCTGGATTGCATCAGCAAGAACTGGAATTATCTGGATACCTTTCAGCGGTGCCCCGAGGAATTCCACGACGAGGCCACGGTGACGGCCGGGTACGACCTCTGGCCCAGGGCCGGTTTTGTGGACCACCTCCTCCTGCCCGAAAACACCGCTGCCGAGTTCTCCCGAGGGGAGCGGCGCTCTCTCTGTGACATCTCTTCCCTGGAATACCAGATCAAATCTCTTGACAAGGATCACAACGCTGTCGTTTTTCGGGGCACCTGCCGAACGGATGATACCCTGGTGGAGTTGGTCCTGCAGAAGCGGTATCGCTTTATCAAGAACCGTATCGAGGTTGACTATGAGATCGAGAACACCGGGATGGAAGCTCTGGAGGCGGTCTTTGCTGTGGAGCTGAATCTCTCCTTCCATTCCCTTGAGGTGGACAGTCTGCGCCTGCACGTCCGTCAGGGGCGCTTGCGACAGGAGATCGCCCCCGATATGACTGAGCTTCAGGGGATATCGGACATTCAGTTTCATGATTTGCGCAATAACACGAGGATTCAGGTCAATCCGGGGGAACGGCCCGATCTGTGGAGCTTTCCCGTGGAGGCCGTCGGGTTTCTGGGAGATCGCCTTCACTGGTTTTACCAGTCAAACTGTAGTGTCTTTCGCTGGCCGCTGAATCTCTCCCCGGGCGAGGCCCGGACCATCTCCCTTTCCGTCAAAGTGGAACAGAATCGATAACCCCCTCCACCTTCCGGGGGGCTCTGATCCGGGAGCGGTGCCTGGCCTGTGGGGTGCTCTTCAGGAGCCTCCCTGGAAGGTTCTCCGCTGGAGGATTCCTTCAGTCCAGGGCCGGACTTCCTGGGAGAGCGGCCCCCGGGCTGCCAGAAGAAACTCCGCGAAGGCCGGTTCCCGGCGCCCGTCAAAGTAGAGGGCTTGTCCCAAATAAAACCGTACCCGGTGCTCAAGATCCTGGCTCAAGGGGAGTTCCAGAATATTTCGCAGGAGTTCCGTGGTGCGGGCGTAGTCCCCCTTCTCGAAATGGCCAGTGATAACCTGTGCCACCGTTCGCTCCGTCCCTTCTGTTGCGGAATCGCGCTCCTGGGGAAGAATCCGGGGGATCGGGTTGAAGAGCTGGTCCCGGGGGGCATCTTCCAGAAGGCGTGCCAGGCTGCGCCGGGTTTCGGGGTGCAACTCCTGGGGCTGTCCCTGATAGGGGATGTCCCGAACGATCAGCCGATGGCTTCCCGGGACAGCCTCGCTGGACAGTTCCAGCATCGGTAGCGGGGCGGGGCGTTTGGGAGGGCTTGTCAGCCGAAGGTGGGAGTGGATGGTTCCCCGGAGGGGTATTTCTGTAGACTCCCGGAGTACGTTCGATCCGGGAACGATCTCCACGGACCCTCTCTCGACGAGAGAGGTGTCGAAGACCCCGTAATAGTAGGCTACACCGGGGATGGCGTGGTCAACGAACCGTCGGGTATCGCTGTCGATGCGTTCCAGCAAGGTTGCTTCTGCCAGGGCTGTGTCGTCGGTCAGGGGCTTCAGGCTGCGGTAGATCGCCAGCTCCCGGCCTCCCCGGGAGGGGGTGAACCGGAGAACCACCACCGTGTCCTGGGGCTGGGCCACCAGATCGTAGACGCGGGCAGCCCGGTCTTCTTCGGTATCGAGTCGGGAGACCTTCACGGGGCGAATTGTCTTGTTCCGGAAGGGAACAAAGACGGGAAACTCCTGGTCCTCGCTGTCTACCGCTACCACGGCGTAGAAATAGGATCCCACCTCGGGAGGGGTATCGAGATAGGTCTCCACTCCCGGGTATGTGGTGTGAAGGTGTTGAGCTCCGGGAAAGGTCTCAGGGGTGATTTCCCGGGTGTGGCGGTAGATGCGATAGGTTCCGCCAGGGAGATCCTGGGAATCTCTCCAGGTGAGGCGGATCTGGGGGTCCCGAAGGGCAACGCGAAGCCGTGATACAAAGGGGGCAAAGACCTCCTGCCTCGCTTCGTCCGTCTGCTCCCTGGGAGGGGTTTCCCCGGGCTGAGTTTCTCCCTGGAGGGGAGATGGTCCTGTAACCGCAACGGCGATCATGAAGATAAGAAAAAACCGGGATGTCCTTCGATTCATGCACTCCTCCCTTGTCTAGTCATCGGCATGGACGCGCCCCTTCCGTAGCCCCGGAAGGGTGTAAAAGGCTTCCGGAGGTGCGATCGCCCGGGAAACGGATCAATCGGGAGCTCACGCCCCGTTCAAAAACCAGATGACCCTTCAGGACGATGGCTCCTTCCGGATGATGCCCCCCTTCAGGAAAAGGACGAGAAGGGATGGGGGAGAAGTTCTCCCAGGGTGAGGGTCCGCTCTATTCCCTGGAGACTTGCCAGATGGATCGGCGTGGAGGGAGGGCAAAACTCCTGGATTACCTGGAGGCAGAGGGCGCAGGGCACCGCCGGGGGGGAGGCATCGGTGACTACCATAATCCGGGCAACAGAAATGGTGCCGTAGCGGGCGATGGCGGTGAAGAGGGCGTTTCGCTCTGCACAGACCGTGGCGCCGTAGCTGGCGTTTTCCACGTTGCACCCTGTGATGATATCCCGGGGGTTGTCCAGCAGAAGGGCTGCTCCTACCTTGAAGCCCGAGTAGGGCGTGTAGGCCTTCTGACGGGCCTCCAGGGCCTTGTGAAAGAGTTGTTCCTGTTCGTCCATAGGAAGGGTATTGTATCGTCCGGGGTGAAAGGGTGCAATGTTTTCTTCGGTTTTCATGGCTCCGGGGCCTTTCCCGGCGCCGGGAATTTTCCGGCCTTGGGCACCGCCTATTGGCCGGGAAGGATGGTGGAATAGACATAGCCCCGGGGCCCCTGGCGGGGAATCTCCTGGAGATACTGCAGAAGTTCCTGCCGGCTCCACCAGGAACGGGATAGCACCAGCCGGTGGGTCTCGTCGAGGGAAAAATTATGGCGGTATGGGCCAAGTCGTTCCAGTCGGAGAATTGCCCGGAGCATGACATCGGGGTCTTCCGGATTGAAGCAGATTCGCACCGACCTGACCGCCCGGGAGAGTCCTGCCAGGATCTCATCTTCCTCGTTCTGGTAATGAACCGAGAGAAAATCGGGAATTCCCTGCCGGGAGATTTCCCGATCCACCGGGGATGGTTCCTGGAGGTGTTCTGCTTCCATGAGGACCATCCGTCCCTGTTGACGGCGAACAGCCCGGCGAAGCGCCCCGGGGACGGGGCCCGCCGCCAGGGCGAGGCCACCCCGGGGAATAAAGGTGGAAAAATGTGCAACCTCCCGGGAGGAGGGAAAGATGGCCATGGCTTTTCCCTGTTCTATTTCAGGGCTGCCTGGATTCGTTCCATGGCCCGCTCGACCTTTTCCCGATCGTTAAAGGCGCTGATGCGAATATAGCCTTCTCCGGCCGCTCCGAAACCTGCTCCCGGGGTTGTGACCACACCGGCTTTCTCCAGGAGTAGATGGAACAGTTCCCACGAGGGGCGCTGAGCATCCACCCAGACATAGGGCGCGTTTTTTCCGCCGTAGCTGTTGAATCCTGCCTGGTCCAGCCCCTGACGGATGATCCGGGCGTTTTCCAGGTAGTAGTCTGTGAGGGATCGGACCTCTTCCGTGCCCCGGGGGGTGTAGATCGCTCCGGCAGCGCGCTGTATGGGGTAGGAGGCTCCGTTAAACTTGGTGGTCTGGCGGCGGGCCCAGAGATCCCGCACGGCCACGGGGGTGCCGTTGCTTGTCCAGGCCTGAACCGTGGGGGGGATGACGGTATAGGCACAGCGGAGGCCCGTGAAACCTGCCGTTTTGGAGAAGCTGCGAAACTCCACGGCGCAGGTTTCGGCTCCGGGTATCTCAAAGATCGAGTGAGGCAGATCGGGGTCCCTGATGAAGGAGACGTAGGCGGCATCAAAGAGGATGAGGGCTTGGTGTTTCCGGGCGTATTCCACGTATGCAGCGAGTTGTTCCCGCGTGGCGGTTGCTCCCGTGGGGTTGTTGGGGAAGCAGAGATAGATCAGGTCCACCTCTTCTTTGGGCGGAGGTGGTACAAAACCGTTTTCTTTCGTGCCTGCCAGGTAGGTGAGTCCCTGGTAGCGACCGTTCTCGAATACTCCTGTGCGTCCCGCCATAACGTTGGTATCGACGTAGACCGGATAGACCGGGTCCGGCACGGCCACGCGCAGGTCAGGCGAAAAAAGCTCCTGGATATTTCCGGTGTCGCATTTGGATCCGTCGCTCACAAAGACGTCGTCGGGAGAGATCGCTACCCCCCTGCTCTGGAAGTCCTCACGGGCGATCGCCTCCCGAAGAAAATCGTAGCCCTGTTCCGGTCCGTATCCGCGAAAGGTGTCGGGTGATGCCATCTCGTCTATGGCTGTGTGGAGTGCCTCCAGGGTAGCGGCTGGCAGTGGACGAGTTACATCGCCGATTCCGAGCTTGATTATGTCCTGTTCCGGGTGTGCCTCCTGGTGGGCCCGGATGCTTTTGGCTATATCCACAAAGAGGTAGGATGCGGCGAGTTTCTGATAGTGTTCGTTAATTTGTATCATCTTTGTTTGTCTCCAGTTTTCGTCCCGGTTCTTGTCTCCGGTTCTTGTCTCCGGTAGATAAAATACGCGATAGTAACGGTCATGAAAAGGGTGCGGCCGCGAATCCTCGCAGAGCCGTGAGAAGACGACGATCATGAAGAGGATGCAATAATGAGAGAAAAAGAGCGGGAGCCCTCACGAGCCACGGTCGACTATGGGGTCCTCTTCCAGGCGTGCCGTCAGGAGTTGCTTCGGGGGGCGCCGAGGCAGGCGGGGCTGCAACTGGTCTGTGATCTTTTGAGACGGGAGGTTTCCCATTACGACTGGTTCGGTTTGTATATCGCTGTTCCCGAAGAACGGATGCTGGTGCTGGGGCCTTTCTCGGGGTCTCCCACGGAGCATGTGCGGATTCCCTACGGGCGGGGTATCTGCGGGCAGGCGGCGGAACGGGCAGAGACGTTCCTGGTGGACGATGTTTCCGCCCAGGAGAATTATCTTGCCTGTAGTCTCAGTGTCCGTAGCGAGATTGTGGTGCCGATATTCGGGCCTCCCGGTTCGGATCGGGAGGGGGTGGTGATCGGCGAGATCGATATTGATTCCCACAGGCCGGGAGCCTTTTCCGGGGAGGACCAGCGGTTTCTTCAGGATCTGGCCCTTGAAATGGCTCCCTTTGTTCCGAGGGTCCCTTCCGTCGGCTAGGGGGATTCCTCTTCTTCTTCCCGTGAGGTTTTCATCCAGAGGCCTCGCTGGATCGATCCGTTTCCGAATCGGTCGCGAAGTTGGCGGATTGTGGGGTCCAGGGCGTCTTCCCGGGAATCCCGGTCCCGGGTTTCCCGGGGAAAGAGGTCCTGCTGAAGGGGTTCGGTCCAGGAGTTCCTGCGGGCTTCTCCGGCGATTCCCACCCCCAGAAGCCGCAGGGGTTTTCCCTCCCGTCGTTTCTCCAGGAGTTGCCAGGCTACGGTGGCAAGTTTCCGGGTTCCCTCGGGGGGATCGGTCAGGGTGCGGGAGGCGGAGTGCGTCTCGAAGGAGGGGAAACGGAGCTTTACCTGCACTGTGGGGCCGCGCCAGTCTTCCTGAAGAGAGCGCTGGATCACCTCTTCGGCCATTGCCAGGAGATGCTGCTTCAGGAGCACCGGATCAGCGATGTCCTCAGGAAAGGTGCGTTCTGCCGAGATGCTGTGTCGCTCGTGGAGGCCTTCGTGGATGCCCGGGTCCTGGCCACGGCAGAGCAGGTAGAGGAACTCTCCTGTAGAAGCTCCAAAATGGCCCCGGAGGAACTCTGCCCGCTGTTCTCTCAGGGCCACAACGGTATTGATCCCCAGCTGTTCCAGCCGGCGCCGGGTGACCGCGCCCAGGCCCCAGAGATCTTTCAGCTTCAGGCTCGCCACAAAGCGGGCTTCTTCTCCCGGAAAGACGCGGTAGAGCCCGTCGGGCTTGTCCACATCGCTCGCCAGTTTTGCAATGAGTCGTGAGGGGCCAATGCCGACGGAGATGGTCAGTCCTGTGGCGGTGCGGATCTCCTCCTTCA
Source organism: Alkalispirochaeta americana (assembly GCF_900156105.1). Taxonomy (NCBI): domain Bacteria; kingdom Pseudomonadati; phylum Spirochaetota; class Spirochaetia; order Spirochaetales; family Spirochaetaceae; genus Alkalispirochaeta; species Alkalispirochaeta americana. The sequence goes on from NZ_FTMS01000001.1 coordinate 194,248, forward strand.
GCCTCCGGGCGATCTTCTCGGGAGGGCCCAGGAGTCGTTCCGTGCCGGTCATCTCCAGGAAGGCTTCGTCGATGGAGACGATTTGTACCCGGGGAGAATAGTTTTCGAAGCGGCTGGTGATCTCCCGGGAGATCTGGCGGTATCGCTCCATTCTGCTGGCTGCCACGATCGCCTGGGGGCATCGTTTCAGGGCCTGTTGCATGGGCATGGCGCTGTGGATGCCGAAGCGTCGGGCCTCGTAGCTGCAGGCGGCCACCACACCCCGCTTGTTTCTGCCGCCCACCAGAAGGGGCTTTCCCCGGAACGCGGGGTTGTCCAACTGCTCCACCGAGGCGAAGAAGGCATCCATATCGACATGAAAGAAGAGTTTTTCTCGGGGGGGCTGGCCCTCGGCGGGGGTGGTGTCGCTACTCCAGGGTCGCTCGCTCATAAAGGGTCCATTTCCGGGTTATCCGGTCCCGGTTGATCAGGTTCCCGGTGCCGGTACTGCCTGCGGTACTCGTGCCGCTTATGCTGCGGGAGTCCGGGGAAAGATAAAAGGAATCCTCCAGAATCGACGCAGGAAGGGAGAAGCTGCTTGTTGCTGTGGTGGTGATTGTCACCGGCAGGGTATCGGCGCGGAATACCAGCGTTCCCCGGGTTCGCTGGGGAGGAAGTGGGCCGGTTTGCACGGAGAAATGGGCGTGACGACTGCCGACAGGTTCCTTCATGGGATGATCCGAGGCATAGAGCTGTATCGGCTGGTTTGCTTCAAAGGATATGTCCAGGGTTTCGGCCGATTCCTGGAACTCCACGGACCAGTGGAGGGAGTGGCGGTCCAGGAGACGGGATGTCTCTGTGTGCAGTTGGAGCGGCGGTGCAGGCCCGGAGAATAGATCCTCCTGACAAGGGATCTCTTTGCATCGGATCGGCTCCTCTCCAGCAACAAGGATCGTTACCTCCGAGGAGATCCTCCTGTTCCCGGAGGTGATGCTACGATGCCCCGTCAGAGAGAGCTCTCCATCGGGATGGCCAGGTCCGGAAAGCTCCTGCCCCAGGGAGAACTCTTCGGTCACCCTGAGGGGCAGGGGCAGATCCTTCTGGAAATGCGTGATCATTGTCGCCGCTGTAAGGGCGAGGCCCACCGTGGCGGTCATGGTCAGAAGCGGTACCAGAGGAATCCGGGAGGCGATCGCGTCAAGGCGGAAGAACATGAGAAGCGCTGGCAGAAGAATCGCCGCTGTGAGAGCTTCCCGGTAGAGGGGCGGCGTGAGGAGCGCGGTGATCATGGGGAGGTCTGCTGCGGGGGTCAGGACGGCGATCAGGTAGACCAGGGGGGTAAGGGCAAAAATGAGGGTGACCATCTTGATCCAGGCCCGGTGGCCCAGGCTGAAGAGGACACCAAAAAAGAAACTTACCGTGAAATAGGCTCCCATCACCAGGCTGGTCAGTCCCGAAGCGATTGCTCCCACCAGGAGAAGGAGCACGGCTGTGCCGGAATAGACCGCCGTGGCACGGCGAAGGCGATGTCGCAGGGTGGTGGCCATGATCCCCAGGGCGGTACAGACCGCCGAAATTTTGCCTGCCACCAGAATTGTTGGTGGCGGAGGGTGGGGGAAGAGTCTCAGGATGGCACGGATTGCCAGGTTTGCAGCCACGAGACTCCCCAGAATCACCAGGAGGCTGACAAAAATCGCCGGCATGTTATGTCCCATGGACCTGAGATAATGGAGTGTCCGGCGGGGAAAGCTCACGGAGTAGAGCAGCAGCACCAGGGCAAGTCCCACGAGGATTCGCACCAGGGTGAATTCGTCGATGATCACGGGACGGGGCAGAGGAAGGATCAGGTAGTTGATGTCCTGTTGCCGGAAGGCTTCCCGGGAGCTCTGGAGATGGTCGAGCAGGGGAGGAATTGTCCGGGAGAGATCCCGGGGAGTTTCCAGAAAGAGTCGTGCTGCCGGAACTCCCTCCCGGAGGGCGTTGTCGAGGGGGGGATCGGCCAGGCCGTAGCCGAGGCGGGCTGCGTTCAGCTGGGCTGTGTTGAGTCCGGAGAAATCAGCTGCCGTGATCGCCTGTACGAGCCAAAGGGGGGCTGCCCCGCCCGGAACGGCTACGCGCCACTCCGTGGAAGGGCCCGGAGCAAGGAAGATGCGAGGAATATCGGGGGCGACCTGGGGCAGCCCTGCGGCGATCCGTCCGCCGTCGCCCGCCTTGTGACGAGGGGCTGTCAGGAGCAGGGCGAGACGGGAATCGGCCAGATGCGAGAGGTGCAGCAGAAGCTCTTCGTCACCGGGATGGGCCACCACTACCAGCAACAGGGGGTCGTCTCCCCGGGAGATCAGGTAGTCCTGGTGGAAGCTGGGGCCTCCCGTTTGATCGGGCAGAAGGACCTCCTGAACCTCTGCCTCGGGAAAAATATGGTGCAACCGGGATGCCTCATCCCGGGCTGCCCCGGTGGCAGTCCCCGGGAGTGCCCCGGAGGGGTGGGAAAAAGCGAGAAGGATTGATACACTCAGAAAGATTCGGTTACGGCTCATGACGATCTATACCCCGAGCATAGGGAGGGGAGGTCCCTTGGGTCAAGGAGGAGGAACCATGGAAATGCTTCCGGAAATCGCCCATCGCCGCAGTATTCGCGTCTATAAACCGGAGGCTCTGGCGGGCGATGCGATCAACCGGATTCTGGAGGCGGGACGGCGGGCTCCGTCGGCAAAAAACCGGCAGACCTGGCGCTTCATCGTGGTGACCGACCGGGAGAAAAAAGGGAAGCTCGCCGAGGCCTCCTTTGGCCAGGAACAGGTGGAGCAGGCCGGCGCGGTCTTTGCCCTCTGTACCACCAACGTCGATTACATCATGCCTAACAACCAGCCCAGCCACCCCGTGGATATCGGAATCGCCTCGGCCTTCATGATGCTCCAGGCGGAGCACGAGGGGCTCGGCTCCTGTCCGATAACCACTTTTCAGGAGGCCGATGTCAAGGTGCTTCTCAGTGTCCCCCACAAGATGCGGGTGGTGATGTTGCTGGCCGTGGGTGTTCCCGGAGAGAGGGGTGAGTTAACACCCCGGTTTCCTCCGGAACGAGTGGTGGGGTACGAGCACTGGTAGTCTCGCCGCAATCGGTGCTATCGGGTGCTATCGGATACTACCGGGCTTGATAATCCCGCATTGAGCGATGGCGGTCCCGTTCCAGGGCGAGGGTGAGAAGTTCGCGCAGCAGTTCTGCGTAGGTGACCCCTCCCTCCTGGACCATCTTGGGATACATGCTGATCGGGGTAAAGCCGGGGAGGGTATTGATCTCGTTCAGGTAGATCTGCCGGGTCTCGCGGTGCAGAAAGCAGTCAACCCGGGCGAGTCCGGCGGCGCCCACGGCAAGAAAGGCTTGTCGGGAGAGTTCCTCAATTTCCCTGGCCAGGGCCGGGTCCAGATCAGCCGGAATCTTCAGCGCCGCTCCTGCAGGGTCGGTGTATTTCGCCTCATAGTCGTAGAACTGGTGCGAGGGGATCACCTCGCCGGAGGGAAAGGTCCGGGGATCGGAGTTTCCCAGGACAGCGGTCTCTATTTCCCGCACCGTCAGGGCCTGCTCGATCAGGACCGTGGCGTCCACTCGAAAGGCCCGTTTCAGCGCCGCTCCCAGGTGCGCAGAATCCTCCACGCGGGTGATGCCGACGCTGGATCCCGCGGCGTTGGGCTTCACAAATACCGGAAATCCGAAGGTTCCGATGATCCGCTCTGTCGCAGTTTGGGTTATTTGGGAAAGAGCGTCTGGCCCAGGGTTCTTTCCTGAAGGGGCCTGGTTCACAGTGATGGCGTCGGTCACGGTGATATAGGGCACCACGGGAAGGTTGTTCTGTTCCCAGATCTGCTTTGCCCGCACCTTGTCCATGCCCAGGGCGCTCCCGGTAACTCCGCTCCCCACGTAGGGAAGGTGGCACATTTCCAGGAGGCCCTGGATCGTGCCGTCTTCGCCGTAGGCTCCGTGAAGGACGGGGAAAACGCAGTCTACGGGAAGAACCGTGCCTGAGGTATCAACGATTCCCTCCCCGGGGTGCAGGGCAAGGGCGCTTTCAGGGTCCGGGATGATCGTGAGAGCACCCGTCTCCCGGGCGCACCGGAGTTGCTCGGTCTTGTCCTGGAGGAACCACCGGCCCTCGAGGGTGATGCCTGCCAGGCTCAGGGAGACGTCGGGCATTTTCTCCAGCTCCCGGATCACTCCTGCTGCTGAGATCAGCGAAACCTGGTGCTCCTGGGACTGGCCCCCATAGAGAACGACTACATTCATGGAACACGCCTCATGGGGTGCAACTCTTCTGGAGAGCTGCTTCCAGCTCCTGGGCTACCACGGCAGCCTCGTCCCAGGGGGCAACTCGGTCGGCGTAGATGATCGACGCTTCGTGGCCCTTGCCGAGAAAGAGGAGGGTGTCTCCTGGTTCGGCCAGCTCCAGGGCCCGGCGTATGGCCGTGCGCCGGTCCGGCTCCAGGATGAGCCGTCCCTCACTGCGGATGGATGGGTCTGCCCGGTCGCACCCTTGGGCGATTTCTTCCAGAATTGACCAGGAATCTTCTCCCCGGGGGTCTTCATCGGTGAGAATGACTACCTGGGCATGGCGGGCCGCGATCTCTCCCTGCATGGGACGCTTTTCCCGGTCCCGTTCTCCTGCCGATCCAAAGACCACGATGAGCCGGTTTCGGGTGAAGTCCTTCATCATGGGCAGAACCGTTTCGAAGGCTCCCGGTGTGTGGGCGTAGTCAACGATGGGGAGAAATGGCGTCTCCCGGGAGACGATCTGCATCCGTCCGGGCAGGGGCTTGATCCTTTTCAGGACATCGAAGAGATCCAGGGGGTTTCGGTCGAGGAGATGGGCCGCCGTGAGAACGGCTGCCAGGACGTTGTCCACGTTGAACCGTCCCGGAAAGGGGATGGTGACCTCCCGGGCCTCCCTGTTCCAGTGAACGACGCAGCGGGTCTCCTCGGCGGTGGACTCCAGATCGGTGGCAATGAGGTCCGCTTCGGGATTCTCCACTCCGTAGGATATGACTTCCTGCCGGGTGGCATTGCGGAAATAGTAGGCGTTGGGGTCGTTGGCGTTGATCACGCCGAAGATGGGCCAGTCGGAATCGCCGATGCGTTTTGCGCTGCGGTCCAGCGCCCGGAAGAGGTTTGCCTTGTCGCTGCGGTACTGTTCGAAACTTCCGTGGAACTCCAGGTGTTCGTGGTTGATGTTGGTGAGAACCGCCGCGTGGAACTGGACATCCCGAAGCCGGGAGGTTCGCTCGCTCAGGCCGTGAGAGGTGGCCTCCACCACGGCTACCTCCTTGCCGTTGTCGATCATCTCCCGAAGAAAGCTTTGAATCTCGGGAGCTTCCGGCGTGGACTGGCGAAAGCTGTTTTTTTCGGGCCGGATATCCCGCTTGATCAGGACTGTGGAGATAAAGCCCGATTCCAGATCCTGTTGCGTCAAAATTTGATCGATCAGCCAGGTGGTGGTGCTTTTTCCGTCGGTGCCGGTGACTCCTATGAGGGGAATCTCCCGGGAGGGGTTATTGTACAGCCGGGCCGCCAGGGTGCTCAGGGCGTGGCGACTATCGGTGACCTGAATATAGACTGCTTCGGGTTCCAGCACATCGGGCAGTACTTCGCAGAAAATTGCCCGTGCTCCTGCGGCGATCGCCGGGGTGATGAAATCGTGCCCGTCCACGTGAATGCCGGGAAGTGCCACGAAGGCGCTATCCGGGCCGGCCTGGCGGGAATCATAGACAAGACGGCGGATCAGGGGATCGCCGGAACCGTGGGAAGCGACAGTGGGAAGGCACTTGGCCAACCTGGAGAGATGCATTTCAGCCATGGCCCGCATGGTAGCAATTGCGGTGGGTCAAGGCAACCATCCCGGGGGCCTCCCGAAGGAGGCTTCCCCGAGAGAAGACTAGCCTTCTTCGCTGTAAAGAAAGTTGAAATAGTCCATATCGGTGCTGAGGGTCTTGCGGAACTGAGGCATCGTCTTCCGGTAGGACTCGATAGCCCTCCAGAACGCAAAGAACTCCGGATCTTGCCGGTAGGCATTGGTATAGATCGTTGCCGCTTCGGCATCGGATGTTCCCCGGATCGTCTCGGCCCGTTCGTAGGCCTCGGAGATGATCGATCGGCGCTCGTTGTCCCGCTGTCCCAGAAGCTCCTGCTTGCGGCCCTCGCCGTAGGAGCGGTAGGCTTCGGCGATCTGCCGTCGTTCCGAGACCATCCGTTCGTACACGCTTTCCGTGAGGTCCGCCGAATAGCGGATCTGGCGAATGACGATATCCTTGATCTCGATGCCCATCTCCTGGGCGGTCTCGTTGGCCCGGGTGAGCATGACTTCCGAGAGAGCCTGGCGGCCTATGGAAATGTTGGGCTGATTTTCCACCACCGCCAGGAGGTTGGTAATCTCACGCAGGCGTCGGTCGTCGCCGTCTTCGGCTGCCAGTTCCGCCTGGGAGGGCATGGGCTGGGACCGGACGATCTCGTTGATCACGTTTGAATCACGCACCGCCTCTTCCAGGGAGTGCCCCGAGATTACCGTACGCACGGCGCTCTCGATCACGTCGTTCAGACGCGAATAGGCTCGCTCCATGGTGGTGACGGCCCGGTAGAAGAGGTCCGGGTCCTGAATGACCCAGCGCGCCGTGGTGTCTACCCAGATAAACTGGTTTTCCGAGGTGGGCATTCGCCGGGCCTCGCCGTCCCAGGAAAGGATCCGTGCCGAGTAGGGGACTACCTGGTCGATCACGGGGGTCTTCAGGTGAAGGCCTGCATCCTGGGTGACTTTTACGATCTGGCCAAAACGGATGATCAGGGCCTGACGTCCTTCGGGGACGATATAGAAGGGGCCCAGGATCACAAGAAAGATACCCGCTACGAGGAGTACCGTGAGGATTGATGATATCTTTTTCATCGGGCACCTCCCGTGGTGAGACCCTGGCGCTGCATGTTCAACAGAGGAATGAAGTTTGACAGATTGCGATCGATCAGCTCAGGCCGTTCCGGCTCCTGAGACGAATCATCGGGTATGAAGACGTCCTCCACCATCTCGTAGTAGAGACGGGTTCTGGTTGTGCGGGGATCGTTGCGGTACTCCCTCAGGACGTTTACAAAGCGCGATGCGTCTCCCCGGGCACGGTTGACCCGCTCTGCAGCGTAGCCCCGGGCAATCTGCACCATCTGTTCTGCTTCACCCCGGGCTCGGGGAATTTCCCGGTTATAGGCCTCACGGCCCTCGTTGATCAGGCGGTTCATGTCCTGGATCGCCCGGTTCACATCCTCGAAGGCGTCCTGAACCCGTCCCGAAGGAGGTACGATGTTCTGGAGGCGCACGGCCGTGACGGTTACACCCAGGTTGTAGCCCTGGAAGACATCGTTCATTTGATCCTGGGCGAACAGTTCGATTGCAGGGCGTTCGTCACTCAGGACGTCGATGATCGCCCTATCTCCCACGAGGCGGTTTACTGTGGACTGCGAGATATCCCGGATCGTCCGCTCCTGGTCTTCCACGTTGAAGAGCCAGTCCGTGGGGTTGGTGATGCGGTACTGGATGATCCACTCCACATCGACGATGTTCAGATCCCCCGTGAGCATGAGGGATTCTTCCTTGTAGTCACGCTGGGACATGACCGATGTTACTCCCGGCTGCTGGAGGCGAAAGCCGAATTGCATATTCTGGACTGCCTGGGTTGGTACGTTATAATTTTGTTCCATCCCCAGGGGCAGTTTGAAGTGAAGGCCCGGGGCTGCTGTCCGGTGATAGCGGCCAAGCCGCAGTACTACGGCCTCCTCTGTCTGATCGACCACGAAAAAACTTGTGGTGATCATGCCAAGGAGGAGGATTACTACTGCGACGATCGCCAGCGCTTTTCCATTTATTGAAAAGGGAAAGCGGGGCGTGGAGTCGTCCTGTTCCGACATAGCGAATGCTCCTTAAAGATTGTGACCCTGCATCCAGGATCGGTATGGTTTGGTTCTCTCCCACACAGTAGCCCGCCGAGGGAAGGGCGTCAAGGAAGCTCCTTTACAGACTCCATCGATTTATGGTGGACTGGGGAGATTACAACGAGTACAACGATACACGAAGGAGAATAACAATGAAACATACACGAATAACCGCGATAACGGCGGCATTGTTCCTCCTCCTGACGCTCCCCTTGTGGGCGCGGGGAGGACAGGAAAAGGAACAGGAGGCGGAAACTTCCGCCCCGGCAGTCCAGGAAGAAACCAGGGAAGAGAAAAGCCTTTCCCGGGATGAACTGGCAGCTCGGGTAAACGGCCGGGGAATTTCCCGGGAAGAGTTCGACGATGTGGTGGAGACCAACATCTACCGTTTCGAGATGCATAATGACCAATCGTTTCCCCAGGATCGCCGGGGGGAGCTGGAACGGCAAGTCCTGGACGGGCTGATTACCCGCACCGTTCTGGAAACCGAGGCCGAAACGCAGGGGATTGTGGTCACCGACGAGCAGCTGAGCGAGGCCCTCGAGCAGTTCCGGAGTCAGTTTCCCGACCGGGAGTCCTACCGGGCAGCTCTGGAGCAGCAGGGGTTTTCCGAGGATCTCTTTGAGGCCGAGGTTCTGCGGCAGATTGCGATCGAGACGCTGATTAACACCAGGGCTTTCGAGGGGCTGACCGTGGACGAAGCGACGGCTCGGGAGTTCTACGATGCTCATCCCGATTATTTCGAGCGCCCCGAACAGGTAGCCGCCCGCCATATCCTTCTCTCGGCTGAGGAGGGGGCAGACAAGGAGCAGCTTCGGTCCCGGCTTGGCGAGATCCGGCAACAGCTCCTGGACGGCGCTGATTTCGGAGAGATGGCCCGGGAATACAGCGATTGTCCCAGCTCGGCTGAGGGCGGTGAGCTGGGGGCCTTTGGCCGGGGTCAGATGGTTCCCTCTTTCGAAGAGGCTGCCTTTTCCCTGGATGCCGGGGAACTCTCGGATATCGTGGAAACCCAGTTCGGTTTCCATCTGGTCCAGGTGACCGAACGGATTCCTGGCCGGGTCATCGCGTTCACCGATGTGCTTCCCGAGATCGAGGAGTTTCTCCTGGAAGATCTGCAGAACGAGGCCGCCCGGAATTACGTCACGTCCCTGCGCGAGGCTGCGCAGATCGAAGAGTTCGTCCAGATCGACTGATCCCTGCTTCTCCCCCGGGGCCGGTATGGTTGACCACCCGGGGGAGCAATCCCTATAGTGAGGCGTCATGAAAAAACGCCTCATTACCAGCGCACTTCCCTACGTAAACAATATTCCTCACCTGGGAAATCTCATCCAGGTCCTCTCGGCTGATGTGTTCGCCCGGTTTTGCCGATCCCGGGGGTACGAGACCCTCTACGTCTGCGGCACCGACGAGTACGGCACCGCCACCGAGACCCGGGCTCGCGAGGAGGGAATATCCCCCGAGCAGCTCTGCACGCGGTATCACGCGATTCATACCGAAATTTATGAGTGGTTCCATATCTCTTTTGACAAGTGGGGCCGAACCTCGACGCCCGAACAGACTGCGATCGTTCAGTCAATTTTTCGCAATCTCCATGATCAGGGGTATATTCGGGAGCGGACCATCGAGCAGCTCTACAGCGAGAAATCCCGGATGTTTCTGGCCGACCGCTACGTGGCGGGAACGTGCCCCAAGTGCGGTCACGGCGATGCCCGGGGAGATCAGTGCGAAGAATGCGGATCGCTGCTGGATCCGACAGACCTGATAGAACCCCGGAGCGTAATGGACGGAACACGGCCGGTGATCCGCGAGACCACGCATCTCTACATTGACCTCCCGGCGATCCTGCCGAAACTCCAGCAATGGATGTCCGAGGCGAGCGAGCGAGGCCGCTGGGCCCGCAACGCAATTCGCATGACCGAGGCCTGGATACGGGATGGCCTGAAAGAGCGGGCGATAACGCGGGACCTCAAGTGGGGAATCCCCGTTCCCCTGGAGGGGTTTGAAGACAAGGTTTTTTACGTATGGTTCGACGCTCCCATCGGGTATATTTCGATCACCGCCACCCTGACTGACCAGTGGGAGCAGTGGTGGAAGAACCCCCGGGAGGTGGAACTCTTCCAGTTTATCGGAAAAGATAATATTCCCTTCCACACGGTGATCTTCCCCTCGTCGCTTCTGGGGAGCGGTGAGGACTGGACCATGCTGCACCACATGAGCTCTTCGGAGTACCTGAACTACGAGGGCGGGCAGTTTTCCAAGAGCAAGGGCATCGGTGTCTTTGGTACCGATGCCCGGGAGACGGGTATCCCCGCCGATGTGTGGCGGTTTTACCTCTTCTACAACCGGCCCGAGACCAGCGATTACACCTTTACCTGGGACGATTTCCAGGAAAAGGTAAACGGTGAGCTGATTGGAAACCTGGCGAACCTGGTGAACCGCACCACCACTTTTCTGGCGCGCTTCTTCGACGGAACTCTTCCTCCTGAGGTGTCCCTGGATAGCGCCGGATCACAGGATCGTCAGGCTTTCTGGGATGAGGTCCGGCAGCGCGAGGCCGAGATAACGGAGAAGCTGGAGTGGGCCGGACTCCGGGAGGGGCTGCGACGGATCTTTGCGCTTTCCAGCTACGGAAACCGGGTTTTTCAGGCGGCTGAGCCCTGGAAAACCCGCAAGACCGACCCCGAGGGAACCCATCTGCTTTTGGCCGATCTGGTCTATCTGGTGCGGGATCTGGCGATCCTGATCGAGCCCTACCTGCCCGCTACGGCAGAACGGGTCAGGTCTCTCCTGGGTGCGTCTGCGGAGGGGGCCTGGAACTGGACTGCCCTGGGAGATCCCCGGGGGCTTTCCCGAATTGCCACTCCCGAGATTCTCTTCGAACAGCTTTCGGACGAGCTGATCCAGGAGTTGCGGGACCGTTTTTCCGGCAGCCAGGCCGATCGTGCCCGGCGGGCCCGTGAGGCCGGGGACGCGACGAAGGCAGACGCGAAGGGGCCCGGTTCTCCCCGGGAGGGCAAAACCGGCGCGAAGAGTGACAAAAACAGAAAGGATCATGCCGTGAGTGAACGACTTGAGGATCAGTTTGCAGAAAAGGTTGAGCTTCGGGCGGCAAAAATTCTGGAGGTGGAGCAGCACCCCGAGGCGGACAAGCTCTATATCGAGCGGCTCGACGATGGCACCCCCGAGGGGCGGACGATCGTCAGCGGTCTGCGCGGCCACTATACTACGGAAGAGTTGGTGGGCAAGACCATTGTGGTGGTGGCAAACCTGAAACCAGCCAAGCTCCGGGGGGTAAAAAGCGAGGGAATGCTTCTGGCCGCCAGCTCCGGTGAGGGAGACCAGGAGATTGTGGATGTGCTCTTCCTGGAAGGGGTCGAGCCGGGGTCCCGGATTCTTCTGCAGGGGCAGGAGCAGAACGCCTCTCCCCAGGATTCTCTGAAACGCCTGAAGGTGGATGATTTCTTTGCGATTCCCCTTCGTGCCGTGGACGGGGCGGTTCTTGTGGGCGAGACACCGCTGGTGGACGCCGGGGGGGCTCCCCTGAAAACAAGCCGCCTCTCCCATGGATCGGTGGGGTGACTCCGGCATGACGGGATCGCTCCTGCAGACTGCCTGGTGGGGAGAGCTGAAGGAGGAGTTCGGCTGGTCCGTGACCACCGCCACCGAGGGGACGCGGGTCTTCTGCCGTTCCCTGGGGCCTTTCAGGCTGGGATACATTCCCTTCGGGTTTTCCCGGGCGACCGGTGATCCTCCCGGGCCGGGAGCGATCGGGCAGGTGGTTCAGTCCATGCGAGAGGCTGCGAAGGATCTCCCCGGGAGACCCCATCTGCTGCGGTGGGACGTGCCGTGGCAGGTTGATCACTTTGATCGGAGCGAGGCTGTGGCTGCAGGGCTTCGTCCTGCTCCTGTCCGCGTCCAGCCCCCCGATACGGTGGTGGTCTCTCTTCAGGACGAAGAAGAATCCCTGCTCTCGCGGATGAAATCAAAGACCCGCTATAATATTCGCCTGGCCCAGCGCCGGGGTGTCCTGGTAGAGGCCTTTACAGCCGATGATTCCCGGGCAGACCGGGAGCTGATGCTGTGGTACGAGCTCTATCAGGATACGGCCCGGCGTGACCGGATCACTATTCATCCCTTCTGTTACTACCGGCGGGTTCTGGAGTTATCCCGCCGGGACGGGGCTCCGCGTCTTACGCTGTATCAGGCCCGGCACGAGGGGGATCTGCTCGGCGGAATCGTGGTGGTTTCCTGGCAGGGGACCTCGACCTACCTCTACGGTGCCGGAGCCGATATAAAACGCAATCTCATGGCGAGCTACCTGTTGCAGTGGGAGGCGCTTCGCCAGGCCCGGGCCCGGGGGGATCGGTCCTACGATCTCTTCGGGATCCCTCCCTCGGATGACCCGGCTCATCCCATGCACGGGCTGTATCGCTTCAAGACCGGCTTCGGGGGGGAACTGCTCCACCGGCCGGGATGCTGGGACCTTCCTCTCCACCAGCATCGCGCCTGGTGTTTCCGCAACGCCGAGAGGGTGCGGGGATGGTACTACCAGGGGCTGCGCAAGGGTCTGGAGGGAAGCCTCGGCCGGATCAGGGCTGCCGCCGGGAGACCGGGGGCATGATGAGCTATCGCCGTTGGCCCGTCGGCAGGGGGCTGCTCCGGATGGTTTTTCGGTGGTTTTTCCCAGGTGTCCCGGGGCGGCTGCTCCCGGGGGGGGTCGCTCTGGGGCTGGTGCTCGCGGGAATGCTTGCGGGGTGCCGGAGTGCTCCCGATGAAGACATCCTCCCGGAGCTGGTCGACTGGGGGGTGCATTTCCACCAGGCTCCTGCCGATGGAACGGAGCTCGCCACCGACGAGGTCCGACTGGTGATTTCCCCGGGAACTCTGGACATCGGCAGGGTCCAGGCGGTGGTCCTTCGGCTGAACTGGACGGAGCCTGATCCCGACATGGGGGTGATAGCCGGCGATTTCGAGAAGCGAAAGGAGCTCCTGGAGCTCGCCGATCAGAACCCGCCGTTGATATCCTTCCTGCTTCCCCTGGAAGGGGTCCCCCAGGGGGCTCCTGTCAGGGTCGGGGCCTTTCTGGAACTTCAGGAGGGGGCGCTGGTGCCGGTGAAGGAGCCCTTCACCGTTACCTTTGAGCTCTCCCTGCCGCAACCGGGGGGGCTTCAGGAAGAGCTTCTGACGATAGACCCCCGGCCGGTCCTCTCCTGGGCCAGGGACGAGGCAATTTCGGCGGTGGAGATTTCTTTGGCAGGGGAACGGGAGATCCTGGTCCCCGGCGATGGGCCTGGGGACGACCAGGTATCGCTCCGTCCCTCCCGGGATATTCTCTCTTCCGGGGAGCTTCTCCGGGGAGGCGAGTTTCCCTGGCGCCTGCGCAGCGTCTCTCCCCGGGGAGTTCGGGGCCCCTGGTCCGAGGCTGGTCTCATTCGCTATGACCTGACCGAGAGTGTTCCCGTTTCCACAGGTCTCAGGTCGGGCGATCGCACCGTTGTGTCCCGGCCGGCCCTGGTTTGGGCCGGGGTGGACGGTACCAGTCAGTATCACCTGGAGTATTATCTGGAATCGGAGGAGCACCGCCTCGAGGGGCTGGTTATCACCGAAGAGAGTCGTCACCGTTTTTCCGGTGAGGAGGCGGAGTTTTTCTCATCGGCAGGAGCCGGAGCAACCCTGCGCTGGCGGTTGCGCGGCGAGAACCTTCGGGGAACCCCTACTCCCTGGAGCGACTATCACGAGACAGAGCATCTCCTGCTGATCTCGGCCCTGGAGCCGCTGATTCATCCCGGCGCCGAGGCCCAGGTGCTTCTGGGGGCTCCCCGGGGAACCCCCGGGGCCCGCCCCGACGAGATGCCCCAGGTGCCGGTGGTGCTGGATGGCCCCTTGGGGGTCGCCCGGACGCCGCTCACGGTGGAGGCCGTGGCGGAACTTTTTAACCAGGGCCTCCGGTCGGGAGAACTCTCCCTCTCTGGAGGGCGTCTGGTGGAGGTCCGGCAGGAGGTTCCTCTGCTGGCGCTGGAGGGACTCGACTTTGGTTCCCAGTTTGGACTCAGGGAAGAGGTGGGGGCCACTCAGGGAGAATCCCGTCTGGGCGTTGTGCCGGGATATCGCTCGCATCCTGCTGTGGGAATCACCTGGTTCGGGGCGGTCTGGCTCATGAATCGTCTTTCGCTGCTCGAGGGGCGGGACCAGGCCTACGAGATACGGGGGGACGAGGTTTTTTGGGACCCCCGGGCTTCGGGGTATCGCCTTCCCACGGAGGCCGAGTGGGCTCTGGCCGCAGCAGCCAGGAGACGTCTTCCCCGGGAAGGGTGGGCGGAGCCGCTGGTGGTCTTCCGGGAGCTCTCCTCCCGGGACCTTCGGAACATCAACTTTCTCCGCAGCGGCGACGCCTGGGAAGATCCTTTGCCGCCGTACACCCGGGCCGGGGGGCCCACGTCACCTGTGGGGGCTCTCACCGGGGCCGCTCCGGCGGGGGTTCAGGATCTTTTGGGGAATGTCTGGGAATGGTGCTGGGACTGGTACAGCCCTGAGCGGGGAATTCCTCTGCCCCGAAACTACGCAGGCCCCGAGGAGCCCGCGCCCGATCTCTACGGGAGAGTCTTGCGTGTTGTCCGCGGTGGGGCCTGGAATACTCCCCGGGAGGGGTTGCGTCCAACAATGCGAGGGGCCTTCGCCCCTGCTGCGGCGAGCCACAGCATCGGGGTTCGCCCGGCCCGGGGGGCTGCAGAGTACCCTCCCGGGGAAGTGCAATGATCTCCGGCGGGATCAGGTAATTCCGTACTGCTTTTCCAGCTCTTCGTAGCGGGTAATGACGCGACGCACGTATTCCCGCTTTTCCGGGTAGCGCTTGTACGAGAAGGATCGTTTGAAGCCGTAGACGATGATATCCTTCAGTTGTTTTGGCGGAATTGAAAAGGTCTCCAGGGCCAGTTCTATCTCCTTGGTCACGGTGGTGTGCGATACAAGGCGGTTGTCGGTGCAGAACGTCACCGAGAGGCGGTGTTTCAGCATCTCTCTCAGGGAGTGATCCTGGACAGAAGGAATATCCGGTGCCGTCTGGAGGTTGCTGGTGAGGCAAACCTCGATGGTTGTCCGGTTGTTGGCGATATAGTCGATCAGACGCTCCACGTATTCGTCGGGGTTCTCGATCGAGGTATCCCGGATATGATCGGGGCTGAAGAGCCGAAGGCCATGGCCGATCCGGTCGGCGTGAAGTTTTGTTATGGCCTGGAAGATCGATTCGGGTCCGTAGGCTTCTCCGGCGTGGACGGTTTTGTTCAGGAAATGCTCGTGAACGTAGTCAAAGGCCTCCTCGTGATCCCCGGCGGGGTATCCGAACTCGCTTCCTGCCAGATCGAACCCGACAATCTGCAGATCGGTCTCGTTTCGAAGTTTTACCGTAGCCCGGGCCAGCTCCCTCGAGGCCATCTGAATGATCTCCTGCTGACTTGAGTAGCTGTGGACGGAGCTGAGGGTCTGGTAATAGCGGGAAAAGTTGGGTGCAAAAAAACGCATGGCGATCACGATGATGCCGTAGTCGAACTCGGGTTCTTCCGGGGGAAGGGTGGCGTTTATCTCTGTCCGGGCCCGGCGCAACCCTTCGTCCACGGCGTGCATGACCTGGGAAAAGGGGAGCTCCTCCGTGACGTGCAGCTGGGGAGCAAAGCGCACTTCCAGGTGCCGCACGCCTTCCCGGGCGTTGTCCCAGGCAAGTTCGAAGGCGATCTGCTGGAGGTGTTCTGCCCGCTGCATCACCTTTGTGGTCAGGCCGAATCCCCGCAGGTATTCGTCGAGGCTTTCGTAATGAGGTTTGAAGACCAGCTCGTTCAGCCCCTCGGGAGTATACGAAGGGAGTTCTATCTTCTCCTCCCGGGCGATATCGATCAGGGTCTGCTCCCGCAGGCTTCCATCGAGGTGGACGTGAAGGTCGGTCTTGGGAATACTCTGAATAAACTCTTTTGGATAGTGCTGCATGGTTACACTATACCCCCGAAGGAAGGCCCCGAAAACCCGGAAACGAAAAAACCTGGAAACGGGACAAAACTGATCCCGCGAGACTCCCTAGAGGGGCTTCTGCCGAGTTTGATCAAGGGTTGCCCGCACCAGATCGCGGAACTGGTTGCCCCGGTCGAACTCGTTCCTGAACATCCCGAAGGAGGCGCAGCCCGGTGAGAGCAGGACCGTCCCCGGGGTGTTCTGCTCTTTCCCCTGGTCGAGGGGCAACTTCAGGGTCAGCTCCCGGGCCAGCTCCAGGGCCAGGGAAAAGGCTTCATCCAGGGAGTTACAGGGGCCGTGGAAGGGCACGTTCTGGTCCCGAAGGAGCGCCAGAAGCCGCTCTGTGGCAGACCCGGCCAGGAGAACCAGGGCACCTCCGCCCGAGACGGCCCTTTTTCCTGCTTCTGCCAGGGGAGAGAGATCGAGCCCCTTGTCGCTCCCTCCTGCCAGAAGGATTGTTCCTTCGGGATAGGCCCGGGATGCTGCTTCGGCGGCCTCGGGGATGGTGGCTGCCGTGTCGTTGACGAAGGAGATGCCTCTTTTTTGTCCCAGGTGCTCCAGTCGATGGGGAACTCCTGAGAAGGTTTCTGCTCCCGAACGTATTTTCCCGGGGGGGACTCCCAGATACCAGGCTGCCGAGGCAGCCATGGCAAGATTGCCCAGCATGTGGTCTCCCCTGAGAAGGGGTGTCTCCGGAAGCAGCCCCGGAGGGACGGTCTCCCGGGAGATGACCGCCAGAGTTACTTCGGCAGACCTGGCCAGGGCGCGCCGGAACCGGTCGCTCCAGGGGGGCTGTTCTCCCAGGATGCAGAGGGCTTTCTTCTGAAAAGACTGGAGAAGCTCCTCCTTGTCCAGGACATATTCCTCGAGGGAAGGGTAGTAGTCCTGATGATCGGGGAGGATGTTGGTAATGATCCCCACCGAGAGGAGGAGTTCGGGAAAGAGAATCTCCCGGGGCAGGGGCTGGCCGGAGCGTTGGCCGTTATGGTCTCGGCAGAATCGAAGGTCTCCCAGTTGAAACGACGAGAGCTCCAGCACTACGGGATCTCCCGGCTGGAGTTCTTCGAGGAAGCTCAAGGGAGATATGGTTATGTTTCCTCCCAGTTTTGTCCCGGGGAAGTGCTGTGCGAGCAGGGAAGCTGTGGCGCCGGCGGTGCTGCTCTTCCCCTTGGTTCCGGTGATCGCTACCAGAGGCCCGGGAGAAGGCCCGGCCTGCCGCCAGTGAGCAAGGAAGAGGGCGATATCGGTGGTCACGGCCGGTGCCAGCCGGAGGAGGGGGGCACTGCGGGGCACGGCGGGATTTTTCACCACCAGATCTGCTTTGGAAAAGTCTTCTTCCCGGTGCTCTCCCAAAACGCAGCGGACTTCCCGGGGAAGTTTCTCCAGGGTCGGGGCAAGCTCACGGGGCGAGCGCAGATCGGTGACGGTTACCCGGGCTCCGCAGGATGTGAGGTAGCGCGCCGCCGCAAGGCCGCCCCCGTGAAGCCCCAGCCCCATGACGGTGACACGACGCCCCTTCAGGGGAGACTCCTTCTCGGGAGGTTTTGTTTTTGGTGGTTCTGTCCCTGATGGTTCTATGCCTGATGGTTCTGTCACGCCGGGGCTCCGGGAAGATGCACTTCGAACTCCTTCATATCATCCTGATTCAGGTAGGCCCGGAGGGAGATGTCCTGCCAGGGGGCCTGAAGATCCTCCGGGACCAGTTCTTTCAGTTCCTGAAACAGCGGAAGATCTTCCGAAAAGGGTTCCGATCGGAGGGTCTGCTGGATCGCTTCCAGGTGGGGCTCCAGAAAGAGCCTGGTCTTGTGGAGAAGCGGCACGGCCCGGGGCCGTTCCTGGACGCGGAGATCCAGGGGGGTGTGGGAGAGGGTCCTGAAACGGCTTGTCAGGGGGTAATAGGGGTAGAGCCGTTTCCCCCGGGGGATCACCAGGCGGGAGAAAAACTTTGTCAGGTCGTTGTCGATCCAGATTCCCTCCACAAAGTAGCCTCTCCCGGTCTCACCGATCCAGGTATCGGAAATTAGTTGATCTACCCGGAGTTCCCGGGGCTCTTCTCCCACGGGGGGATCAGCCAGGGGAAGGAGACTCGCCTCCAGGGGGGCCAGGTTGCTCTCGTAGCGAGGGGTCTGGTCGTTGGAGCCTTTCTCTATGACCCGGTGGAGGGTTGGTCGAAAGGATATGTCCAGGCGGAGGTGAAAGAGATAGTGCCGCCCCTCCAGGCGAAAAAGTTTGTAAAATACGGGGCGGAGGATCTCTCTGGGGTCAAAGGCATAGCGGAGACCCTGGAAAATTTCCGGCAGCAGCTGGTACAGATCCTGCAGGAGCGACTGGATCGCTTTTTGATATTCCCTCCCGGGCGTGGCAAGGCGGACATCGTGATGGATGGGAAAGGAGGGAACCTGAAAGGCTGTGTCCAGCTTCAGAAAGAACTCCTCGGCCTGGTTGAAATGAGCGGTATAGCTCACCTCCTGGGGGAGGGGGTTCTGAAGAAGCTCGGTTATGGTCTCGTCGGGAGCGACGAAACACAGTACGCCAGGGCTTGTGGAGAGGTTCACCCGTAAAAAGTACTCTTAAACGGTATCTCGCGCAAGTCTTCGGGGGAATCGGCGGGTGTCGTTCCTGGGCTTTGGCAGTTGTGATTCCCCGCCCGTGGCGCTACAGTAAGAGTATGAACCGTTTCTTTTCGTCTGGTCCTCGCGGGCCGATTCGGGGTTTCCCTGGTCTTCTCCCTGCCGTTTTGATTCTGGCCATGGTCGCCGGGGCAGGTTCTCTCTTTGCAGAGGGGGCCCGTGGCGCCGGGGCGCCTGGTGATGCCCGGGCAGAACGCCCTTTTGCGGTGGTGATCTACGCCGAAGGGTACGATGTATCGATCTTTCGCAACGGCCAGCTTTCCTCCTACGATGTGCTCACCGACGATGTGATCGGCATGCCCCTCTTGGCGGGTGATCTCGTTCAGACCGACCCGGATACATTTCTGGAGATCCAGCTTGTGCCGTCCCGCACGGTGGTGAAAGTTGCCGAGAACACCACCTTCGAGATAGAACGGCTGGGTCAGGAGGGCGGCGGCGGGCTGGCTGTCTCCTACGGGCGTCTGCGCGCCAGGGTGGAGCGAGCGCTCCGGGATGACCCCTTCGAGGTTCGCGGGTTTTCAGCCGTGGCAGGGGTTCGCGGGACTGATTTTGGATTTGATACGGTGGTTGACCGGGCCAGTCCCGGGGAGCTGCAAACCCGGGTCTATACGTTCTCGGGAAGCGTGGAGGTGCGGGACCGTCCTGACCCCTCGATGCCCGCCGATAGTGCCGAGCCCCAGGTGGTCCAGCTTGGTGCAAACGAGATGGTTTTGGTGAGGACCGAGGTTCCTGAAGCGCTGGCGCTGCGGGACGAGACCGATCTGAGGCCCCTGGATCCTCCCCTGGGGGAGACCGCTCCGGCCCGGCCGGTCCGGTTCGAGCGCCGGGAGCTTGAAGAGGAGATTCAGGTTTTCTGGCAGCAACAGGATTATCGCGAGGAGCCTCTCGATCCGGCTGCCATCGACGAGCGCTTTCCCGGTGTCCGCCAGAGGGTGGATGAGATCGATCAGGAGCGGCGGCGTTTGGAGGAGACCCGGCGTCTTCGTGAGGGCGGTGAAGCCCCGGCCCTGGAGGCGTTCCTGCCGGGAGAGGAGATTCCTCCGGGGCAGGAGATCGTTCCCGACAGGACCCTCGATCTGCAGGACGACAGGCCCTCGGGGAGAGCCCGCCGGGTTATCGAACCCCGGGATGCTCCTTCCTTGAGCAGGCAGACCCGCCGGGCTGGTCACTGGATGGTTGGTCTGGGGCTCGCCCTGGAGATTTGGGGTGCCTCGCTGGCCTGGTACGACGATGGCTACCGCAGTGTTTCCGACCTCGATCAGGGAGGAGCCTCGGTGGCGCTCATGGGCTCGGGAGCGGTGCTCATTACCTCGGGGCTGATCTCGTACCTGATCAGCCTTGTGGCTGACTAGTCTTCCTGTGGCTAGTCTTCCTGTGGCTAGTCTTCAGGAGGGGCCAGGGTGATCTCTTCCAGCTCCTGCACCGTCGAGGTGATCTCTGTAATGAGCCAGCCATGGCGGGACGGTTCGAGTCTCAGCACGTCCCGGGTCCAGGCGATGATGATCGCCGGTTTCTCCTGATCGTCGGCGGCGGCCCCCTCGGGTCTCCAGAGGGCATAATCAACTTGGGCCAGGAATGCCTGGTCATCCTCTCCGAGGGGAGTGATCTCCAGATTCGATATCCCGTAGGGTATAAGGTCCGGCGGGTTTCCCGCTTCCTGCCATTCCCGGGGGGTGCGAAACCGGCTGTGCCGTTCGTGAGCGGTCTGGACCCGGTCGATCACATAGAGATTTGTCACCTCCCGTATCGTTGCGCGGGCAACGCCCTTCCCGGTGGCGTCGTCCATAAAGAGATGGTCCAGGGCGTTCCAGGCCTGATAAAATCCTTCTACCAGTTCCAGGGGAGCAAGCCCGGCTGTGGCAGGGGCTGCCAGACGGCTTCTGATCATCGCTGCAGGGATCGTTGAGAGCACCAGGGCTACGGCGGCGATCACCACGATGCGGCTGCGGTTTTTTCGCCAGAAGGTTTTTCCCCGACGCTGGCGCTGGTCGCGTTGAAACTGCTCCAGGGCGGAGTCCTGTCTGGCCTGGCGCTCCTGGTGAGGGATATCCTCGAGCCAGGCTCCCCGGTTTTCCCGGACCGCTTCCAGGATGAGCTCAAGCGCCTCAAGGTCGGCCGGCCGTGCGCCCTGGAGCAGGTCGTCCAGAATGGATGCGACCTGGGGGAGCACCTCCGGGCGGAGACTATGGAGGGGTCTGATCTCCACGGTTGGGTCCTCGTCCTGTTTGGCAGGTCCTTTTGCCGGAGGCTCTCCAGTCAGGGCCTGATAGATGATTGCCGCTGTCTGATAGACGGCAGCAGGGAGAGGACGGGCTGCTGCTTCCCGGCCCAGGCGATCGTTCCAGTAGGGCTCAAGCAGATGATTCCGCAGGGTTCCCGGTAAACCCTGGTTGATTTCCCGGCACAGGCGGGAGTCCAGGAGGAGCAGATCCCCCTGGGGAGTAACCAGGGATGTTCTGATGTTGCAAAGGGAGTACCGCCCCTCGGGCAGTTCCCGCACCAGGGCCTGGAGAAAAGGGGTGACCCATGGGGGGACGGGCTGGTCCGGTTTCCAGGGAAGGAGTTCTTCCAGGGTCTCGCCCTCCAGGGGTGGGCCGGCCAGGTAGTAGGTTCCTTCGAGGCGAAGAACCCGGGCTATGGGCCAGGGCGTGGATTTGTGGGGGCCGGCGATACAGCCGCCCCGGCGGGCTGCGGCGCTCACGTTCTGTGCGGTGTGGCCTCTGGGCTCTATCCCACAGCATAGCGCCAGAAGGGGTGGGTCCTGGCCGGAGAGAAGGATTCGGCTTGCGGTGGATTCCTCGGTCATGATGTGTTGGTCCCTTTCCCTGCCTCGACTGGAATGTGCTCTGCCGGGGCCTAGATGTAGGCGATCGATGCGAAGACAACGCTCGCCGTTTCGCCGTGATAATCGGTCTCAAAGGTACCACGGCTGAGCAGGGAAGGGCGAGTGGTATCGCCTGCCAGGATGTGACCGACTGCGAGGGGAGAGAGGGAGCGGGGGGGAGAGGAGATTGTTTCCAGGGGGGCCAGGATCGCCTCCCCGGGAGCGTCCATGATGAGTCTGATCATGTTTCTGGCCCGCGCATCGGCCTCGCGGGGCGTTGTGAATCCGCTGAGATTGGCGCTGACCAGGGTGACGACCTCCCTCGTCATGACAAGGTGTGAGAGGGTTCTTGCCACGTAGCGGATCTCCAGGGGGGTAAGCTCCTCCACCAGCAGGGGGAGCAGGGGAACCGGCCCGAAGAGATAGTGCAGGGGCGGGAGCATCAGCTCCAGGCTGTGGTTCTGCAGGTGAGCGACTTCATCGAACTGGAAGATCGTCGAAGATTTTGCCAGGGAAGAGAGGGTTTCTGTTTCTATGGGGAGCTCTCCGAAGGGTGTGGAAAAGCTGGTCGACTCGGGGAGCAACACGCGCCCCCGGGTGTCAGCGTGGGGTGCTGCCAGGAGGATGATCATCTCGGGCCGCCGGTCAAGGACGGTTCGAAGGGCCTTCATTACGTAGGGAAGGGTGATGCTGTAGGCCCCGTAGGGAGCAACCACTGTGCGGGAGTGGCCGGGTGTTGCCGAGGTGTTGGCCAGGGCCCGCTGGAGGGATTTTCGCAGTTGCTCCGGGTCGCTCTCGTAGTACAGCCCTTCGGCAAGCATTGATCGAATCATCTTTGAAAGTATAGATCATTTCCCGGGGGTCTTCGAGTGTTGTCGCATCTTTTTGTTTGGCCTTTTCTGGTGCTTGCACATTACTTGCACGGGGCCTCTGTACGGAGCCTCTGTATGGGGGGGCTGCGGGGGCTGCACGGCATCTGGAGATGCCGTGATTGTGGTCAGGGTTCCCCTGGCGAAGAGAGGTCCGATCCGATGCCCAGGGCGCGAAGCCGTTCCTGGTCGAGGCGGATTTCCAGGTTTTTCTCTTGCGTGGGAAGAACCAGCCCTCTGGGGCCGTCCTTGGCACGGCGCAGGTATTTGACCTGGGTGTAGTAGAGGTGGGCCTGGCCGTTTTTTCTGGCCTGGCTGAAGAAGACCGCCAGGTTTCCCGCATCAAGAAGGACCTCCAGGGGAACGGAGCGGTTTTTCTGGCCCTTGATGAAGACGTATCCTCCGGGACAGTCCCTGGTGTGGAGCCACCAGTCGTTTCCCCGCACGGACTTTCGCAGGAGGTGGTCGTTTTCCCGGGCATTTCGTCCTACCAGAATCTGAAAGCCCCGGGAGGAGAAGTGAAGGCCTGGCCCGGTGCTTTCCGTGGCCCGGTTGCTTTTGCCGGTTTGCTCCAGGTGGTGGGCCAGTTCCCGCAACCGGGATATCTCGCATTGGTCCAGCTCGTGCAGGGTCGCCTCCGCTTCGGCGATTCCCCGCTGGAGATTTTCGGCGGTATCCTGAAGAAAGGCCTGGTTTTTCCGGGCCTTGGCGGCCTTTTCGAAAAAGGCCTGGGCATTCTCGGGAAGAGACGCCTGGGGGTCCAGGGTGATCCTCACGGGGCGGTTGTCCCGGGCATAATCTTCTACATCGAGCCAGGTGTCGCCGGGTTTTCCCCGGTAGAGGAAGGCGAGAATCAGTTCTCCGTAGTGCTGGTATTGATCGGCGTCGGCTGCCTGGGTCCGCCCCCGGTCTATTTCGGCCAGGCGTGCCAGAAGCCGGTCCCGGCGGCGTTCCAGCGTGCGCCGGCAGGTTGTTTCCAGCCGTTCCCGTTCCAGGGTCCGCTCTTGCTGGTGATAGATCTCTTCGATCGCGTCGTTGAAGGACATCGTTTCGGGCACGGGACGGACATCCCGGAGCTCGAACCGTTCCGGCGGGGAGGGGAGAAAGATGCGGCCGCTTTCGATGTCCTGGGAGGGTTTGCGGAAAAAGGCATCCAGGATTGTATCCGAGGTATCGGTGACGACGATGTTTGAGCGGGTGCCCCAGAAGCGCAGGTAGGTCTTGGTGAGTTCTCCGTTGTGGAGAATCTCCAGTCGGACGATGCGGTCCTGGAAGAGGTGCTCTGCCGAGACGATGCGGCCTCCCCGGAGGCGGGCGTGGAGAAAGGACTCAAACCGCTGGTGGCTTCGTTTTGCCCGGGGCGGGGCGTTTGTTTTGTGGAGGCGAACCCGGGGATGTTCCAGGCATATTCGGAGCCACCATGCCTGATGAGGCTGATAGAGCTGGAGGAAGAGGTTGCGGAAATCGGGTTGAATAATTTTCTGGATCGACTGTCCCGGGAGTTCCAGCTCCTGCAGAATCAGGTCGATTTCAGCGTTGTTCAGTGACACGGCTGCGTTCCCTCCGGAGGGGCTTCGGCATGGAGGGGCTCCTTCAGGGCAAGGCGGCGGATTTCTCCCACCATGTAGAAGGATCCTGTCACCAGAATGGGCGGGGCTTCCCTGCAGGAGGAACGATCGAGGCTGTTCAGCTCCCGGGCCCGGATCAGGGCTTCCCCGGGATCGGGGATCAGCTCCGCAGAAAGGCCTTCCTCCTGAAGGGTTCGAAAAACGGTCCGGGGATCTCCCGGTTTGAACGTTCCCGGTCGGGAGACGATCACCCGGGATACGCCCGGTCGGAGCGCTTTGGCGATGCCCCTCAGATCCTTTCCGTCGACCACTCCCAGGATTGCCACGCTTCCCGGCCGGGTCAGTGTTCGAACTGCTTGAGCTACGCTCTCGGGGGTGTGGGCGCCATCCAGGTAGAGGTCTGCCAGGCGTTCGCCCCGGCCCGGAAGGGTTGTTCGGGTCAGGGCTTCTTCCAGGATCTGCCGGGGGGCCTGGCGGACTGATTTCCGTCGGAGCAGTTCCCGGTAGGCCTCCAGGGCCAGTGCGGCGTTGATCCGCTGAACCTCGCCTCCCAGGGTCAGGGGGATGGTACGGGGCAGGGGATGCAGGCGCAGCAGGGGCGCGCCGAGCCGGGCTGCCTCCAGGGCAAGGACCCGTCGGGCGTCTCTTCGCTGGGGGGCTGTGATCAGGGGGATGCCCTCCTTGATGATCCCTGCTTTTTCCCGGGCTATTTCCGGCAGGGTGTCTCCCAGGTAGTCCTGGTGTTCCAGCTCCAGCCGGGTGATGATCGTCAGGATGGGCTTGCAGAGGTTCGTCGCGTCCAGGCGTCCTCCCAGACCCGTCTCAAGGACGGCGAACTCGCAGCCAGCGGAGGTGAAGGCACAGAAGGCCAGGGCCGTGAGAAGCTCGAAGGTTGTGGGGAGCTCATCGGGGGGGCAGCCTTCCTGTTCCAGGGAGGGTACCAGATTCCAGACCCGGAGGCTCTCGTTCAGGAGGATTTCCTCGGGTGAGGCGTCCCGGGTGGTGTTCCCGTCCCGATCTGTCTCTTCCCGGTCTGTCTCTTCCCGGTCTGTCTCTTCCCGGCCGCCAGTCAAAACCCGGAACCGCTCCCGATAGTCAGTCACGTGGGGAGATGTGTAGAGCCCCACGCGGTGGCCGGCAGCGGCAAGGAGCTCCGCCGTGAAGGCTGCGGTTGAGCCCTTCCCCTTGGAGCCGGCCACGTGGATTACGGGAAGCCCGGCGTGGGGGTTTCCCAGGCGCTGAAGGAGCGTTTCCATGCGGTTGAGGCGATACTGGCGCAGGCGGGGGGTGCCGCCTCGCTCCAGGTTGGTGCGGGACTCGAAGCGTCGGAAGGCCTCGTCCAGGGTCCATTGGTCCGGGGAAGCCTGGCTCCGGGATTGCCGGTTTTGAGGGTGCTCATCCTGGTTGCCCGGGGTCATGACGAGGCAGTGTCCTCGTCGCGGCGCCGCAGGGCCATGGCATGAGTATAAAACCCTTCGCTGTCGGCCAGGGTGATCACATGATCCTTCATGGTCTGGTATCCCCGGGGAGTGATCTCGATCAGGGAGGAGCTTTTCCGGAAGTCTCGCACCGAGACAGGCCCGAAGGTGCGGGCCCACCCCCCCGTGGGGAGAACCGCGTTGGGTCCTGCTGCGTAGTTTGCCAGACTGAAGGCGCTGTGCTCGCCGATAAGGATCTCCGAGGCGTTGGTGATTCTCGAAGCCAGGGCCCGGGAATCCTCACAGGTGATCAGCAGGTGTTCCGGGGCGAAGTCGTTTACGATCTCCACGGCCTGGTCCTCGTCGGCGGCCACGATGATGCCCCCGTAGCCGGTAAAAACGTCGCGAAGAAAGGTTTTTCGCGGTTCCGGCACCTGGTCGATCAGGGAAGATACCTGATCGGCCACTTCCCGGGCCAGTCTTTCCGAGGGAGTGACCAGAAGCGCCGATGAATCACTGCCGTGTTCAGCCTCGATCATCAGGTCCAGCGAGACCTTCCAGGCCCGGGCGCTCTCGTCGGCAAGAACGATCGACTCCGAGGGGCCTGCAGGAACTCCTACATCGACCCGGTCTGCGACGATTCGCTTGGCTGCCGCAACCCAGGCGCTTCCGGGGCCAACAATCTTGTGGACCGCGGGAACCGTTTCCGTTCCGTAGGCCAGGGCGGCCACGGCTTGGGCGCCTCCGGCGCGGTACACCCTTTCCAGACCGCACCGGCGGGCTGCGTAGAGGACTGCCGGATCCACAGATCCGTCGGGTCGGGGTGGTGTGGTCACGGCCAGGAGGGGAACCTCGGCCAGGACGGCAGGTACAGCCAGCATATAGAGCATGGAGGGGAAACTGCCTCTGCCGCTGGGCACGTAGAGGCCTACCTTTTCTATGGGGGTGGAGCGCTCCGAGGCGATGATCCCGGGGCGGACCTCCACAGTGATCATGGCTCGTTCGACCTGGGCCTGGTGAAACCGGCGGATATTTTCGATGGAGAAATCGATCGCCTCCCGGAGTGTTCGGGGGAGATCCGCTTCGGCCTGGTCAAACTCGGCGGGTGACACGGCGATCCCCCGGGATGAGATGTCGGCCTGGTCCAGTTCCCGGGCGTAGCGGATGAGGGCTGCGTCGCCCTCCTGCTCTACTGCCTGGACGATCGGCCTGGCCTGTGCAACCAGGGATTCGATATCGATCTGGGAGCGAGCCATGATGCGCGCCCGTTCGGGATCGCTCAGGGCATCCCAACGTTTTGGTTCTATCTTCGTGGTGCTCATACCGCGGGATCATACCACGCAGGGGGCTGAGAAGGTAGATAGCGGTGGTGGATCGCATCGAAAAGAATAAAGATTCCCGCCGTCAGGGCAGAGCCGATGGCCACCCCCTGAAGGAAGGGATGCTCCGTGGTCAGGGGCGTTGCCAGGGCTCCCGCCAGGAAGGCCAGGGTCTCCAGGCGCAGCGCCATCCCCAGGCATTTCCGCAACCTTTGGGTCTGGGCCACAACGCGGTATTCGTCGGGGTAGCTCCCTGCGCCCTGCCGTGCCCGAAGTCCCGCCAGATATCCCAAAAGCAGGAGAATCGTTCCTCCTGCTGCGGCGGCAACGCCGGCTCCGCGCCCGGCCAGGGGAGCCCCCAAGAGAGCTGCTCCCCCTGAAATGGCAAGGATGCTTCCCAGGAGTATTCTTCGTAGCGCAAGGTGTGTCAGAAAACGATAGATATCCATTATACTTCCAGAATAGAAGGTTTTTGTGGCGCTGGCCAGAGGCTGCTATCTGTGATATTTTAACGGTCTCGGGCCGAGATACGGCCCCTGCTCCCGGTGCTCCCTCCACAGGAGGCGGCGAGGCAACCGCAGAAAGGCCACCGGCCAGAGCGGGCGTTGTCCGAGCGCCGCCAGAGAGCAGGCACAAAGAGCCAAACAGAGAAAACAGAACGGGGAAAAGAGCTATGATTATTCAACCGATGATACGCAACAATATCTGTATGAACGCCCATCCTGGAGGGTGTGCGTTGAACGTACAGCAACAGATCGCCCACGTGCGCCAGGCAGGCCCCGTGACAGCACCCAAACGGGTTCTTGTCATCGGGGCTTCTGCCGGATACGGCCTCTCGTCGCGGATCGCCGCTGCCTTCGGGGCCGGCGCCCGGACAATCGGGGTCTCCTTCGAGACACCCGCCAAGGGCTCCCGCACCGCTTCGGCGGGCTGGTACCTGGATCAGGCCTTCCAGAAAGAGGCTGGCGCAGCGGGGCTTCAGCACAAGAGCATCATCGGCGATGCCTTCTCGCACCAGGTGAAAGAAGAGACGATCCGGGAAATCCGCTCCATGATGGAGCAGGTAGACTTTGTGGTCTACAGTCTGGCTTCGGGGGTGCGGATAGATCCCGATACCGGTGAGATGTACCGGTCGACCCTCAAGCCGATTGGCCGCGACTATCGGGCTCTCTCCCTGGATAGCCGAACTGGTGAGGTGGCAGAGGCCACCGTTCCCGCGGCGACGGAGGAGGAGATCGCCCAGACCGTGAAGGTCATGGGTGGCGAGGACTGGGAGCTTTGGATCAAGGCTCTTCAGGCGGGGGGAGTTCTTGCTCCCGGGGCTGTCACCGTGGCCTATTCCTACATCGGTCCCAAGCTGACCTTTCCCCTCTACCGTGATGGAACAATAGGGCGCGCCAAGGATCATCTGGAAGAGACCGCCCGCAGTCTGGACACGGTCCTTCGCGAATCCGGCGGACGAGCCTGGGTGTCGGTAAACAAGGCCCTTGTGACTCGTGCCAGCTCGGTGATTCCCGCCGTTCCCCTCTATCTGGCGCTTCTCTACCGGATCATGAAGGAGAAGGGGCTCCACGAGGGGACGATCGAACAATGCCTCCGGCTCTTTTCGGAGAAACTTTTCACCGGGGAAGAGCCGCCGGTGGATTCCCTGGGCAGGATTCGTATTGATGATTGGGAGATGCGCCAGGACGTGCAGGACGAGGTCGAGCGGGACTGGGAGAAGATCACCGTCGAGACCCTCCCTCTTTTGGGGGATGTCGAGGGGATCAAGGAGGATTTTCTCAAAATTCACGGGTTTGGATTCCCCGAGATCGATTATTCCGCCGATGTGGAGGTCTCCTCTTGAGAACTTCGATCCAGAACGCCGATACAGCGCCTGGATGCGTTGTCGCTGAGCGCAATATCCGGTAGGCTTGAGGCATATGAAATTCGACGAACTCCAACTGGACAGTGCGATTCTTTCCGGCGTTGCGGCCGCCGGGTTTGAGGAGTGCACACCTGTACAGGCACAGGCTATCCCCTTGGTGCTGGACGGGCGGGATGTGATGGTTCAATCCCAGACCGGAACGGGAAAAACAGCCGCTTTCTTGTTGCCCACCTTTCATCTGCTTTTGCATAACGAACGCTTTCGCGGTACCACCGCTATTGTCATTGCTCCCACGCGGGAGCTAGCCGTTCAAATCAAGGACGAGGCAAATCTCCTGGCAGAGGGGTTGCCCCTCAGCACCGAGGTTTTTCACGGTGGTGTCGGCTATGAGGGGCAGCAAAAAGCGCTCTCCCAAGGGGTGAATATCCTGGTGGGAACTCCCGGCAGAATTCTTGACCTGAGTCAGTCCGGTTCCATGGACTTGCGGACAAACGGTGTGGTTATCATCGACGAGGCTGATCGGCTTCTCGATATGGGGTTTTACCCCGATTTGCGCAAGATGCTTCGCAGGATGCGTCCCCGGGAAGAGCGCTTGAATATGCTCTTCAGTGCCACCCTGGGAACGAAGGCCCGGAATATCGCCTGGGAGCACATGAACAACCCCGCCGAGATCGAGGTTGCCCCGGAGCAGGTGACGGTTGATAAAGTGCAACAGGAGTTGCTCCATGTGGCTTCCCGGGACAAGATGTCGGTGCTCCTGGGAATTCTGGAGCGGGATCAGCCCCGGAACGCGATTGTCTTCACCAACACAAAACGGGCGGCCGAGGAAATCTCCCGGCGTCTGGCCATGAACGGCTTTCCTACGGAGTATATCAGCGGGGACTTGCCGCAAAAGAAGCGCCTTTCGATCATCACAAAACTGAAGGCGGGAGAGGCCGAGTTTCTTGTTGCAACCGATGTGGCCGCCCGGGGTCTTCATATCGACAACCTGGATATGGTGGTCAACTACGATCTTCCCGAGGATATCGAGGCCTATGTGCACCGGATTGGGCGTACCGCCCGGGCCGGAGAGAGCGGCAAGGCCGTTACTCTGGCGTGTGAGCGCTATGTCTTCAGCCTCGATGCGATCGAGCGGTATATCAATCAGAAGATTCCCGTGGGGGAACTCACGCCCGATTTGTATCGGGAGGATGCCAGTGCCGGCAGGCGGATTCACCTCGAATCGGGAGGACGTGACCGTGACCGTGACGGACGCCGGAGTCGTGATCGTGACGGAGGACGGCGCAGTCCCGGTGGCGAGAGACGGCGGGAACGTCCCCGCTCCGAAGGTCGGCACCACGAAGGTCGCCGCCACGAGGGGCGGTCTGCCGAAGGTCGGCACCACGAAGGTCGCCGCCACGAGGGGCGGCAGGAAGACCACCGCGACGAGCGCCTCCGGGGCAAGAAAACGCCTCCGCCAGGGCGAATGCGGCGAAGTGCCGAGCCTGTGGGGGCCGCACCTAGCTCGGGCGATACCCTGGAACAGCGCCTGGCCTACTACCGGAAGAAATACGGTGAAGATTTTCAGCCCACCGACGAGATGCTCGCAAACCTGGGGGGGGATCAGCCCCGGAAAAAAAGCAAGCGCTCCTCCGGCCGCCGTCGCAGCGGGGCCTCGGCGTCCAGGGATTCTGCTTCCAGGGCCGGGGCCGGCACACCCGCTCCGGCACAGAGAGCACCTGCAGCGGGAGCAAAGGCATCCCCCAAGAGGGACGCTCCGAAAAAGGCCTCACCGGAAAGGGTTCATCCCCCGGCTGGGGAGGTCTCCCGGGAGGAACCCCGGGGTATTGTGGGAAAACTCAAGGGTCTCTTTGGAGCCCGAAAGAAGTAGTCATAAAAGTGCAGTCATGAGACTGTAAGCAATCCGACTGTAGTCAATCAGACTTGACAGGGCGTGGTCGTTGGCATATTATTTCGCCTCGATACGCGTTCGTTGGAAGAAACAAGGAGAATAGTGAATGGCCCGACCTTCAAAAGCCCGAGGCAAAATTGCACGCCATCTTGGCATTAACGTCTTTGGAAACCCTAAGTACGACCGTCTGCTCAAAAAGAAACCGTACGGGCCGGGCAACCCCAAAAAGGGGCGTATTCGCGAGACCGAGTATGCACGACAGCTGAAAGAGAAACAGAAAGTCAAGTTCGCCTACGGATTATCGGAGCGACAGTTCCGAAACCTTTTTTACAAGGCAAAATCCATGCGCGGCGTGGCTGGACACAACATGCTGATCATGCTGGAACGGCGGCTCGATAACGTGGTGTATCGCATGGGAATGGCTGCAAGCCGACGGCAGGCCCGTCAGCTCGTAAGCCACGGTCATATCCATCTCAACGGACGCAAGATGACTGTTCCCAGTGCGCTGGTACGTCCCGGTGATCTGATCGCCGGCAAGCCCAAAAAGAGCAGCGAGATGCTCATGCGCCGACTCGTCTCGGAGAACTCTTCCCGGCAGGCTGCGCCGTGGATTGAAGTCTCTCAGGATGATCTCACCGGTAAGGTGTCTATGCTTCCCACGCGGGATATGATTCCCACGATTGCGGAAGAACAGCTTATTGTCGAGTTTTACTCGAAGTAAGACTGCACAAGCAGACCGGCTGTCCCCACGGGGGGTGGTCGCCGTTCGAAGAGAACGGGGTTGCAGAGGGAACGGGGTCGCTTCGGCGGCTCCGTTTTTTTTTGTGCTGCGCCCGGCAGGAGTACCCCCGCAGGAGTACCCCCGGAAGGAATGTCTCCGACAGGGCCCCCGGCAGGGCACGTCCCGAGAGGACGCCCCCCGGATTCCCCGATCCCGGGCAAGCGTGCCTTCTCCTGTTCAATAGATTTCACCTCCCTGCCGATACTTCAGACATGCGACGTTTTCCCGTTATCAGCAGTGATCCGGCCCTGAACGATCGGATCAAGCGAATATGCAGCCGCTTCGGTCAGGCCTTTGAGCCCTTGTTTCTCACCTCCTCCGAAGAGGCCCTGGAGTATATCCGGTACGAGCTTCCCGAGTTTCAGGTGGTGCACTTTTCAGATCCCCTGATCGACGGAGTTGCCCTGATCCAGGCGATCACGGAAGATCCCTGGCTTCATTACGGGGGCGTAATCGGGGTCTATTCCCGCAAGGATAGCTCGCGTGTGGAGAACTTGCCCCGTGAGACCAACGTGGTCACCATGATCCGTCGGGGAGAGTTTGTGGAGACCTTCTTTCGCGTTCTTTATCTGCTCCATAAAAACAGGCAGATTCTCTTCCAGAGGGACTTGCAGATGGATTTTATCGGGACCATTCACGGAAATCTGGAGATGGATAACGATCCCTACAACGCCCGGACCTATGCTGCGCTCATCGCGAACTTTCTCTTCAACAGCAACTACATTGACCTGGAGCTTCGGGATCGCCTTCACGTCACGCTCTTTGAATTGATCATGAACGCTATCGAGCATGGCAACTGCGGGATCTCCTATGAAGAGAAGAACCGTCACCTCCACGATCAGGGTGATATCATCCCCCTGATCCGGGCGAAATGCAAAGACCCCGATATCGGCAGGCGTCGTGTGGGTGTCTCCTATACCATCGGAAGGGAGTCATCGAGCTTTACCGTCTCCGACGAGGGGGAGGGCTTTGACTGGCGGACCCGCTTTGAGGATAGCCAGGTGAATCTCGATCTGCACGGCCACGGTATCCGCATGGCGCGCCATTACTTCAGCGGTCTCTCCTATAATGATCCCGGGACTGAAGTCTCCTTCGAGGTGCGCCACCAGAAGGAGGCCAACGCCACGCCTGGCCTCTTTTCCGATGAACGTCCCATCACCCTCGAGGCGGGCGAGGCCGTTTTCCGCGAGGGTGATGATTCGAACGATCTCTACTACATCGTGAGCGGTACCCTGGACATCCTGAGCAAGGATCAGCTGGTGGCAACCCTGACACCGGACGATATATTTCTGGGGGAGATGTCCTTTCTCCTGGGAAACCGCCGGTCTGCCACGGTGGTGGCCAGAACGGCCAGTACCCTGATCAAGGTATCAAAAAATACCTTTGTCTCGGGGATTCGTCGTCAGCCCCATTACGGGATTTTCCTCGCGCGCCTTCTGGCGCAACGCCTTTCCCGTCTGAACCGCCAGGTTGCCCTCACGGGCTAGGGGATGTACTCTCGGGGCTATCGATCAAGGCCCTCGGAGTCGGGGCTGTCGGGGCTGTCGGGATCGAGGCTATCGGGATTGATCCCGGGAGGGGATGTGCTATCCAGGGTGATATCGTAGCCGATGGCCTGGACAAAGCCCCGTATTTTGCTGATCGTTTGGGGGTTTCCGTCAAAGTCCAGATGAAGTGTGCCGGTGGCCCGGTCAACCCGGGCTGTGTCAACTCCGGGAAGCCTGCGCGCCATATGAACAATTCCGATCGAGCAGGATGTGCAGGTAGCCCCCGAGAGGGAAAGCGTTGCTGTTTTCATGGGAAAAATGTACTAAAGCTTACTGTTATGGTAAAGTTTTTTCTTTAAAACTCCGGGAAGGCCCGTGCTACCGGCGACCGATTTGCTCTTCCAGTTGCGCCCGATTCACGGTGATCCACAGAGGACGTCCGTGGGGGCATCGGGGCTCTTCCAGCTTCAGAACGCGGCGTGCCAGCTCCTCTCCCGTAATGCTATCCAGGTAGTCGCCCGCTTTTATCGCTGCCTTGCAGGCGATCCGGGCGAGAAACTCCCGGTCGAACATCTCCTGAATTCCCCCCAG
This sequence comes from Alkalispirochaeta americana, assembly GCF_900156105.1. NCBI lineage: Bacteria > Pseudomonadati > Spirochaetota > Spirochaetia > Spirochaetales > Spirochaetaceae > Alkalispirochaeta > Alkalispirochaeta americana. Next base: position 227,427 of record NZ_FTMS01000001.1, read on the forward strand.
TTCCAGAACCGTCTCAATCAGGGTTTCCCGGCAGAGCCGGTATTCACCGGGCAGGGCCGTGATGCGCCATCGCTGTGGGCCATCCTTTTCCAAGATGATCCCCAGGGACCGGTATTCTTCCTGATGGTTTTCCAGAAGCTGATCCTGATCGGGTGTCGTCTCGAACTCTTCGGGAATGAGGAGTTTCTGGGGTATCCGGTCCGACGCGAGACGATCATAGAGAAGCCGCTCGTGGGCGGCGTGCTGATCGATCATGTATAGTTCCTCTCCCCGTTCCACCAGATTAAAGGTGCCAAAGACTGTCCCGTGAAAGAGCAGTTCTTCCTCTCTCCCGGGCGGGGAACCTCTCTCATCGTCCAGGTGCTTCGGGTTTTCGGGCAACGGTCCGGTGGATCGGGAGGGAACGGCCTGGAGGGTATGCTGGAAGGGTTCTCTCCGGGAGGGCCCCCCGAAGGCCGGGGTTCTGTTGGCGGGTGGCCGGCCTGGAAAAGATCTGCTCGGGGAGGGCTCTCTCCCCCCAGGCTCGGTGAAGGGACTGCCGGACCGTCCTTCCGGAGGAGGCTGATTGGAGGGCCCCCGGGGAAAGAGGGGCTGGGATTCGGCCGCTTCGCTCCGGGAGGACTCCTCCGGGGATTCCCGCCGGGTTTCCCATTGGGCTGCCCGGAGAGCAAAGGCCCGAAGATGGCTGCGGAGGAGATCCACCAGGCGGTGGTGGATCTCGGCGGCTCTGCGCAGCCGGACTTCACGCTTGGCAGGGTGGATATTGAAATCGGTCAGCTCGGGATTGACCGTGAGGAACACCGCTGCCACAGGAAAGACGCCGCCGTGCTGGACGTCCTGGTAGGCGTACTCCACGGCCTGGACAAACTTGAACTCCGTGACGCGACGGTTATTGATGTAGATGTGGATCGCCTTGCGGTTTCTCCGGATAACCTCGGGATGAGCCGCGATAACGGTGCAGGAGAAGCCTTCGCCGCTGCCCTGTAGTTGGGTAAGGCTCTGGGGGGGGCAGATTCTGGAAAATATCTGGCCGGCCCGCTCCAGCAGGGTTTGCTCCGGCAGTACTTCCTGACGGCCCCCTGCCGCAGGGAAAGAGAACCGCACTTCGGGAAAGGGAAAGGCCTTCTCCAGGATCGTCTCCCTGATCGCCTGGCTCTCGTTTTGGGCCCTGGAGAGGAAACGTTTCCGGGCCGGCATGTTTGCGAAGAGTCTTGCCACGGTAATCGCCGTGCCCGGTCTGGGAGGGGCTGGTTGAAGGCGCTGCAGCTCGGCGTCGCGGATTTCGGCCCGGTGACCCGAGGACTGGCCTTTCATGGTGCTTTCGATGGTGAGGTCGCTCACAGCGGCGATGCTCGCCAGGGCTTCTCCGCGAAATCCCAGGGAAGTGGCCCGTTCCAGGTCTTCCAGCGACCGGATTTTGCTGGTGGCATGGGTCTGCCAGCAGAGGAGGAGGTCCTCCCGGCTCATGCCGGCCCCGTCGTCGCGGACCCTGATCAGATCGCTCCCGCCGTTCTCCCAGGAAATATCGATGGACGATGATCCTGCGTCGAGGGCGTTGTCGAGAAGCTCTCTTACCACCGAGGCGGGTTTTTCGATCACCTCTCCTGCAGCGATCCGCCGGGAAACCTCCGGCGGAAGAAGGGCGATCCCCGTCCGCTGCTCCTGGTGTTTCTGGTGCTCCTGTGGTTCCTGGTGCTCCTGTGGTTCCTGGTGCTCCTGTGGTTCCATTCCCCTACTAAAACCCGATCTCGGTCTGAATGACAACCATGGGGGTCATCTTGGGCCTTCCATCGGAGTCATAGATGATCTCTCCGTCCTTGTCCCGTTCCAGCGTTGTCGATACCCGGGCCGTGATCTTCACCAGATCGCTGACAGGATAGGTGATATGGCCTGCCAGCGTAGTATGTTCGTCGAGGAGGTCCGACTGATCGTAGCCGCCCCATTCTCCCAGGGCTGCAGCAAAGTAGCGTCGCCGGTACTCGGCGCCCATCCCGATGCCCAGAGGAAGAACTCCCTCGGTAAGGGTGAGGCGGAGCAGAAACTCGTCCTCCGAGAGGGCTTCCCAGTGTCCTGACGAAGAGATCTCCCAGGGCCACCGGTAGCCTGCTCCCAGATGCAGGATCTCGAAGAAGGTGATCTCTGCTTCTCCTGCTACCGCCATGGATTGGTCGCGATATTCCTTTGCATCGGGGTCTGCCAGATAGGCCAGGGTTTCGGCGGCGTAGCTTCCCCGGAGGCGGTCGTAGGTGGGGCCGTAGAAGCCCGGCCGGAAGGCTCCGTTATAGTACTGGTACTCCAGGCGGTAGCGCAGGGACGATGTCCAGCCCCGGATTCCCGTGGTCCAGCCGAAGTTTCGGGGGCGACCGGAGTCAAAATCCACCAGCGCGTTGGTTTTGACGCCCGAAGAGATCGATTGTCCTTCCAGGTCTGTGGAGTTTCGTACAAAGGGAACCAGAAAGCCCGCCTCGGTGTAGCCTATGAGCGACGATGTTTCCCGCCGGATGAAGGGGATCGCCACATCCATGGCCAGGGCAGTGAAGAGGGGATCGCCCTGATCGGCCGCTTCCTGGGCTCCCGAGGGTTCCTGGGGGAGGGCCGTGGCGGGGCGTCTGTCGGTGACAACACTAAACCCCACCTCGGCAGGATTCACCGGAGCTGCGGGGCGGGCGAAAAGACGGCCTCCATATATTCCCGGGTCTGCCGCATCGTTCACCATCGCCTGAAACCCCCACTCGGGGCGGTCTATGGCGAGAAAGACACCCAGGCGGCGGGTAGCTGGAAATTCCAGGTCGTTGGCGTAGTCTCGCATGAGCAATCCCTGGCCGATGGTAAAGGAGTTCAGGTTTCCCAGGTGGAGCTGGAAGGGGTCTCCCTCGCGGCCGTAGCGGAAATACTGAACCTTCAGGGCCAAGTCGGTGACCAGATCGTGAAGGGCTCCGGCGGGGTCGTCGGACCAGTCCTGGTCGGTTCCGAAGGACCACTCGTTGTTTCCCTCGGGCTGGTACCAGTCGTCGGGGTCAAAGATGTTTTCCCGGTAGGTAACAGGAAGGTAGAACGCTGCATCCAGGCGGTTTGTGGTGATTCGGGGCTGAAACACCACCTGCCCGTAGGTTTCCCGGTTGATCGTGACGGCTCCCATCTGCATTCCCGTGGCCTGGACCAGTCGTCCCAGACCGCGCTCAAGGGTTCCCGGAGGGGCCGGATCTTCTGGATCGGGGGCTGTCTCCCGGGGGCGTTCCAGGGGAACCGCCACGGTGGCGGTGAGATCCGGATCGCGGTCCCGGGGCTCTTCCTGATCGGCCGCTTCTTCCTCGACCCGTCTCGAGAGAAGGCTCGACGGGTCGAGGAACTCAAAGCGAAGTCCCTCCTGAAAGTCCCCGATCCGTTCATCGCTCCAGGCTTGGGGCAGAAAGGGTTCCTCTCCCAGGGTGATTCCCTGTCGGGCGGCCAGGTAGATTTCTCGCTCCTGATCCCGCTCGGTGACAATTATCTGTCCCGAGAAGACGAAAATCTCTTCCAGAATCAGGTCTTCTTCGGTCGGCGGCGGGGCCGGAGAAAATTCTTCCCGGGCGACATCTTTTTCCTGTCCCGGCGGTTCCTGTCCCGGCGGTTCCTGTCCCGGGGGTTCCGGTCCCGGCGGTTCCTGTTCCAGGTCTCCCGGCTCCGGGTCCTCTGGTTCTGCATCATCCAAATCCCCGGCAGTCCGGGGCCGCAGGGAAACTCCAAAATCCGTCCCCCGAACACCCAGGACAGCGCCGGGGATATCCATGGTGTAGCGGGCACTACGGTCCCTCGTAGGGGCAACCACAAGTCGCGCAGCCCCCCTCCGGAGGGTGCTCCTGGTGGTTGACGCCCCTTGGTGGCCCTGGAAGGTGTTGATCTCGAAGGATGTATGGGGCGCGATCCGCAGGAGGCTCCCCGCAGGATCCAGGCGCAGTTCCGCCCCGCTGTAGCCCGTGGTCATGCGATCCCCCGGCGAGAGGGCGATGCCCAGAAAGAGGTCGACCGTGAAACCGTCGGAATCGATCACCTCCAGTTCATGAAGATCGTCGGCGTACTCCAGAATTGCCACGGATCCTTCCTGGGCCCAGACCAGGGAATTTCCCGGCAAAAGGAAAATACCTGCCGAGGGGGCCAGCAGCCCCGCCAGAAGGAGAAGAATAACCTTGTAACCACGCTTCATGATGCCTCCTGTCCCCGCTGATCGGCGAAGATCCTAAAATGCAATGGTTGTCTCCAGCCCCGAGGTAATCGTCCAGGGGTCTCCCTCGGCCAGAGGATCGTGGCGCAGATCGGTCACCAGGGAGATGACCACCGGGCCGGACCGGATGTTCAGACGGATGCCCAGAAGGGTGTCCTCTGCCTCCAGGATGTCGGCTGGTTTGGCCAGGTCGAAGGTCTGGTAGGTGCCGGAGAAACTCAAGCCGGGAAACCCCGGAAAGGCTCCCTCGGCGATGGTCAGAGTGCTCTGGAGATCGGGGCCGACCCCTGTTCCGTCCTCGAAGGGCCCGCTCATGGTGGTCACGAAACGCAGGCCTTCCTGGGCAGAGGAAAATCCCAGGCGGGCGAGCCAGCCCAGGGTTCCCTTCACGTCCCGGTCGCCGTCGTATACCCGAAAGCGTTCAACCCTGCGGCGGTCGTAGCTGCTGTCGAAGTAGGTGGGAATAAAGTTGTCTTCGTAGAGGCGTAACTGCCCGCCGTAGAGGATTCCCAGGGGACCGGCCCGGAGAACCCCGCCTGTGCCGACCATTCCCCCCAGGCGGTCATCCTGGTTCACTACATCGCCGAAGACGGCCAGACGGAGCCGCTCCGCCTCCACCAGGGGAATGCGGGTATCCACACCCCAGATGATCACCGGGTCCGGTGTGGATTTGTCGGCGAAGGGGTTTTGGGGCGACTCCTGTTTCTGCACATGGTAGTAGGGATCGCGGTCCACCGCCAGGGTTCCGCCCACCTGAAGGCGGGAGAGCAGGGGAAGATTCATCCCTCCCAGGGGGCGGATGAAAAGCCGCCCGGCGATCACGTCCCAGGCTGCGGTATTCGCCACCACCGTCTCGATTCCCCCGTAGGGGAGTCCCACCGCCAGGGCATCAAGATCGAAGAGAGCGCCAAAGAGGGGGCGCTCAGGCCGAAAGAGCTGGTTGGAGTAGGATTCCATGATGAATCCGTTCCCCAGGGTGGCGTCGGAGAAGGACCCCAGGCTGAGGAAGAGAGAATCACCTTTTTGGCCGTAGCGCAGGTAATCGATTTTGGGGAGGTAGAGTTCCAGGACATTCATCTCCCCCCGGGGGTTCCAGTCTTCTTCGCGGATCTCGAAGTCCTGGCCGTCGCCACCGGTAAAGCGGTAGTGAATTTCCAGGTTGAGGCCCAGGCTGAATTTCCCTGCCGTCAGGTGTGGCCGCAGGGCCAGGAGTTGATAGGAGATAGTCTCCCCTGTTTTTTCCTCGGAGAAGGAGACGACTCCCAGGCCGATGGAGGTGCCTGTTTCCAGGCTTTGAAGGGGCAGGGTTCCCAGGAGGGTTCCCAGTATTCCTGCCAGTAGTATTGATCGCTTCATCTGACCGCTCCTTGTCTAAATATAATCGGCATGGTGAGGTATTGCAATTTATCTGTAAACATCGGGTTCTGTCGCTGGATTCAGGGGAGTTTTTATTCTGCTGTTGCGACGGCGCCTTCAGTTCCTTCTGGCGCTACCACCGAGGCAATCCGGATCTACCGGGACAAGGGCGTGGTGGAGAAAGGGTTCCACCGGATCCTGTTTCCGGTCACCAAGCGACAGCGGAAATCTATCAGGCCTTTGGCATCGTCCCGCCGGTGCAGGTATAATTTTTCCGGGAAATTAGGATGGAACTCGCCGATATTCCCTGTGCCCTGCAGTATGCCCGTTGGCTCATGCCGCTGTCACGAAAGTCTCGGCAGATTTTCTGCCACCGTTCTCGATGCTCTGGTGGTGCTTTCATGGGTTTGCCTCCTGGAGAGACATTCTCTCCAGAAGCACCCGGTATTAACAGGTGGGGATAATGTTACGGTTACGTAAAAAAATCATATCATCGCATGCGCCACCACCAAACTCGCCTTTGTCAACGATCAGAGTTTTCCGATACGCCCGACAGCGGACTCGCAGGATCGGGACTAACCGACTGTAATGGTATTTCTTGTACGCTCCGTGACGGGTGAAGCAGCCGAGCTTTCTGCAGTGCGGACAGCCTTCTTCCCTGAGAATTGATCTCCAGAAGATTTCTATCCAGCTGAGGCTGTAGTCAAATACGGAACGGTCGATTAGTATAACTGTAGTTGGTGGGGGAAATCGGGTAGGCCGCTAACCTATGAGCCCGGTTTCCTTTCCCCTTTCTTTCAAGTCTCAACTACAGTATTTCGGTTATATTCCCTGATTCATAAACAATTAGTGCGGGCCTCAACAGGGGCGACTAGCGTCCTTCCAGCTTTGCAAACTCGGATACCTGTTTCAATCCACGCCCCCGCGCGGGGGGCGACCGAACCCACCACCAAGCCAGACCCTCCTCAATCAGTTTCAATCCACGCCCCCGCGCGGGGGGCGACGTTCTCGCGTAGCCTCTTCCTGTGCGATTCTTCTGTTTCAATCCACGCCCCCGCGCGGGGGGCGACCGATGAGGCACCGCGCACGACACCCGGTTCTCTGGTTTCAATCCACGCCCCCGCGCGGGGGGCGACGTGTTCGTTCCCTGGGGCGTGTGAGCCTTATCACGTTTCAATCCACGCCCCCGCGCGGGGGGCGACGGTAGATCGCTCCGGCAAACGGCTCGACCTCGCTGTTTCAATCCACGCCCCCGCGCGGGGGGCGACCTGGATGGTTTTTTTGCTGAGCTCAGGGACGCCGTTTCAATCCACGCCCCCGCGCGGGGGGCGACCAAAGGACTTGCATATCCGGCTGGCGGGGTTTGGTTTCAATCCACGCCCCCGCGCGGGGGGCGACGGCATTTCTCCCAGGATAGAGAAGCTATTTTTGTGTTTCAATCCACGCCCCCGCGCGGGGGGCGACCTGCCGCCGGTCAGTATACCGGCAAAAATCAAGGTTTCAATCCACGCCCCCGCGCGGGGGGCGACGTCCCGTGGCGAGCAGGGCGCACATTGAGCTATGGTTTCAATCCACGCCCCCGCGCGGGGGGCGACGTCCCGTGGCGAGCAGGGCGCACATTGAGCTATGGTTTCAATCCACGCCCCCGCGCGGGGGGCGACCACACTCCATCATTGCCTTTATATCGGCCTTCATGTTTCAATCCACGCCCCCGCGCGGGGGGCGACTCGGCGTCTACCTCACGCTTCTGGGCGCGATGGTGTTTCAATCCACGCCCCCGCGCGGGGGGCGACCCTGATGACTGGCCGGTGGGTGCTTGTGAAACTAGTTTCAATCCACGCCCCCGCGCGGGGGGCGACGTCCCTTGATACCCACTGACCTGACCCATCCAGCGTTTCAATCCACGCCCCCGCGCGGGGGGCGACCTCGGAAAATCCGAGAAAGCCAGCGGGAAAATTTGTTTCAATCCACGCCCCCGCGCGGGGGGCGACGAGAGCAAAGGGGGTTGGTCGTGAGTGATGAGATGTTTCAATCCACGCCCCCGCGCGGGGGGCGACCTGAGCGGGCGATGAGCCGATATTCTTTCAAGCTGTTTCAATCCACGCCCCCGCGCGGGGGGCGACCCATGACAGGAGGCGGGGAATGAGGAAAATAGTAGTTTCAATCCACGCCCCCGCGCGGGGGGCGACCGACCGGCCTTTTACCCTGTGGCAACGCGGCGATGTTTCAATCCACGCCCCCGCGCGGGGGGCGACCTTCCAATTATAACTCTTTTTTGGCCTGTGAGTTAAGAGCGCCGATTCGCGAACGTCGTTCACGCTCGACGAGCGAGGCTGCTTTTCCTTCTCTATGCTGTAAAAGATCATTGCTACAAAAAGAATTACGGCTTCCGCGAAACCTCCGGGAGTTCCTGAACCTTTACGGTTCGCGATGTCTCCTCAGCAGTCAAACTATCATCGGTCCTTCCATGTCCAGGGACGGTTTTGCGCCGATGTGCTCGACCTTGCGTTTGTAGTTTGATCCGAGATGATAATAGCGGAGACTGTCCTGTTCCCGGTCTATGATCTTCTCGAGGTTATTTTTTAGCCGCATCCACTGGGCGGGGTCAAGGATGCACTCGAATACGGAGTACTGCACGCGTTGTCCGTAGTTCTGGCATTCCTTGGCAATTTTACGCAATCTCGCAGCTCCGCCGGGTGAGGTCACCGCTACATCGTAACTGACAAGCACCATCATGTCGTTATCTCCAGAAAAAAGGTGGATATCCGTCGATATCGCCCCGAATATACCGGGCGAGTAGATTTGCCTGAACAAAGAACAGTAGGCCGATGGGAATAGATTCATCGATGTACGGATGAAACACTTCTTTTTGTTTTCTGGTCTGGTATTCGGTCAGAAGCGTCTTTCGCGTATCATCGTCCATTACGACAGCACCGTTTTCCGCGATCTTAAACCCGGCCTTGCCGATCTGACGCCGGTTGATCAATGAAAGAACGAGACGATCCGCGATTACCGGTCGAAACTCTTCCATCAGATCGAGCGCCAGTCCTGGGCGTCCCGGCCGGTCCCGGTGCAGAAACCCCACCGACGGGTCAAGGCCAACGGTTTCCAAAGCAGATCTGACATCATGAGCAAGTAGCGTATATGTGAACGAGAGCAAGGCGTTCACTTCGTCCAGCGGGGGGCGACGGTTACGTTCCCGGAATACGAACGTCTCTTTCTGGTCGATGATTAAATGATTGAATACGCTAAAGTAATGTGCGGCGGCGATTCCTTCGATACCGCGGATCTCGTCGGTTGTTGTCGCCTTATCGATCTGGCGAAAAAAAGCGGCCATCCTGGAAGATGCTGCTTTCAGCGCGGTTCCATCCACTTTTTCCTTATGGTCACGAAGGGTGCGGTTTACGGTGACTCTGCTATTCGCAATCTTAGCCGATACAACATTTGCTGCTATCTCTCGTGTCGCCATCGGATCGTCCGCTTTCCGGTACTGTTCCCGGCGCAAGAGAACATTTCCGCTTATCGGCCCCCGTACAGAGGCGAGAAACCGTCCGTATTCCGTCAGGAAAGAGACACTGACATCCTTTTCGGCACAGAAACCCAGAAGAAAGGGCGAACAGAGAACGTTGCCAAAGCAAACCAGACCGCCGAGACCGTGTATTGGCAGTTGTAGAACCTTCTTTGTCGCCTGTTCCACCACGAGGGTTTCGCCCTCCTTGCGGAGGTAGCTACCTTGGGTGGATACGTAGAGAGTGTTGAGCAGCTTTCTCAAGTTTCTTCCTCCTTTAGTCCCAGGCGAAGTTGGTTGGCTACATACCGGGACACGCGTTTACCTCCACCTGATGTAGCCCGGGGCATACAGAGCTCATAGAGAGAGCAACGGTCACACTTCTGTTTCCTGTACTCAGCTTGTGGGGTTTCCGTGGACAGGAACAGCTGCTGCACGAGCCGAATCACGGTCTGCGTCCGGTCCCGCAGTTCCTGATCAAAGGCAACGGTGGAACGACGATGTTCCTGCAGATAGTAGAACTGCCCTTCCGGAATACCGGTACCGAACATCTCTTCAAGACACAGGGCCTGGGCACAAAGCTGTACGTTGTCCACATCGGCAGGTTTTGTCTTTCCCCGTTTGAACTCAACCGGGCGGATCATCGCGTACTTACCGGTTCCGGATTTCTCGAACTCCACAAGATCAGCTTTTCCGATCAGCCCGTGTTCCAGCGATCGAACCGCCATACCGTACTCGGCGCGCCGGGCACGCCGGGACTCATGGTGTTCCTTGTCTACACGTTCGTGGAGAATGCGCCCTTCAGCCGTGTAGAGGTTCTCCCGCCAGAGCTGCTCGATGTGTATGAGCGCAACCTGCCGCTCGCAATACATCGCATGCTGCAGCGCGGAGATCGGAATCAGTTCGTCTTCGGTGAACACTTTTTAGCACCCATTTTAGTACCCATTTACCAGTTGACGGTTTTCCTCCAGCGGGCGTTGTGTCCCCGTCCGGTTGATTGGATTCGCTTGTCGTCACGCAGTCGTTTCAGAATACGCCGGACCATCTCCAGGCTCACCTCGAGACATCTGTCACGGATCCCGGAAATGCTGAACGATTGGTTTTTTTTCGCGATCGCCTGCAGGATCAGTTCCGTCTTGTTTCCTCGCCCGTTTCCAACGTCGGACAGCCGTTGTTCATACTCCTTGTACGCACCGGCATCCCAGGTATCCCCCCGCACGAGACGATGCAGATCCAGCACTGTCTTCTCAGTTATCGGGATCGCGTCACCGTCGTCGTGAATCCGCGACAAGGCCTGACGGTATTCCCGCACCTCTTCCTCGTCACGATCACGCAGATGCGGGGGCCCGAAAACAACCGTGTTGATCCGGGATTGATCAATTTCCACGCCTTCTATCCGGTTAGAAGAGACGGTGCTCTCCACCAGAGCGTGCTGCCAGAGTGCCTGGAGTTTCTGCGACGCCCGTCGAGTAAGCATTTCCTGCCTGCCTTTGAACTCACCGAGATCGGCCAGATACCACCGAACGGTTGCCGGCATAGATGAAAACTCTCCCGGAAAACGCCGCAGAGTCGTCACAGCGAGAAACTCCTTTAACTGTTACAGCATCTCCGTCATCTGCACAGTATCCGGCAGTTTTTCGTGATGCACAACGATCTGGTAATCGGAAAACGCTCGTGAGGGACCGTTCTCGCTACTTGCCCTTCGGACTTCGATTGTCTCAAACAGTTTGTGTGCCGGAGCGTTTCCGAGCTTGGTGGCGTGTTTGAAGACGAAGAGCTTCCGGGCGGCCATTTTGCCCCGGGCAGCAGCGTGATCGTGCTCGAACATATTGATCAGAGCTTCCCAGAAGAGCGCCAGATCTTCCTCTGAGAATCCGGTCTGTCCCGCCAGGTGAGCCGAGATGTATCCCTCGGCACGATAGAGGCCGTACGGAATGATATTCTTTTTACCCATGGTACGGTTATCGCCCTGTTGACTTTCCGCTTCCCGCTCCGTAGCAACAGCCATCCGAGTAATCGATATCTCCCGGGGAATCACCGGATCGATACTGCGGGCGAAATTCATCTGGGCCGGGCCTCGCACTTGCCCGCAGTTCACTTTCAGACTCATCACCGCGCCAAATGTACGAACATCGAAGAAGTTTGCGCACATCCACTCACGCGCTTTTTCTACCTCTTCGCCGGAGCCTTTGCGTTTGCCGTCAGTGGTCTTGCTGGCACCGATCGCTTTGTGAGCACGCTCGTGCGCGTGGACCAGGATCGCTTTTTCCCGTATATAGATCTCGTACGGGGATGCTCCTTGCTTCACTATTTCCACATAGTTGCGAACCTTGCGTTTAAGACATACGTCGGTCACGATTCCGTAATTGGTTTCCGGATCAACCCGAGGCAAGTTGCCTGCGTCAGGATCTCCGTTGGGATTACCGTTCTCAACGTCAAACAGATATACAAACTCGTAGCGATTGTTCAGTTCCGTCATCTTCTTGTTCCTCCGTGGTTCTGTAGTGCGTTTTGTGTTTACTCACCGTCAGTGGTGATGTCGACTTTTTCCGATTTTGTGAAGAACGCTTTTCGCTGGTGGTAATAGCCCAAGGCAAACATTCCCTGATCCTCAAGGCTGAGATGAGATGGAAAACGATCGATCCCATCTACTATTTCCTGAATAAGTTTTTCTTTGAACACCTTTGGTCCCTGCTCCAGCTTTGCCAGGTGGTGTTGATTCAATCTGAGCAGTTGAGAAAAAACCACTCCCGGTGTCGCCGAGGCGGCGCTGTAGAAGCGATCCTTGATCGTTGCATTTGTTCCGGGGATCGCTTCCGCCTGTGCTTTTTCCAGTACCGCAAAAAGCCGTCCCAGGCGGTACGCCACGTTGGTGGCATGCTCGTTTAACACTTTTGTCACCTCCATCGGTTTTGATTGTATTCGTGCGTTTCTTGTCAGCACCGCTTTGATCAGTGCCGCCCGATAGTATCCGATTACGCCATCCGCCCTTATCCGATCAATTAGCGCCGCGAGGATGTATGAGGGGTAAGCCGCACCGGTGAGGACCGATCGGGTCATTGCTCCCGCGAGGGTCGGTTTGATGTTCTCACTCTTGTGCTGTGGGGCCGTCTCGATGAGCAGATGCCAGATCCCGGGAAATTCAAGCTCATTGTCGTATTCGCGGACGATCTCCAAGTCCCGGAAGTGCTGTCCCAGAACTTTGTCCAGCTCAGCTACCGTCCCGGAGTGCCAGAATCGCACCGCCAGACGGGATGCATTTGGGGCGAGGCCGAGGATATGGAAGCGGACCGACTCGTCGATATCTTCCGGCTGCTTGCCGCTTCGGATCGACTGCAAATAGGTTCCCACAGATGCTGCCGTTTCTGCTCCTGACAGATTGGTCTCACGCGGATCCATCACGAATCCAAGAAAATTCTCGACGGGAGTTGTTCGTTCCGCCCAGAAGACTGTGGTCGCATCACCGATCTGGATCTTCTGCCGTGACTCAAAGCGAAGCAGGTGGTTAAGTGCGGTGGTGTAGGCAAAGGCGGCGTCCGTTCCTACTGGCGCGTTGTAGCTTTGCTCCTTCCCGTACGACGTAAATGTATCCAGATTGAACGATACGATCGCCGCGCCCATTGTCTGAGCGTCCCGGACACCTTTGATCTTGTTATGAAGTCGCGCGACCGTCGCCCTTTTCCCGGTGATCAGACAGGTCTGCTCCTGCAACGGTTCGTCGCCATCGCCACGATCGTTTGCTCCGGACGCCCAGGCGTTTATCCAGGTGTCCCGTACGAGAGGCCGCTCGTGAATGTAGCGCTGCTCGTCTACCAGTCGGAAGACAAGGTTCGTGCCGACGATCTCTAACCAGCTTTCAAGTGACGGTGCGTGTGCAGGGACCCATGCGTCGAGAAAGCGCAATGTAGCTCGCATTCCTTCATCGTCGATGCCGTCACCGATCTCGTGGTTCCATGCCCGGAAAGCCTCAAATGTTTTCTGGCTTCGCTCAGGTTTGCCCTTATCGTCTGCGCCGAGCACGTATCCGGTATTATCCCACAGGAAGTTTGCTGCGATGTTCACCGATTTTACGACTGCTTCAGGCACCATCATTGAGACGGGACGTGGCGTCTTCCGGGTTGTATCACGGATATCCTGTATCTGAACCAGATTTCCGTCATTATCGAGAACGAGTGCCCAGGAGATATTCTGCGGCGAGTATCCGGGTGGCGCAATGCCTGATCCGGGGTCGCCGTTTAAACGCTGGTAGTACGAGTACAACTCCTGCAAAATCATGACAGCACCTCCTCGCTTTCAAACGGCGGGACGTGGAGGACGCCGTTATCCAGGCGAGCACGGAAAAACCGCGGCGTCATCTCGTTCTCAAAATCTATATCGTGCAACATCCAGCCCAGTTCGCGGGTCGCATCGCTGCCGGTCAACAGTGTTTGTGGTATTTCATCCTTATCGATCCACGAGAAATCCACGGGGAACTCTCGCGTCCCGAAGTACGGCTGGTGAAAGCACTGACCCTGCTTTGCGCGACGGCTGAAGATCTCCAGATGTTTGGCGGGTTTGTCGTCGCTATGCTCGACCTCGCCCATCTCGTCCGGAGTCTTCGCTCGATCGGTCAGACGAAACGATGCTTCGATTACATAATCCACGTCTTTGAGAACGAGGGAGGCCCGCTGCTGTCGGTCCTCCTCGATAAATACCTCGACTGGTGATGTTCCGTCGCTCATCGCTCGCCGGACCGTGCCAATTGGTACCTTCACCCCGGCCGAGCCGGAAACACCCAGCTCGTTTCGTCGGATGTTGGTAAACCGGATTGGCGCGAGTACATGGATTCGTTCGACAACCCACCGGATCGCTGGTTTCCAGTAGATTGCCTCCAGGATTCCCCGCGCCGCAGATGGTGTCATTACGTCGTAACTCACCCGTTCCACTTTCATTTCGGGACGAGTAAAGCACGCATACCGTCCGCTGACACGGAGGGCTATACCGTATGCCATCCCTTCACCTCCTTTCTTACCCCATGACAATTAGGTTTTCCGCCAAGTAAAACGACGGTACCGTCGGATTAAGTCCGAGACGATCGTCGTACGCTTCTTTCATGCCAAAGTCGGTCATTACATACTGCTCCTCCCTGATTCGCTGTACGTATCCTGCCTGTAATAGCGTCGCCACCGCACGTGGTCTCAGTGAGACGGTGTACGGCTGAAGTCGACGGAGGATCGCCCCGGGGTAATCTGTTTTTTCCAGCGCCCGGCAAAGATTGCGGGCATGTTTATCGTTTGGTACGATGATCCCGATCTGCTCGTCAGCGATCAGGCGATACTTCCCTGATACAGTCTTGAAGGGGAAATCACCGCGAGTAGTACCAGTCCGGAAGTCGTCGAGGATTCGCTCCTTGTCGAGGCCTCCACTCTCATCTTTGATCCAGTAGAGTTCCCGGAAGAACTCCCGCACCGTGCTGGATCGCAGAATTTTCGACTCACGCCCCCGGAGCACGAGTTCCGCGATTTGCGCGTTCTGCCGGAAGTATCCTGCTGGTAAGCCACCTTCAGGACGAAAGACATGAACTTTTCCGCGACCAGCCAGTTTACCCTCCCGATTACAACGCCCCGCCGCCTGCACGATTGAATCGATACCTGCAAGTGCCCGGTAAACGACGGGGAAATCCAGATCCACGCCTGCCTCCACCAGCTGGGTGCTGACAACGCGGCATGGTTTACGCTCTGCCAGGCAATCACGTATTTCGTCCAGAACGGCTCGACGGTGGGTCGGACACATCAGGGCGGAAAGGTGGAAGACATCGGCGCTTTCCGCATCGAGCAGTTCCACCAGTTTGCGTGCGTGGCCGCGGGTGTTGACGATGCAGAGAACCTGTTCTTCCGTTGCGAGGCGGCTGGCAAGTTCTTTATCCTGTACTTCACCGATCATCGTGGCATCCACCCGATCGAACACTCGTTCCAGTTCTTCCGGGTTGCTGACTATTTCCCGTACCTGTGGAAGTCCTCCTTGGAAGGACTCGTTCGCGATTAACGCAGGCTGTGTGGCCGTGCAGAGAACGATAGTGGATCGGTATGTCTCGGATAATTCGCGAATCACTTCTATTGTTGGTTTCAGAAACGGCACGGGCAACATCTGAGCTTCATCCAGAATAACCACGCTGCGCGCCACATTATGCAATCGCCTCGTTCTGGATGACCGGTTGGAGAAGAAGGACTCGAAGAACTGTACGTTGGTCGTTACTATGATCGGGGGATCCCAGTTCTCGCACGCCAAACGGCGTCGTTCTTCCCGGTCTTCATCGACATCATCGCGATCCGGCACCAGGTTGGAATGGTGCTCCAGCACTACCTCGTCGCCGAAAACTGACCGGAATATCTGTGCTGTCTGTTCGATGATCGACGTATAGGGAATTACGTAAATTACCCGGCGCAAGTCATGCTGAACAGCGTGATCCAGGGCGAATGCGAGTGACGACAATGTCTTGCCTCCCCCGGTAGGTACCGAAAGCGAACGTAATCCGGGAGCTTCCCGCGCAGCGCACCGGCACTCTGCCAGGATCTGTTGTCGCTGCCGGTTTACTACTGTCTCGGGAGCGTTTCCGACGAGCTTTATCAGGTGTTCATCGAGTTTCTTTTTCAGCATAATGATCGTAGGATACGTCCCGCGGGCATTGTGTCGGTCCGGATCCACGAAGGCTTCCGTATCGAGAAAATCCGCATCCACTAGGCATGAGAAAACCATGCGGGTAAAGAACGCTGCCTGAAATCCGAGTCTGCGTTGGTCAGGATTCGGTCCGGTGAACGGAACCGGTTCTATCTCCGGCAGTTCGTCCGCGAGGAGTCCCGGACTCGGCTCACTTCGGTTAAGCCGACGCGACAAACATGACTCGTCGTCGCCGGAAGCGCCGTCGGGTATTCCCGTATGGTGTCCCGCGACGCAGTACGCCAGGAGTTTGCCGGCACCGGGCGGTTGCACGATTTTTTCGATTGCGTACTTGGCTCCCGGCGTTGAATGATCCGCGCGCTGTGCGTTTTCTCCTCGTATCAGGGCCCGGATTCTGCGCTGGTACTGTGAGAGACACTTCCCGTCGTCGTGAAGCAGACCGGCAACAACACCCCAGTTGCGACAACCGAAAAGGTCTGCGAAGATGCCGGCTTGTTTGGCCACACCGTGCAGGTGTTCCTCCAGTGGCTGCAGTGCACCGTCATTACGACTGTGCCCGACGAGGAATGACGGATCGTCTATCCGCTTGTCTAAGGTTATCTCCATGTAAAACTCTCTTGTTGCCGATACTCAATTGTCATGACCCGTATTTTCCGGTATCAGTGTTGCAGGTGCGGCAACACAAATCGCGAATGTTTCTCCGGTACGTGGGTCGGTGACGTCAAAGGCTACACAAACGTTTCCTTTTCTCTCTTGCTCTTGCTCTCGCGGTAAACCCCCAATCCCCGCTCAAAATCCCGCCGATGCTCCTCCCGGAGCCACGAGGGCTCGATTACTTCAACATCGGGACCCCAACCCCTGATCCAGGGATACATCTCCCGCGGTTCCGCTACGGCACCGCTCCAAATCAATCCGCCATCCTGCTGCGGTTCCAATGTCTGGCTGCCGTGCCACAGCGTTTCCGCGACGCGGTCCGCGACTGCCGGTCCGAAGCGAAGGACAACCTGCACGGGTGGGGCATCCCCAGCCCAGATACCCCATGCGTGCATCAGCCGGGAGGGAACCTTCTCCACGGGGATCGCTTTCAGGAGGCCCTCGTCCGGCTCCAGCAGGGTTATCTTGCGGATACGTTCTATCTTGAGCGTCCGGAAGCGGCCGGACGATGTGTGGTGCAGCGGGATGCCAGGTTTGCCGTCGGTCTGGTTGTTGGAGTCAAGGTCCCACGCCAGCAGGTGAACTGAACGTCCCTCATGGTGTGGTTCCAGCGTAAGCGGAACGAGTCGATAGATACGATCCTCGCCGTGATTCCGGGAATAGTGCGTTACTTCTATCGGTCGGTATTCCGTGATCGCGATACCCAGTTGTTCCATGATGGCACGGTATCGCACCCCCGGTTGATGTCCCGAGCCGGAGGGGAAGCGCTCGATCTCCTCTGCTGTTTCCCGAATTCGGTCAGCAAGACGGATACTGACTCGACCCTGGGCGTCCGCCAGCTTGCGGAGTGCCGCTGAAGCGTGTGGAAAGGGAAATTTCATGACCCGCGCGAAGAGGCGAGCCGCCAGATGCAGGGCCTCCAGTTCAAACATTGTCAATCTGATCGTGGTGAGATATCCCTTTTTGTCCAGAAACAGGCGGCCGGAATCGGATTCCTGCAGGGGAAGCATTGACGTTAGCGACGTGACATCCCGGCCGATAGTACTGCGGTGGACTCCCAGCCGGCCGGCAATTTCCGAACGGGACAAGCCATCGGGGTGATCCAGCAGAAGGCGTTCAATCTGTTGCATCCGGTCAGATTTAGCCACCTCTATAGTTATACAATGAATTTTCGCTAAAATGGGAATGAATGTTCCGCTCATCGTCACGAAGGGGGGATGAGTTAGCGAATACGTTGATCTTTTTCTCTTCGGGCCATGTCAGACGGGTAAAATCACGCTCCTCCGGGAAACCTTTCCCCATGCGCTATGGCACGATCTTCTGGAGAGCGATATCTTTTTCAGGCTCAGTGAACTCCGCCCCGGGTCAGTTCGCATGACGGATAACACCTGAATTTCCACGACCTCGATTACAGCTCTTCCCACCGCGCCGATCTCAATAGCGCAGCACCCCCTCCACCCCCGCCTGGATACCAAAAATGTGGAGGGCTCCCTCGTCGTATTCGGCGGTGTCGGTGTACCAGCCAAGATCGGCGTAGAGCCTGATCTCGCTGGAGGGGTTGATCACCAGGGTTGTGGAATGGCCCAGCTGGATCTCCCTGGTTTCGAGGTTGCCGTCGCGGCGTGTGGCCGAGGCGGTGAGCCGTTCCTGGTGCTCCAGGAAGGGTGACGTCTTCTGGCGTCGGAGAACGTCCAGAGGTGGATAGCTCTCCTGGCGCCACTGGTAGCCCAAAGTGGTGGAGGTTACGGTCTTGACCTCGTCGTTGCCTGTCACGGTGAGGGTGGTTACCAGCGAAGCCTCGCGGTGCGGTGCTATCAGCAGGGTCGTTTCCTGGAGCAGGGATGTCTCCCAGCGGGTGATCTCTCCCGGCACCGCTTCGATCAGGGAGAGGCTGAGGCGGTTGCGGAACTCGTCGCTCTCGTACCGCTCCGTCAGGGGGCGGCTTCCCCGGGACCCGAAGAGGTTTATCGCCCGGGCTGTGGCGGTGATCTGGTATGTGCGGGTATCGGTCCGGGTATCTCCTTCCCAGAGGGTGCGGCGCTGCAGGCTCCCCTCGGCCTCGGCGGGCAGGATCAGGTCCTGGAGGCGGGAGGCAAAAGAGCGGGTAAAGCCCAGGCCCGCCCGGGATTCGTAGCTGCGGTTCTCGCTGTTGCCCGAGAGGTCCTCCAGCCCCAGCGATTCCGGGGAGAGGAAGAGTTCCGCCAGGGGAGGGGCGCTCAGAATGACCGGTTCCCGGTGGAGCGCCCGGGCCCAGAGGGAGGCGTCCCGGGAGAGGGTGTCGCTCTCGACGCGCCGGGTGCTGCTGTAGGTGCGCTGGTACCGGGGGGTGATCCGCCAGAGTCGACGCCCCGGATCGGACTGCTCGTGGGGGATCGTCAGGTCCAGGAAGGCTTCCTGGCGTTGGGTCCCCGCTGTGGCGCTTCTGTTGCGCCAGCTGCCGCCGCTCTTCAGGGATGCTCCGTGGAGGAAAGCTCCGTGCCAGGACCCCTCGCCCGTCACCGAGGCCCGCCGTTCCTGGCGGGACGTTTCGCCCGAGGGTCCCTGGGAAAGGACGAACCGTCCTGTTTCCTGCCAGGACTCGCTGTAGTCTCCGCTCGAGAGCCTCCGGTCCAGGTCGGTCAGTTCGGCTGTGCCCTCCAGGGTGAGGTCCCAGGTTTCTCCCGAGGGGAGGGCCGCCCTGGTCTTCCAGTTCAGGAGGGTTTCCCGGTCGTCGCTGCGGTGAAGGTGGGAGAGGCGGTACCGTCCCAGGCGCGGGTCTCCCAGGGAGAGGGCGAGCCGTCGCTCTGCCAGGGGGCTGCGGGAGTCAAAATCCCGGTAGAACTCCTCTTCCAGGGTGAGTTCCCCCTCGCCGGGGGGAATCAGGGGGATCACCAGGTGGTGTCCCGCAGCGCCGGTGGTGCCGTAGCCCTCCTCACCCCGCAAGGCCAGCTCGCCCGAAACCCGGAATCGCTCCTGGCGATAGCTCGCCCGGCTGGTGGTGTCGAGGGTGCTCACCGAGGAGTCGCTCTCGCTGCCCCGGAACCCCTCGGTGTGAGCCCGCATTCCCTGCTCCAGGGTGAGGGTTCCCGGCCCCAGGGGGATGGTCCAGGCCGCATCCAGCCGCCCGGCGAAGGCGCTTCCCGCCCGGGGGTCCCGGGCGTGGAGTTCGTCGAAGTACAAGGCGCCCTCCGGGGATACCCCCACAAGGGTGATCTCTCCCAGGTGCAGCAGGGCCTGGCGGTCCCGGGGCAGCCGGGCTCTCTCGATCGTTCCGGACCAGCCCGAGACGGCCACAGACCCCGAGGAGAGATTCAGGGTGATCTCCCTCCAGGGGTCTTCCCCGGTTTTTCCCTGCAGGGCCTCGGCAGGGAGGGTTATGGTCAGGGTCTCCCGGAGGGGAGCTCCCCGATAGGGGGCCAGGGTCAGCTCCACCCGGGCCTCCGGGGGGGGATCGTCCGGATCGGTGTCCAGGTAGGCGTAGAAGACCAGGGTATCGTAGTGGTTCACCGAGAAATCGGGCAGGGGGAACTCGGCCCGCACCGGCGAGGGCTCCGACGATGAATCTTCCTCCCAGGATATCTTCAGAACGGGCTGGTCCCTGTCGTCGGGGTTGAACCGGCTCCGCACGGGGCCAAAGCGGGAACGCAGAGAGGGGGTGGCCGGGTCATCCTGCACTGCAGCCAGGGCGTTCCGGTCCCGTCCCGAGGTGATCGTGGCGTTGCCCCGCCGGTCCAGCTCCACCTCGCCGATCAGGAGCCGGCCCGAGAGGCCCGAGTTGCCCGGGTTTGTCACGAGGAAGCGCACGCCCCGAAGATCGGCCAGCCGCTCGGCCTCCTGGGGGGTGAGGGTCACGGTATGGCGCTGCCAGCCCGGGGCGGGGTCCAGCGATTCCGCCCCGGCACCTCCGGGGAGGGAGAGGATTCCCTGGGGAACCTCCTCCAGCAACACCCCGTCCCGGCGCGGGTCCTCGCGGTGGGGCGCCGTGAGCCCCGGGGCGTCCTGGCCTGCCCGGCGGAGCGATCCCGCCAGGGGGCCCTCGGGAAAGATAAAGGGAAAGGTCGGGTCCAGGGCGCTGCGTCCCGTGGCGGCCGTGCCGTCCCCGTCCAGGTCCTCTCCCAGGGCACCCAGGTGTATGTCCAGGCGGGGGTGGTCGGTCTGATTCTCGTCGGCCGGAAGATACCGGTAGGTCACCGTCACCTGCCGGGTATCGCGCAGGTCCGCCGGTGAGGCCGGGGCCCGCAGAAGGGCTCCCACCCACTGGTCATCCGCCAGGTCCTGCCATTCCAGGACGCCCACCGTGCCGGTGTAGGCGCTGTCGGTGCTGCGGGCCAGGTAGGGCCCCAGGCGCGCGCCTTCCCGGTCGGGATCGGCCTCCCGGGAGGTCTGGTAGGGCTGAAGAGAGGTGGACCCGAAGGTTCCCGTCTCCCAGTAATCCCGGTAGAGCGCTATTGCGCGGCTTTCCCGGGGAAAGGTCCGGGCCACCCCGGGGAGGTCCTCGGGAAAGGACGAGGGGAAGAGCGTTCGCTCCCGGGGTGCCAGGGTGAAGCTCCGGGCTTCTCCCCCGAAAAGCCGGAAATAGCCGGTGGTATCGGGTTGGTAGAGCTGTGCCGCAGCGGCTGCTTCCAGGGAGAGGCGGTTTCCCTGGAAGGTGGCTCCCGCCGAGACTGTGCCGTGGCCGGGGTGCTCTTCCATCTCCCGGGAGTATTGGGCCTCGCCAACGCTCCATCGGAGCCCTCCTGCCAGGGTCAGGAGCAGGGATTCCCGGGGTTCCCAGCGGGTTCCTCCAATAACGACCAGATCGTTCACCGGTTCGTCGGGAGTATAGACGCGGTAGCGCACTTCTATCTCTCCCCCCTGGCCGCTCTCCCGGGGCAGAAGAATCTCCCCCGTGTCGTAGTCGATCCGGGCTCCCCCCAGGGGGCGGCCGTTGCGTGTCACCGTCACGGTGCCGGGCACGATGTCTCCGTCCAGGTAGCGGGTTCCGCTGTCACCCTCGTATTCCAGAAGAATGTCGAAATCGGCCCTGCGGGCAGAACTCTCTGCGCCGGGTCCGTACATCGCGGCGTGGGAGGCCCGGGGCGAGCGGTCCGCGAAGGGGTGCATCCAGCGGAACCGGAGGTTTTCCTGGGGGTCAGCCTCCTCCCGGCGGATCACCCGCAGGAACGCCCCCTCTCCCACGGGTTCAATCACATAGAGCTCCTCCTCTGCCAGGGGAGTTCGGGTATTGCGGTGTACCAACCTCACCCGGGCATCGCCCCGCTCCAGGGCCCTGCCCGCTTCAGGGGGCAGGGAGTAGTGGTTTGCCGCAGCGAAGGGCGAGTAGAGGCCGGGCGAGGTCAGGATCACCCCCCGGCGGCCGGAGCCGCTTCCGGCTGTCACGGTCATTCGGTGGAACCCCGGATCTGTCCCGTAGGACTCCTCAAAAGCCGGGGCCGGAGTGTCTTCGTAGGGGAAGGGCACCGTCTCGTCCGTGGGGGTCCGCTCCTTGTCCAGCTTCACCACCCATCCCGAGGTATCCACCAGGGGAGTGTAGGATGCCGCCAGGGTGGTGTGCGGGGCAACCTGGGGCGCCAGGCGAATCATTCCCAGGGTTTCGTCCAGGACGTAATCTCCCTTTTCGGGGTCCAGACGGCGGAACCGCAGGGGCCGGTCCGGTTTGTCGGGGGTGATCAGAACGGACCCTTCCGGGTCCAGGGCGTAGACCGTGACATTTCTCACCGGGGCCTGGGGCAGCAGGAAGACCCTGTTCTGGAGGTATTCCTCGGGGGATATCCGCCGCTGCTCCAGCGCTCCCTGGTTGAAGCGGCGCTGCTCCAGGCGGGAACTCTCGAGCTGGAGCAGCAGTTCGTGGTAGGTCCGGGCCGTGGCAAGCCGGAGCACTGCTCCGGGATTGGGGGTGGTGCCGGTGTTTCCCCGGGCGCTTCCCGTGTACTGGTAGGGGTAGGAGGAGATCGTCAGGGGAACGTTTCCCAGGACCACCTCCTGGATCAGCTCATCCTCTTCACCGATATAGCCCGCCGCGAGGGTATTCAGGCGGGATTGATCCTCGAAGGAGGCCTCGAAGAAGAACTTTTGATAAAGCCAGAGTGATATTACCAGGTCCAGGGTTTGGGAGAAGGGCTCCGTTTCGAACCCCCGATAGGGATACGGCGCGGTTACCCGTCGGCCCGTGTCAGGCAGTTTGGGGTGCAGGGCAAAGCCCCAGGAAACTCGTGTCGAGGCCAGCCAGCTTCCAAGCAGGTGGATCTCTACCTCGGCATCTTCCCGGTCCAGGGAGAAAAGCGCAGCCGGGGCCTCTTCCTGTTCAAAGGGATTATAGGGCTCCCAGGCTGAGCCGGGCCGCAGAGGGATCACCAGAAAAAGCAGAAGAAGCGGGATAAACCAAGTCGCGCGTGATATTGATCTGGTTGAGCCGTCCCGCATGGCCATAGTATGATGCAGGGGTGGTGTTTCTGAACAGCAAGATCGAAAAACCAGGTGGTGCAAGAGAATGAAAAAAACACGGGCTATTCTTGAGCTTCTGGCCCTGGTGGCGGTTCTGGCCGTCCTGATGCAGACAATCCTGGAAGATCTGGCCGTTCTGGCCGGTTGGAGTGTTTCCCTTCGGAGGGGGCTTCTCTTTGCGGGGCTGGGTCTGGATGTTTTTCTTACCATTGAATATATCCTTCGAGGATATCACGCATACCGGTATCGACACTTCCGGAAGTATCTTTTTCGTCAGGGGGGCTGGATCGATCTGGTGGCGAGCATGCCGCTGCTGCTCCTGGCAAGCGGCCCTGCTGCCCTGGCAGAGTTGGCCGGGGGGCTTGCTGTTGCCCCGGGGGGGCTGCTCCTGGCGGTGCGGCACCTGCGTCTGCTCCGGTTTCTGAAGCTTTTTCGCTATCTCGGTCCTGGTTCCGGTGCGGTGGCTGGTGGTTCCCTCCCGGCGGGCCGCATCACCCCGGTCGTGCGGGGACGGGCTCCCCTGGTTGTGGCGGCGGCGGTGGTGGCTCTGACGGGGGTCGAGCTGGCGCTTCCCTCGGGAAGTATCGCCGAAGCGGAGGATATCCAGAGACAGGAGCGTACGCTCACCGCTCTTCAGGAGCAGAACCTCCTTGGTCAGCCCGAGGAGCTGCGCCGGTTTCTTGAGGCCCGGGAGGTGCTCCTTCTGGAATACCAGGGAAGGGTTCTCTACAGCCGGTACAGCCAGACAGACTATGAAGACCTCTACGGCCCTGGTGATTACCAGGTTCTGGAGCGGGGCGATCTGTTGATTTTCGGTGATCTCAAACCGTTTCTGCGCAACCGGGCTGCGGCGGGTCTGCGCTACGCCACCCTGGCGGCTGTCCTTGTTCTGGGGATCGGATTTCTGGGAGCAGGGGGTATTCCGGGAGGCACCAGGGAGGAGGATCCCTAGCCATGACCGTCACCATGCTTCTGGCGATTCTGGAGTTGCCGGGGCTTTCGTCGCTGAAAGACAAGCGCCGGATTGTGCACAGTCTTCGGGACCGTCTCATTCGTACCTACAAGGTGAGCGTTGCCGAGGTCGATCTTCAGAACAGTCACTGTTTTTCCCAGATCGGAGTAGCCCTGGTGAGTAACGACAGGGTCTACGGCGAGCGGGTTATGCAGAAGGTCCTGTCCTTTCTGGAAAATAACCTCCCGGGACGGATCTCGGACGTTCAGATTCACAGCGAGATCTACGAAACGCCCCCTCCCGAAGATGATCATCCCGAAGATGATTCCCTGAGGGCAGGATGTCACCTGGAAAACCACCTGGAGCCAGCGGGCGATCGGAAGCCGGAAGCCCCCTGACGGTGATTCCCGTTCAGGGGAGGGCGTCACGAGTGCATCAGGAAAACATGTACAGATCGGGCAGGGTATGGTCCCGTTGCATGCTCACCATCGTTGCAACGGCCTTCTCGCTGGTGCACTCCAGGGAGAAAAAATGTGTCACCGGGTTGAACCCCGGACCCTCCAGGAGAATCTCGAAATCGAACGTCCGGGTGGCCTGTTCTTCCTCGGCCACCACCGAAGCGGGCCAGAAATTATACATGCCGCGCGTTTTTTCCGAGGTCGTGTAGGGGTTGCTCCAGCGGTTGTCGAACATGGCGGCCTCGGTTCCCCCCTGCCGAAGGGTGACGGTGATCTCGCTGAGGGGGAAAAAGCTGTTCCCGTCCAGGACGCGGCCCTTGATGGTGGGAAAGTTGAAACAGGGGCCGGGAGGGACCGATCCCGAGGGAGTGCCGTAGAAGGCCCTGGAGACGGCGCTGACCCGCTGCAGCCCTTCATGGGCCAGACGAACCAGATCAACCTGGAGTTGGGTGTCCCCCCGGAGTTCTTCCGTCAGGTGGGCGTAGCCCCGGCCCGAGCTGATGTAGCGTGGGGGAATCCGGTTCAGAACGTAGCAGATTGCATCGAGGCGGCACTCCTGGGAGGTATTGTACCGGGGAGACTGGCTGGCGCTATCCTCGTTGCATACGTCCTGGACCACGGCTGCGGCGATCTCTTCCAGAAGATTACGAATTTCCATGGGCGTCTCCTGTTTCTGTTTCAAAATTAATCTCGAAGATCTCCTGTTGCGCCTCCACGGCGTCGCGGAAATCCCGGACCGTCTCTTTCAGGGCAAAATAGTTGAGGCCTGCAAAGTAGATCTTGGAACAAACCGTGTGGACGATCTCCTCGTCGGCGATCTGAATGGTGAAGTAGCACCCAAACTCGTAGAGGGTATGCATGACCTCCTCGATGCGCTCCCGAACGAAATCGGCCATGGCGCCGGAGAAGGTGAAGGTATAGGCGAGTTCCAGGAACTTGGAATCGGCATCGATAAAGAGATCCGCTTCAAAGCCATCGGGGGTGGTAAATCCTGCGTCGTAGCTCTCCTCCGAGAGCTCTCCCGGGTGTAGCTCGTATCCCAGCTCACGGACGAGGACACTCACGCGGTGGATGCGCTCCTGCATCAGACGGTTCTGCTTCATCTCTCCCGTGATTGTACTGCATCGTGGCGGTGATCACAACTCGGGCAGGTACTCATGATCAATATTCGTGTGGGCCCGGTTGATATTCTCCCGGACCTGAGGGTTGATCCTGGCCATTTCCTCGATGAGCGGACGGATTCGCGCCCGCACGTTGGTTCTGTGGAAGGGGCAGTCGATTGAGGCCACTGGCAGGTCCAGTGTCTCTGACACCGTCTGGATCAGCTCCTCCCGGACCTCGCAGAGTGGCCTGATGACCGAAAGACCTCCCGAAAAGAAGGGTTGGACCGGCATCATGGTGGAGAAGCTTCCCCGGAAAAAAAGATTCATCAACGTGGTCTGAACTATATCGTCCAGATGGTGACCTGTGGCGATCAGCGGCCGTTCGGGCCAGGACCGGACATAATCAAAGAGGATTCGCCGCCGGTTTCTGCCGCAGCGGTAGCAGTCAAACCGCCCGCCGAAGGAATCGGGCCTCATCTCGGCCGTGAGGACCGTGAAGGGAATCTCCAGGGCAGAAAAATAGCGATGCAGCGCCTCCAGGGACTCCCTGCTGTGGGGGTGTTCCCGCCAGTCTACAAGAACCGCCTCAAGGCGGTAGGTGATGGGAATGAACCGCAGACGCAGGCGCAAGGCCAGGGCCAGAGCCAGAGAATCCTTTCCCCCTGAGACGGAGAGCAGGACCCGGTCTCCCTGACCGATCATTCCATGACGATTGATCCCCTTCCCGGCAGAGCGGAGAAATCGCATGATCACCGGAGGCGGCTGCTGGTGCAGATAACGGGTGATTTCGGCAAAGCCCTGGTCCTCACCGGTCACGGAGCACCTCCTGGAGATATTGCAGGGGGTCTCCCATGGATGAGGCCGTCTCGGGAGGCGCAATAAGGCGAACCTTTCGGAGCGTTGCCGTAAAGCGGGCCACCACGGAGGGTGAAAAAACGCTCTCCTCGGAAAAGCTGGAAACCTCCCGGGAGCGTACCGGCAGGTCCGCCTCGAAGGAAATCGCATCGGGGAGGTCCAGGAGAACCTGGTGGTCCTGGAGCGATCGGTGTCCTCGGGCACGAAGATCCCGGGCAATCTGTTCTTCCAGGCCCTGGCGGTGGTGGTTGTCCTCCAGAAGCCGGTGACCGGGGATATCCGCCGAGAAGGGGACCTCTGCCAGGGGTTTCAGGAGATTCCTCCGGCCCACCCGGCGGATCAGCTCGAAGGGAGGAAAGGCTTTCCCCCCCAGGCGCGAGAGAAGCAGTTCGTCGTCCAGCCCGTAGAGTTCTTCAGGAGCGATAACTCCCTCCTGAAGCGCCCGGTAGACGGCGTTTTTTATCATTGCCGTGGCCACGCGCACCGTCCGGTGCCAGTAGACGGCACGGTACATGAGATACTTGGAAAAGAGCACCGTTTCCACAGCGGCAACCCCCGCCTGGTCCACCCCGATCCGGCCATCTCCGGCGGGGACGATCCTGGTCAGGGCAAAATCAACATCCTGGATTCCGTAGGGGACGCCACAGAAAAAGGCGTCCCGGTTCAGGTAGTCCAGCTTGTCAGGATCGAGGCTGCCCGAAAGAAGGGATCGGTAGAAGGGGATCTCCCGGTCATCTCCCGCAGGCAGACTCGTGTCCACGATGGCAGCCACCCTCTCGGGTGATACCTCCAGGTTGTGGCGGAGCTTCCGGGCCATCTCCCCTGATTGCACCAGCAGACCCGTGAGTTCCTCGTGTTCTCGCAGAGGAAGGCTTTTGAAACTGTGGGTATAGGGAAAATGACCCAGATCATGCAGAAGCGCTGCAGCCAGAAAGGACCGGACCCCCTCCAGGGAGAGCTCGGGCGTTTCGGGGTGACGCAGGAGGTGCTGGAGAAGTCGCCGGGCCAGGTGGAGCACGCCCAGGCTGTGGTTCAGCCTGGTGTGGGTTGCCCCGGGATAGACCAGATAGGTGGGGCCCAGCTGGCGGATTCTGCTCAGTTGCTGGAAGGCGTCGGTGTCCACCAGAGAGAGCAGGGCTGGCGTGAGATGAATATGGCCCCAGAGAGGGTCCCTCACCGGTTCGGTAAAACCTTCGTCGAGGTAGCGCAACGTTTCCTGTTGTCCCGTCATGGCGGACTATATTACCATTGTCGGGTGAGGTTGTGGCAATGAGCAGACGGGGTGTTTTCAGAACCTGCCGAACCCTGGCGGTGCTGCTGGTCGTCTGGGGTCTCTGTCCCGGTGTGGCCCGGGCTGATACCGCTCTTCAGGATCGCGAGCCCCTGCGGGTGCGGTCCCTTCGGGACGAGACCACCAGGACCGTCGTGGGGTTCTTCGGCCCCCCCTCGGAGGTTG
The DNA here is from genome assembly GCF_900156105.1 of Alkalispirochaeta americana. Taxonomy (NCBI): domain Bacteria; kingdom Pseudomonadati; phylum Spirochaetota; class Spirochaetia; order Spirochaetales; family Spirochaetaceae; genus Alkalispirochaeta; species Alkalispirochaeta americana. The sequence goes on from NZ_FTMS01000001.1 coordinate 255,050, forward strand.
CTCCCCGAGCGACCCTCGCTTCCAGGGATTTCCTGGAAACTCTTTGTCCCGACGATGAGCGACTGGTGGCGTGGCTTGTGAATCCCGAGGGGAAGGATCTTCCTCTCCATGATTTTTCTCCCCGGGTTCAGGATTATCTGCCCCGGGAGCTCGAAGAGGCCCTTTCCGGGGCCCGGGGGTTTACCGCAGCCTACGGGGTCGTCCCGGCTTCCGGGTCCGCCCGGGGAGAGGATGATCCCCGGGAGATTGTGCTCTTCTACCGGAACAAAGCCTTCACGCTCTTTCTCTATCACGAAGAAGGGGCCCGTGTGGATGGCGAGGTTCTCCCCCGCCAATGGACGCGCCGCCGAAGCCTTGCTTCCGGGTGGGGGTATTAATTCCCGTCTCCCCCCGGCCGATACTTACAGCAAATGTACTGTATTCTAGTGGAAGCGGGTGGCCTTCACCAGATGGCGCGGATTCACCCATCCTGGCACCGGCGGTTTTTGCTGGAGCTGGGCGAACTCTTGCGCCGGTATGGTTTTGCGCTCCTTCGTCACGATGGCGATCAACTTCTCTTTCTGCAGGAGGAACCGCCCCGGGTTTCCTCCCAGGAGGAAGCTACCGCAGTGGTGGGGGAGCTCCTGCGCGGGCTCCAGACATTCCTCGTCAATTGCGCCGAAAATCTTCTGGATTACACGGTTTTGCTCGAGGCCGACGTGAAAGACCGGGCCGGTGCAGCCGGGGCGTTCCCTCTCTTCGTTCAGCGCCTTTCTTCGGTTCGGCAGGAAAACACCCTGTATCTCACCGAAGAGGCAGCAGAGTATTTTCATGCTCTTCTTGAGATGACCCGGGAGGGGGCGTTGTTTCGTGTAATCTCCCTGTCCCGGGACGATCACGACAGGCCCGGACCCTACGATCGGGTGCTTCGGCAGGGGTGTTCCCAACCAGCGCTGGATCTCATCGTTGAAACCCTCTCCCGGGAGGGGAAGCACCGGGGATTCTGGTTTCATGGTCCGGATCGGTCAGCCGTGGCAACCCTGGTTGGAACTATTCTGGAAAGGGACGGCTCCGGCCCGGCGGTCCTGATCCAGTGTTCCCGGGCCATGACGCGTCGGGACTTCCTGCGCAGGGTGATCCAGGCGATCCCGGACACTCCGGTCCCGGAGTCGGAACGCTCCGAGGAAGATCGGGTCTACACTGCCCTGCGAGAGCAGCTGAAGGAACCCTGTCGGGGCTACCTGGCCCGGAATATGGTTGATTGTGACCTTCAGGGTACCGCAGCGTTTCTGGTGCGGCGGTTTTTTCTGAGCGATTCCCAGCGCCGGGTCTACCTGGCCGATTGCGATCTCTGCGAGGGAGCGGCCCGGGAGTTCCTCTCATGGATTCCCGAAACGACCTCGCTGGCTCCCCTGGTAGTCTCCTCTGCCGCTCCTCCTCCCGAGGGGAGTCAGGAGCTTTGGACGGTAACTGATCTTTCCCCCCAGGGGGACAGCCCTTCGCCGCCCCCGGCCTCATTGCTCACCACAGCCTCGGAAGCGCGGAATCGCGGCGAATTCAGCCGGGCTCTCCGCTATTGGGTGAACTGCTTCGGCCCGGGCCGGAGCCTGGGAGCTATCTTTCACCGGGGGCTGAAACCGCAGTATCGGAGAGTTCTTTTCCTTGTGTTTCTCGCCGATGGACGGGGAGGGCTCTCGTTTCTGGACGATCTCTGCCGTGGTGCAGGGCTTTCCCCGGTGGAACAAAGCCATGCCCTGAGAGAACTCGTGCAGGTCGGGCTTCTTTCATCTCTGAATCCCCCGAGAGTTCACGAGGCGGTGGCGCGCACCGCTGATACGATTCTGGAGTCCCGGGGCCGGAAAAAGCTGGAACAGCAGGTTTCCAACCATTTGGCTGAACGCGTTATGGCGGAATCCCTGCCGCTCACTCCCGAACTCTGGGAGCTCCTGCGCAGCGGTCTCTCCCGGAAGGACCAGATCCCCCTTTTGCATCTTCTTCTTCAGAGAATCGCCGAGGGAGGAGGAGAAGATGAGCTGGAGGGGCTTGCCAGGGATCTTCCCCGGGAGATGAAAACCAGTCTGGATAGCGCAGAGCTTCGCCTGGCCCTGCGTTGGACCAAAGGTCCCGGGGCCTGCCCGGACCTGGCTGAGAGGCTTTCTCTCGGGAACGACCGGGCACCCTCTCCCTGGGAAAGTGATTTTATTCTTGCCCTGGCAGAGTACGAGTTAGCGCGACGGGACTACGTAAAAGCGCTCAAACTCTGTAAGACTGCGCTTCTTCTGAACCTCGAAGGGGCGGAACATGGCCATGGCAGGGTATCGGCCGCTCCCGGGGGTCGCTCCTGCCGGGGAAACGCCCATCTTCTGATGGCCCGGATCGCTCTCTATCAGGGGCAGGTCAGGGAAGCCGCGCAGTATCTCTCCTTTGCCCGGGACGAAGGAGAGGGGGACGCTCTTGTTTTCTGCGAGGCCAGGAGTCTTGAGGGGGTGCACTGTTTCCTCCTGGGAAATTACACGCGGGCTGATCGGATTTTCGGGGAAGTCCAGCCGCGTCTTTTTGAGGCAGGGGCAACCCACCAGCTTCTTCTTTCCTGGTTTGCCAGAGCTCGCATACGGTTCGAACTGGGGGAATACACCGAGGCTCGGGCCGGTTTTGCCTTTCTGGAGCGATATAGCGGAGAACGGGGAATTCCCCCGATACAAAACGTCGCCCGGGCATGGAAAAGACGAGCGACCTTTTTTCTGAGCGATAGTTCCGGAGAAGACCCCGAGGAAGGGGATCCCCGGGCGGAGGATCTCTCCCGGGAGGAGGTCTTCTTTCTCGCCGAGGCCCTCTGCCGGAGAGGACATTTTGACCGGGCCTTGCCTCTCCTTGAGGATATCTGTGCCGCCGAAGAGGGGACCGATCGCTGGCCCCGCCTGGGTGTCGCCTGGGAGAACGGCTTTGCCCCCCTGGAGGATCTTCTGGTGGCCTCGTCGTCCGGCGTGAGCGAGCTGGGTCGTCTTGCCACGGCCTGTCGGGCCTGGGCGCTGGCAAAGACAGGCAGGATGGACGAGGCGGTGCCTCTCTTCTTCGGCCTCACCCGGGGAGGAAACGGCGCGGCTCAGGATCCTCAGGCCCTGCTGTTTACGTACCTTTATTCCACGGTGCTTCCCGAGAAGCGGTCTCCCGATCAGGATGACCGGGCCACCGTTCTGGGAAGGGCTGTAAAGCTCTGCCAGGAGCGGTCGAGCCGGATCGAGGGGTACCAGGACAGGATGCGATTTACCCGTGATAATCTCTGGACGAGGGAGTTGCTGGAGGCGGCCCGCCGGTATAACCTGGTCTAGGGGAAATAGGTCCTCCACAGGACCGTTCCCCCTTGACAGGTTGGAAGCGTTTCGGTAAAGTCTGCCCTCGTAACAGAGGGTGGCGTAGCTCAGTCGGTAGAGCAAGCGGCTCATATCCGCTCGGTCAGGGGTTCAAGTCCCTTCGCCACTATCTTTTTATCAAGCGCATTCCCTGGGGAGTGCGCTTTTTTATTATTTCCGGTCTCTGTATATTCTCTGGGGTCTGGATTTTCTCTGGGGCTAGAAGGGCGGTCGTTGCGGCTACCCAAGGCAACCCTGCTTGAGCTATCCCTGCTCAAGCAGCTCGATTTCGCGGATAAACTCGTGGACACTCTCAAAGTTCCGGTAGACCGAGGCAAAGCGCACGTAGGCAACCCGATCGATCGTGTACAGGCGACCCAGGACCATCTCTCCCAGGCGGGATGCAGGAATCTCGTGGGAATCCATTCCCTCGCGGGTGGCCTCCTCTTCAAGCTCGTCGATCATGGAGAGAATCGCGGTCTGGCTCACCGGTCGCTTCCGCAGGGCCTGCTGGATTCCCTTCTCCAGCTTTGCCCGGTCAAAAGGCTCCCGTCGGGACTCGCTTTTTTTTACCACCATCAGGGGCTTCTCCTCGATTCGCTCGTAGGAGGTGAAGCGGTATCCGCAAACCTCGCACTGTCGGCGGCGGCGAATCGTTCCCCCATCGGCCAGGGCCCGGGATTCTATAACACGGTCTTCCAGAGATGTACACTTTGGGCAACGCACAGGCCTCTCCCGATTTCTTGAGCTCCGCAGGTTCCGGCGGTCGCCTACTCTAGCACAGGGGCAGGGGGTTGTGCAATTTTCCCGGAGCCCCCGGCCTGTGTCTCACGTGGGAGTGCGGGTGCGGGTGCATCTGCCGGTGGGGCCCTATTATATCAAACCCTGTGATCCTCCCCGATTTTTATCGCCAGAGAGCGATGAATCAGTTCAGAGACCTGCCGGTCCACCGTCTGGGCCTGCTCTCTCACCCTGGTGAGCTTCTGCATGATCTGGCTTCCGTTTTCGTTATGGGACGAGAGGAGCTCTATCTGGCGGGAAACTTCCTGAAGCTTCTCCGTGAGGTCCTGAAAGGATCGCTGGTATTCATCAAGATTCGTCTGAGTCTCCATGGCCACCTCTGCCACGTGTTCGGAATCATTGTGAATTGCAGCAAGGTCATGACCCAACCGCTCGCCGAAGGAGATGAACCCCTGCGTGCTGGTATCGATCGTCTCGATATATCGACGGGCGCTCTCCAGTTCGCTGTGGATTCTCTCGTAGGAGTTCTTTGCCCGTACGCCATCGCTGGTGGAGGCATCCACGGATTCCTTCATCTCCGTTATGATCGATGATATCTCCGAGGATCGCTGGTTTGCATCGGTGGCCAGGGACCTGATCTTGTGGGCCACCACAGCGAACCCCCGGCCTGCGCTTCCGGCGTTGGCCGCCTCGATGGAAGCATTCATGGCGAGCAAATGAGTCTGGTCGGCGATGTTCCGGATCATGGCGTTGATTTCCGTGAGTTGGGTCTGACGCTGCTCGATCATGCCGATCCGGTTGAGGACGCTCGCCAGATCGGTCTCTCCTGTCTTGCAGGCCTCTTCCAGGCGCCGGGCGGCCTCGCGGGTTTGCAGAATTTCCCGGGAGGTCTGGTGGAGTGTGTTGTTCAACTCCTCCCGGACCTCCAGGGAGTTGCAAAGCCGTTCTTCCTGCTCCCCCAGGCGGAGCAAGACCAGCGCCATTGCCTCGGTGACGCGGGAGAGGGTGCTTTGCGAAGTCTGAAGACTGTTGTGCATTGTCCCTGCATCGGAACTGATCTGGTGGACCGTATCGGAATAGGCGGAGAAGATCGTCTCGATGCCGCCCATCTTGTCCTGGGTCTCGCTATGGGTGTGCTTGAGAGGTTCCTGAAGACCGTTCATCTCCTGAATGATCGTTCGCAGTTTTACCAGGGCCTGATGACTTTGCTCGTTGGAGTCGGCTGCCTGTTTCAGGAGAATCTTGGTGACGATCCCCACCACCATCCCTGCCGCTCCTCCAAAGAAGAGAACCACCGAAAAGAGCGGTATTCTTGCTATCAGGGCGGCGTTGGCACTGCCGGAGATATGATACCCCAGGATCGTTGCCGCCACGGCGCAGGAGGCCAGGGGAAAGGCGGGGTGCACCACCACACCCGTAGGGAAAATGACCACCAGGAGCAACCCCAGCACGGAAATGAGGACCGTAGCGTATTCTCCCGGAGGGGAGAGGCCGGGCAGGGCCAGAAAGGTGATAATCAGTATAAAGAGGGAGAAGAACAATATCCCCCCTGTCACGATCCGCCCCCGGGAGATAAGGATCAGACAGGCCAGCCCGTTCGCCAGGGCTATTCCTGCGGCAATCGTGGCCGGAATATTCTGGAGAAGGACAAAGAAGATCGGCGCGAGGACCAGGGCGATGACACTGAGGATCGCGACAAACCAGAGGGCTACCGTCTGTTCCAGCCCGGCCGTGCCGGCACGGCTTTTTCCAAAATCCGGCAAAAACGCTCGTTTTTTCATTGCCCCAAGTATAACGCAGGAGAAAAGAATCTTCCCGGGGATCGGAAAAAAAGTTGTTTTCGATCTTGCCGAAAAATCCCCGGCTGGGTACCGTTTACCCCTATGGCAGATCAACCACTGTACGAGCAGATCGGTCTCACCGTGTTCAACTCCCTGAGTCGTTCCCGGGAGACCTTTCGTGCAATCAACCCTCCCCAGGTGGGGATGTATGTATGCGGCCCCACGGTTTACAGCGATCCTCATTTGGGGCACGCCCGGGCGGCTCTCGCCTTTGACACGGTCTTCCGGTATCTGCGTTTTCTGGGCTACCGGGTGCGCTATGTCCGAAACATCACCGATGTGGGGCATCTGGAAGACGAGACCACCGAGGCCGGAGAGGACAAAATACTCAAGCGGGCTCGCCTGGAGCGGCTCGAACCGATGGAGGTGGTCCAGCGCTACACCCTCCTTTACCGGGAAGGGATCAGCAAACTTGGCTGTCTGCCTCCCTCGATAGAGCCTGCCGCCAGCGGGCACATCGTGGAGCAAATCCAGGTGATCGAGCGGATCCTTGCAGCGGGTCTGGCCTACGAGCAAGAGGGGTCGGTTTATTTCGACTTGAACAAATATGTTCGTCAGGGAGGAGCCGTTCAGGGATCTCCCTACGGAAAACTTTCGGGAAAAATCTTCGAGGATCTCCTGGAAAACACCCGGAATACCTCGGGCCGGGAAGAAAAGCGGAACGCCCTGGATTTTGCCCTCTGGAAGCGGGCCGAGCCGGGTCATATCATGCGCTGGCCCAGCCCCTGGGGTGAGGGGTTTCCCGGTTGGCACCTGGAGTGCACCGCCATGAGCACGCGTTATCTGGGCGAGACCTTCGACATCCATGGCGGAGGATTGGACCTGCAGTTTCCCCACCACGAAGCGGAAATTGCCCAAAGTCATGGTGCTTTCGGAGAGGATCCTGCCCGATACTGGCTGCACAGCAACATGCTTACCGTGGCAGGGCAAAAGATGGCCAAGAGCCTGGGTAACTTCATAACCCTGGAAGAGATCTTCTCCGGTGATCACCCAGCCCTGGACCAGGCCTGGGACCCCATGGTGGTCCGTTTTTTTATGCTCCAGTCCCATTATCGAAGCACCATCGATTTTTCCAACCAGGCCCTGGGGGCCGCCGAAAAGGGCTTCGGGCGCCTGATGGCTGCAGTTCAGGTGGCAGCGCACTACCTGGCGGAGCTTCCTGAAAATCAGGCAGAACCTCTGCCCCGGGCCACCTCTCAGGAAGATATCGCGGCCCGTCGCGCCGCAGCGCCCCAGGTGGACACCCTGGCTGCCGCGGGCCGCAGGGTGCCCTTCCCGGGGAACATGGCCTTTGCTGCCGGGGATGATCACGCCCGGGCCGTGGCCTCCCAGATCGAGGCCTGCTGGAGCGCCATGAGCGACGATTTTCACACTCCCCGGACAATCGCCGCGCTCTTCGAGCTGGGAAAACTCATCCAGCGGCCTGATCACCTCCAGGCAGCCCCCGAGGTCCGCAGCGCCGCCGCTCGCACGCTGGTGGCGTTTTCCCGGGATGTACTGGGTCTCCTGCCCCCGGCTTCGAACGCAGCTGGTGGATCGGCAACCACCGAAGCCCCCCTGGAGGCAGCCCTGGAGCTGTTAATCGAAATCAGGAAAAAGGCACGGGACGAAAAGGACTTTTCCACGGCCGATGCGATTCGTGATCGTCTCAGTGCAGCAGGAATTCAATTCAAGGACGGGAAGGACGGGACCACAGGATGGACGCGAAAATAATGAAAAGTCTCGGCGATATGCAGGCCTATCTCGATGAAATCACGGAGGAGCTGCTGCTGCTCCGGGAGATCGATAACCTGGAGATGTACCGCCTCTTGACGGATCTGGGGAAGGAGCTCAAAGAGCTCCCTCCCGAGGAGTGTACCGAAGAGAATTACGTCTACGGTTGCATCAGCAACGTCTACATCGTGGACGAGTACGATCAGGGAAGAATGTTCTACCGGGGGAACTCCGATGCCCACGTGGTCCGGGGGTACCTGGCCATCCTTCTGAAGGCCCTCAGCGGACTGCCCCCCGAGGACGTAATAACCGGTACAAAAGAAGCCGTGGAGGCCTTTGCCCGCAAGACCGACCTGAAGACATCGCTCACGCCCAACCGGGCAAACGCCTTCGGGAACATTTACAAGCTCATGGTTGAAAAAGCAGCCCGGCGCATCTCCGGCGGGAGCGGAGCCCCGGAGCCCCGGCAAGGCCCGGAGCCCCGGCAAGGCCCGGGCTCCGGAGAAGACCCGGAGCCTGGAGAAGACCCCCGCCCGCAGGCGTAGGCCTTCACCTCTCTCGAGGGTCTGCCCCGCCAAGGGCCGGCCCTCAGGCAGAGCCGCCGGGCCCCAGGCCCTCAGGCAGAGCCCCCGGCCCTCAGGCAGGGCCCCAGGCCCTCTCAGGCAGAGCCCTCAGGCCCTCAAGCAGAGACGGAGATATCCACGCTGGGCCGGTAGGCCAGAAGGGTCTCCACCGCCTGGTGGACAGGATGGGCCTCGAAGGCCTTGATCAGCTCCGGATCGGCAGCCTCTCCGGCCTCGACGCGGGGAAAACCCAACTGGCACAGAAGGTAGTCGAAGCGGGGTGCCCATTTCCGGCTTCCCAGACGGGCCGTGGTGGAACAGTTATCCACCATGTAGCTCACACCCCGGGCGTGCATATAGGGATTCAGGCTGTCCACAGCCTCGATCACCGATTCGTTGACCACCTCGGAGTAGACGTGGCCCGCCGCCAGAAGAACATCGATCTGGGCGATCATCGTCGCCACGTAGACACCAGCCGTGAAAGCATTCAGAGGAGCGCTCTCGGCCGTGCGGGCTGCGCGCACTCGGGAACCAACCTTCCACATGGGGGTGTTGTCAATCGTGTCCAGGGGATACTCCTGGAGGCGTGCGCCCGCCAGAATGACCGACCTGATCTCGTTCCCGCTGGCCACCTCATCGTAGATCTCCTGGAGGATCTCCCTGGCCGGGCGGTATGCGGCGCTGTAGGCGGCCTCGAAGGTCTGCCTGTCTCCCGGGGAAAGCTTGCTGTAGAGCGCCTTTATTCCCTCGTGGGAGATCGTCTTCGAGATGGGGCCGGTAATGCTCTCCACGGTCTCGTTGAAAGATTGCTCGGGAGTCATGCCCTGCTCCACAAAACGCCGGTACATCGCCTCGGCAATACCGTGGACTGCCCCCAGGAGGATACCCCGCTCGCCGTAGATATCCGAACGGTATTCCATTTCCAGGGACGTCATGAAAGAGAAGGGTGCACCCAGGGCGACGGCCCAGGCGATAGCGTAATCCGTGGCCCGGCCGTCGATATCCTGTTCCACGGCGAAACTGCTGTTGATCCCTGCTCCCTCGGTGGTTCGGCCCTGCTCGTAGAGACGTCTGACACTGGGCCCCATGCCTTTGGGACAGACACCGATTACGTTCATGTCTTCAGGGAAGGACTCTCCCCTGGACGTCAGGTGTCCCAGGAGGAAACCGTGGGAAAGCCCCAGGGTGGCGCCTTTTTTCATCGCCTTGAAAACATCCTGATAGAGCTCGGCCTGGGCGGCGTCGGAGATCAGAAGCAGCACCAGATCGCTCTGGGCGATCACCTGCATCATCTCTCCCAGGGTTCCGTCGGACTCGGTGAAGCCTGCTGCCTCGGCCTTGCTCCACGATGACGACCCCGCGCGGAGCCCCACAGTGACGGTGATATCACTCCCCGCTTCCTTGAGAGAATCCCGCAGGTTCTGGGCCTGGGCGGGACCCTGGCTTCCCCAGCCTATCACGCCAATGCGGTTGATACCGACGAAGGCCTCGGGCAGCTTGGAAAACAGATGGCGTCCGCCACGCACAATGTACTCTTCCGTTCCGGCCAGCGTGATCTTCTCTTTTTCGAACACGCGGGTAGTAAAATCGAACTTCATAATACCGTACCATACCAGAACCGCCGGAAGATCGACAAGACTAGCCTTCCCGCCGGAGCTCCGGCAGCTCTCCGGGTATTCCCTTGCACGGCCTGGGGGGGGCGGAATCAGGAAACATCTGCTCTGGGCAGAAGGGGGACTTTCGTCTTACTATTGTTTCATGAGTAGTGCAATCGATGGTCTGAAACCAAAAGAGGTCTGGAATTTTTTTGCCGAGATTTCCGCCATTCCCCGGGAATCGCGGAAAGAAGAAAAAATACGCAACTACGTTCTGGAAAAAGCCCGGCTCTGGGGGCTTCCTTCCCGCAGCGACACCATCGGCAACGTGGTGGTGGAAAAACCGGCATCGCCCGGTTTCGAACACCTGCCGGTGACAGTCCTCCAGGGTCATCTGGACATGGTCTGCGAGCAGAACCGGGGCACTGGCCACAACTTTGACACCGATGGAATCGAACTGGTCCGACAGGGTGAGTGGCTTCGGGCGAACAACACCACCCTGGGGGCTGATAACGGCATCGCCGTGGCGATGATGCTGGCCCTTCTGGAGAGCGATGAGCCCCTGGGCCCGCTGGAGTGCCTCTTCACGGTAGACGAGGAAACAGGTCTCACCGGAGCCCTCGAGATGGACCCCTCCCTGATCAAGGGGCGTATCCTGATCAATCTGGACAGCGAGGAAGAGGGGTATTTCTATATCGGCTGTGCCGGCGGGTGCAACACCTACATGGAGCTTCCCCTGGTGCGGGAGTCGTTCCCGCAGAACTCCTCTCCGGAGAAACCTGCCCGGGGAGCTCGCCTGGAAATCACCGGTCTTCAGGGTGGCCATTCCGGCATGGATATCCACGAGGGACGGGGCAATAGCCTGGTTCTGGGAGCGCGGTTGCTGGCCGAGCTCCGGCAGGAGTTTCCGGCCCTGATGGTCTCCCGCCTTTCCGGTGGGGGAAAGCATAATGCCATTCCCCGGGAGCTTGTAGCTGATCTGGCCTGGGCCGGCGTGAAGGGCCCTGATTTTGACCAGCTGCAGCGCCGGGTCGCCGACTGGGAGAAAACCTTCCGGCAGGAGCTCGGTTCGCTGGAGCCGGGGCTGAAGGTCTCCCTGAAGGAAAGTGAACTGCCGGAGCTGGTCCTCACCCCTGCCTGCTGTGATCGGGTGATCAACTTGCTTCTGGCCATTCCCCAGGGCGTGCTCGGTATGAGTCACGACGTCCCCGGTCTGGTGGAAACTTCGAACAACCTCGCTGCCGTGGACATGCCCGGAGACCGGCTCCTGGTCCTCACCAGCCAGCGCTCTTCCCGAAACACCCTCATCGACTGGGCCGGCCGTCATGTGGCCGCCCCGGCCCGTCTGGCCGGGGCCGAGGTCCGCGTTGGTGAGTGGTACCCTGCCTGGACCCCCAATGCCGAGAGCCCTCTGCTGGAGCGGGCTGTCCAGGTCTATCGGGACCTCCGGGGCCAGGACCCCCAGGTAAAGGCTGTTCATGCCGGGCTGGAGTGCGGCGTGATCCGTGATCGGGTGGGAGAAATGGACATGATCTCCCTGGGACCCGATCTGGTGGGGGTTCATACCCCGGAGGAGAAGCTGCATATCGCCTCGACAGAGCGGACCTGGGAGTTCTTGCTGAAGTTTCTCCAGGCTCTGGGCTAGAGAAAAAAGAGCAGCAGGGGTGCGGCTTGCGTGGCCGAACCCGTAATACGCAGAAGGAGGGCAGAGTGGTTTTCGGGAAAGGCCGATCGCGAGACATCTTCTTTTGCATGGTGCTGTTGATGGTTCTGTCGCCGGGGATGCTCTGGGGCACGGGGTTGCGGGAAGAGCCGCCAGAACGGCCGGGGCCGCCTCTCCAGGAACCGCTTCGTGCCTTGCCCTCTTCCGTGGTTCGGGTTGCGCTTGTCCCCGGAGGCGGCGATGAGGCATCCCTGGAGAAGGGGGTTCGACAGGCCCTGGAGGATCAGAACAGGACCCTCGCCGGAAGAGAGCGGCTGGTGCTTTTTCAGAAAGATTCTCCACCCCCGGGCGCGCTGGATCTTCAGATAAACCTGGTGGAGCGGGCCGTGGCAGGAGGCGCTCATGTGATCCTCCTGGACGCCCTTGATTCGCGGGGGCTTGTGGCTGCGGCAGAACGAGCCCGGGCTGCGGGAGTTCTCGTGGTGACCCTGATGCATCCTCTGGAAGAGGGCGGTGCCGACTTCCATGTAGGAACCGACACCGCTGCTGCCAGCGGAAGTGTGGTGGAGCATCTTTTCCTCTACGGGGGAGCGGGGCCGGTGGCGCTTCTTCCGGGAGAAGAACGACCCCGGAGTTTTCCGGGAAGAGCCCGGCAGGTCCTGCGGTATCTGGATGAGAACTACCCCGAGGTGCGAATCCTGAAGGCCTCGCCCCCGGGGCCAATCTCCCGGGAGGCTGCTGCGGTGGCCGCGAGGGGCCTCGTTGCGGCGGTCCCTGACCTTGCCGCTATCGTCGCCACCGATGGCGCGTCCCTGGAGGGCGCCGCCCGGGGTGTCCTTGAGGCTGGAGGAGCGGGAAGGGTGGCCGTCATTGGCTTCGATAAAACCCCGGAAACGGTGGCATTTCTTGAAGAAGGCGTCATACGGGGGATCCTCGTGGAGGATCCCCTGGCGATCGGCTATGTTGCCATGGTTCGGGCCGTGGCGGCCCTCCGCGGAGAGGATGTGCCGAAAGAGATCTTTGTCCCCTATCGCCTTGTCGGCCCCTAGGGAGGGGGTTCAGGCGAGCCGCCCCGGTCGAACCTCCCCGGTCAATCGTTTCCTGGCGATCTTCCCTGGCGAGTTGAAGAAACAACCCCTGTAGTTCTATTATTGAGGGTGCGGATATCTGTAACGATACAGGCCGCGAGAGTAAAGACACGGGTAGCAAGAAAACAGGAGATGGAAAGAATATGGCTAAACGGATACTGGTAGTTGACGATTCTGCAGCGGTTCGTCAAAGCGTTTCCTATGTTTTGGATCAGGCCGGCTACGAGGTGGTCCAGGCCGAGGATGGTATGGACGCGCTCAAGATGCTCGACGGCAGCACGTTTGATCTGATCGTCACCGATGTAAATATGCCAAACATGGATGGAATAGCGCTGACAGGGAAAGTCCGGGAACTGGATGCCTACAAGTACACCCCCGTGGTAGTACTCACAACGGAGTCGCAGGAGAGCAAGATGAGCGCCGGCAAGGCGGCGGGCGCGACGGGGTGGATCGTGAAGCCCTTCGATTCGGAGAAACTCCTGCAGGTGGTAAAACGGTTAGCCGGATGACCTCTTTGGCGATGATCATGATCGCACTCCTCTTGCACGCCGGGGGTGCAGGGGTTGACTCCTCATCATCGGTGGAGATCGCCCTCTACCAGGGAGCTTCCCTTGAGGGCCGCTGGCAGGGCGGGACGGTCCGCCAGGAAGGGATCTATTCTCTCCCGGGGGATTCGGGAAGGCTTTTTGTCCAGCGCCTCCACGAGCCGGATCTCACCTACGCGGTAGTGTTTCAGCCTTCCCGGGGAGAGAATCCTCCCTTGCTTGCACTGCTTTCTCTGGCGGCGCTTCACCGGGATGGGGGGCTGCCTCGCTCCGGTCTCCCCGAAGGAGAACTCCTTATTCCCCTGGAGGCTCTTCACAGCGCCGCAGCAGAGAACCAGGCCTCCCGGCGGGATGGTGTCCCGGAAGAGAAGGCTCCGGAACAGGGCGAGCTTTCGGGCGAGTCCGGAGCTGTTGTGCTTCGCTGGAGACCCGGCGAGGTCGAGGCTTCTGTCGCGGATCAGGGGATTCTCGCGCTCCTTCGTTACTGATCTCTTTGTTATTGCTTTCTTCTCTTTTTCATTCTTCGTTCTTATGGTAGTATTTAGAAAAGCATACCGCAAGCAGTGCGAGGAGTAGAGAGAATGAAAACGAAAGCGGTTCGAATGTACGGGAAAAATGATCTCCGTCTGGAAGAGTTTGAGCTCCCTCCCCTGCAGCCGGGTGAGATCCTGGCCAGGGTGGTCTCCGATAGTCTGTGCATGTCTTCCTATAAAGCAGCGATCCAGGGGAGTGGGCACAAGCGGGTGCCAGCCGATATCGATCAGAAGCCGGTTCTGCTTGGACACGAGCTCTGCGGTGAGATCCTCCAGGTGGGGGCAAAATGGGAGGGGCGCTTTTCCCCGGGGCAGCGTTTTTCCATTCAGCCGGCTCTGAACTATCGGGGTTCTCTCGATGCACCCGGCTACTCCTACCGCTATATCGGTGGAAACGCCACCTGCGTGATTATCCCTGAAGAGGTGATGGAGATGGATTGTCTCCTGGAATACCAGGGCGACGCCTTTTTTTTGGGGTCCCTGGCGGAGCCAATCTCCTGTGTTGCAGGAGCGTTCCATGCCAACTACCATACCACGCAGGGTTCCTACGACCATTCAATGGGGATTGTCGAGGGCGGGAAAACGGCGATCCTCGCGGGAGTCGGGCCAATGGGGCTGGCTGCAATCGATTACGCGATTCATAATCCCCGGCGGCCGGGGTTGCTGGTAGTAACCGACATCGACCAGGAGCGCCTGGACAGGGCTGCCCGGGTCTATACGGTCGAGGATGCGCGCAACCATGGCGTGGACCTTCATTACGTAAATACCTCCAGGGGGGAGTCGGAACAGGCCCTCCTGGACCTCACCGGGGGAACGGGCTACGACGACGTCTTTGTTTTCGCGCCGGTCCGGTCCGTTCTGGAGCAGGGAGACCGTCTCCTCGGTCACGATGGGTGCCTGAACTTTTTTGCAGGCCCCTCAAACTCCGATTTCAGGGCCGAGCTGAACTTCTACGAAGTCCACTATTCGGCGCACCATCTGGTGGGAACATCGGGGGGGAACACCGACGATATGCGTGAAGCCCTGGACCTGATGGGGCGCGGCCTGGTGAATCCCGCGGGAATGATCACCCACGTGGGCGGCCTGAACGCAGTAATAGAGACTACCCTGAATCTTCCCTCGATTCCCGGAGGGAAAAAACTGATCTACACCCACAAGAATCTCCCCCTGGTGGCGATCGATGAGTTTGCCGAGCGGGGTAAAAATGAGCCCTTCTACGCAGGGCTGGCAGAAATTTGTGAAAAGCACAACAATATCTGGAGTATCGAAGCTGAGGAGTACCTTCTGAGAGAGGCTCCGGAAATCTAGAAGCCGATCCTGAAAACAATGAATTTCGGCAAAGCAATTCAAGATTGAGGAGGCCCCTGTGCGGGTGATGTTTGTATGTACCGGAAATATTTGCCGCAGCCCCCTGGCCCAGGCCATTCTGGAAAAGATGGCTCTCGACCGGGGAGTTTCGGAGCAGATCCAGGTAGAGTCTTCGGGAACCGACGGATGGCATGTGGGAGAGAACGCCGATTCGCGCATGCGTGAGACCGCAGCCGCCCAGGGTGTAAACCTGAACCATCGGGCCCGGCAGTTTTCGGCCGGGGACCTTCAGGAATACGACCTGGTCTTTGCCATGGGAAGAAACCATCTCAAGGCGATCCGTGAGATAGCCCGCCGGGAGGGTGGCTCGGCCCGGGCAAAGGTGGTCCTCTTCCGGGAGTTCGATCCGGCCCTTTCGGGCGGGGGGAACCCCCCCGATGTGCCCGACCCCTATTATGGCGGCGCCGAGGGGTTTCGCGAGGTCTACCGGATTGTGGAGCGCACCTGCGACGAGATTCTGAACGAGATTCAGGAGGAGCGTCTGCCGTGATCGATGCCGATCTTGAGAAGATACTGCTTCCCGTCCAGACCCCCGAAGAGGCGGTAATCCTTCTCTTTGGCCGGACGGCAACAATCGGGACGCGCCGTGCCGTGGGCGGGGGTAGCATCAACGATACGGCCCTGCTCGAGCTCTCCTCGGGAGAGACGATCTTTCTCAAGGAGAACGATCTGCACCAGGGGAGTCTCTTCCAGGAAGAGGCTCGCGGGCTGGTTGCTCTGGCCCGGGCGCCCCGGGGGCCTCGCGTCCCCCGGCCCTTGGGTCTCTTTTCCGGCAAAACCCGTCAGTACCTCCTCATGGAATACGTTCCGTCGGGGCGCCCCCGGGGGGATTTCTTCACCCGCTTCGGTCGTGCTCTGGCCCGGCTTCATCGGAGCTGCCGAAACCGATCCTGCGGATTTGCCCGGGATAACCACATCGGGGCCACTCCCCAGCCGAACCCCTGGACAGAAGACTGGATCCGGTTTTTTTCCGAACAACGTCTTCGCTTCCAGGGCGAGCTGGCCAGAGCCAGGGGCCTCTGGGGGACAAGGGATCTTCGCTCTCTCGAGTCTCTGGTGAAGCGGCTCCCCGATCTGCTTCCCCAGGTGGACCAGGGTGAGGCATCACTGCTGCATGGTGATCTCTGGGGCGGCAATTTCATGGCCGACAGCGATAATGCTCCCGTACTTATCGATCCAGCGGTTTACTTTGGCCATCGCGAAGCCGATCTGGCCATGACGGAACTCTTTGGAGGGTTTTCGCCCGCCTTCTACGAGGGGTACCGGCAGGAGT
This sequence comes from Alkalispirochaeta americana, assembly GCF_900156105.1. Lineage (NCBI taxonomy): Bacteria > Pseudomonadati > Spirochaetota > Spirochaetia > Spirochaetales > Spirochaetaceae > Alkalispirochaeta > Alkalispirochaeta americana. Next base: position 271,302 of record NZ_FTMS01000001.1, read on the forward strand.
GGCCTCTGGAGCCGGGCTATGGCGAGCGGAAGGATATCTACAACCTCTATCATCTGATGAACCACATGAACCTCTTCGGCGGGAGTTATCGGGCCAGCTGTCAGGCAATTCTGCGCCGTTTTTCCTAGAGAGATTCTCACAGCCAGCGCAGGACAAGCTCCTCCGCCTCCAGAAGCCATTCCCGACGATCGCGAAGGGTGCTTTCCCGAACGCCGTAAAAGGTTTTGAAGCTCACCGAGCGGATACCCACATATTCAAAGACCCGCTCCCTCCAGATCGTATTCATCGCATCCTGACTCAGGGGATTGGTCTCGTCGGTGGTGGAGATCACCAGCCCTTTCTTGTCCGTCAGGAGGGGGACCAGGTGCTTGTGAAGAAATTCGGGACCCCGGTAGTCGAAGGCAACCCCCGGGCGGAGAATCCGATCGATCCAGCCCTTGAGGATCGCCGGGGGCATACCCCACCAGTCGGGATAGACCAGTATCAGTCCTGCCGCCTCACGCAGTTCCCTCGTGTGTTGTGTTACCAGATCGTCAAAGCTGAAGCGCCGGCGAATCTCCTCGTTTTCCAGGACCGGCTGGAAGTGCTCTGCGTAGAGATCGTGGCAATGGACCCCGTGTCCCTCGTCCCCCAGGGTGGCAGCGATCCGCTCCACCAGGGCATGGGTAAAACTATCGGAGCGGGGGTGGCTGTAGACGACCAAATAGATCACAAACGGTTTCCCTCTTTCCCTATCTTTCAGTATACTCATTGTGCGCGGAAAAATCATTCATCTTGTGCAGGCGCCTTGTTCGGAATTGTTCTTAAAAAAAGCTGGAAAACGGTTGCTTAAGAGCCCTCGGAAGCGGTACCTTACAAGAGGAGTTAGGAACAATAAACATGATTAGCAAGACCGATATACTCGAATCCCTGAAAAAGGTCATTGATCCCGAGATCGGGATCAACATCGTCGATGTGGGGCTCATTTACCGTGTCGAGCCACGGGAGGACGCTGTGGAGGTGGATTTTACCCTCACATCACCGGGGTGCCCCCTGGCCGATACGATCAATCAGGAGATCATCGAGGTGATCAAGAAAGATCACGGGGTGAAAGAGGTGGTGACCAACCTGGTGTGGAACCCGCCCTGGAGCATGGAGTTTCTCAGCGAAGACGCACGAATAAGTCTGGGATACCCCATCTGATCCAGCTAGCAGTCTGAATCAATTTTTTGCAGGAGAAGCACAATGAAAATAGAAATCAAGGATCTGCACGCGCGCATTGCCGATACGGATATTCTCAAAGGGGTAAATCTCACCCTCAATAGCGGAGAGATCCACGCTCTCATGGGGCCCAACGGCTCGGGGAAGTCAACCCTGTCCAATGTGATGTTCGGAAACGAGACCTACGAGGTCACGGGTGGCCAGATCCTGGTGGACGGCCAGGACATTCTGGAGATGGAAACCCATGAGCGAGCTCAGCTGGGGCTCTTTCTTGCCTTTCAGTACCCCGTTGAAATCCCCGGTGTCACGGTGGGGCGCTTTCTCAAGCGGGCCGCAGAGATTCGCTTCCCCGGCGACGATGCCCGGGTCCGGTCCTTCGTGAAGCACCTGCGCTCCAACATGCAGTACATGGAGATGGATCAGCAGTTTATCAACCGCTACCTGAACGAAGGCTTTTCGGGCGGGGAAAAAAAGCGGATGGAGATTCTCCAGATGCTCATGCTGGAGCCGGAGTTTGCCATTCTCGACGAGACCGACAGCGGCCTCGACATAGACGCCCTCAAGATCGTCTCCCAGGGGGTAAACAAGCTCCGCGACGAGACCCCCTTCGGGGCACTTATCATCACCCATTACCAGCGAATGCTGGATTATATCAAGCCCGATTTCGTACACATCATGTATCAGGGGCGGATCGTCACTTCCGGCGGAGCTGATCTGGTGGGTGCCCTGGAAGAACATGGCTACGATTGGGTAAAGAAGCAGCACGGCATACAGGAGGAGGCGAGCCATGAGCAGCAACCAGCAGGTCTCGCTTGAGGATTACAAGTACGGTTTTCACTACGAGGACAAGTCGGTTTTCAAGACCCGCAAGGGTCTGAACGAAGAAGTAGTCCGTGCGATCAGCTCGGCCAAGAACGAGCCCGACTGGATGCTTGAGTACCGTTTGCGGGCTCTGGAATCTTTCCAGTCGCTGCCCATGCCCTCCTGGGGTTCCGATCTGAGCGACATCGACTTTGAGGACATCTTCTATTACGCAAAACCCACCGAGGAGCAGGCCCGGTCCTGGGAAGATCTGCCCTCGGAGATCAAGGACACCTACGACCGCCTGGGAATCCCCGAGGCGGAGCAGAAGTTCCTCTCCGGCGTGGGCGCTCAGTACGATTCCGAGGTGGTCTACCACAGCATCCGCGAGGACATCGAAAAGCAGGGAGTAATCTTCCTCTCCCCCGAGCAGGCCCTGGAGAAACACCCCGAGATCGTGAAAAAATATTTCGGCACGGTGATTCCCTACAATGACAACAAATTTGCCGCCCTCAACACCGCCGTGTGGAGCGGGGGAAGTTTCGTCTACATCCCCAAAGGGGTCCGGGTGGATATCCCCCTCCAGGCCTACTTCCGGATCAACAGCCAGAACTTCGGCCAGTTCGAACGAACCCTCATCATCGCCGAGGAAGAGAGCTTTGTGCACTACGTGGAAGGCTGTACCGCTCCGGTCTATACCACCGACAGCCTCCACAGCGCCGTGGTGGAAATCATTATTCTGGACGGGGCCCGGGTGCGGTACTCCACCATCCAGAACTGGTCCTCCGACGTCTATAACCTGGTGACAAAACGGGCCGTGGCCTACAAAAATGCCACCATGGAATGGGTCGACGGCAACCTGGGCAGCAAGCGCACCATGAAATATCCCGCAGTCTACCTGAAAGGCGAGGGCGCTCACGGAGAAGTTCTCTCGATCGCCTTCGCAGGAAAAGGTCAGGAGCAGGATTCGGGAGGCAAGATCGTTCACGCCGCCGACAACACCACCTCCACCATAACCAGCAAGTCCATCAGCAAGGACGGAGGGATCTCCACCTATCGGGGGCTCATCAAGGTTGACGAGGGCGTGCGGAACGCCCGCAGCAAGGTCGAGTGCGACGCCCTCCTGATCGATGGAGAGAGCACCACCAACACCTATCCCTATATGGACATCAAGAGCGACCAGGTAGCGATAGAGCACGAAGCAACGGTGAGCAAGATCAGCGACGACCAGATCTTCTATCTCATGAGTCGCGGTATGACCGAGGAAGAAGCTGCCGGCATGATCGTCAACGGATTCCTTGATCCGCTGGTAAAGCAGCTCCCCATGGAATACGCCGTGGAGTTGAACCGCCTGATCGAGCTCGAAATGGAGGGATCCATCGGATGAGTACCGCTGTCTATACCAACAGTTCCCTGGAGACCCTGGGGGCATATATCGAGGGGCTTGCCGAGCCGGCCTGGCTCAGGGATATCCGCAAGGTTGCCTTGGAGCGATTTTCCCGCCTCGAATGGCCCTCGGCGCAGGATGAAGAGTTTCGGCGAACCGATCTCTCGTCCTTCGATTTCGACGCCTGGAGTTTTTCCCGCGACGAAAAAACACTCACGCAAGAAGCCCCGCCCCGGGCAACACCGGGAGAGATCGTGTTTGAAGGCGCCGCCACAGCCAGCCGTTCTCTTGACCCGGAGCTGGCGGCAAAGGGATGTCTGCTTGCAGGGTTCGAGGAGGTTGCCGCCGGAGCGCTTCCTGAAAAGGTGGCCCGGATCGTGGCCGAAGCCCTGAGAAAGGGGCTGGAGCGCGCCGATAACCGCCTGGCTCTGTGGCACTACGTCACCATGACCCACGGCGTGGTTCTCTATGTCCCTCCCTTTCTGGAGATTCACGAGCCTTTCAGGGTAACTTTCAGCGAGACAACCGCCGGTGTCATGCGATCACCCCAGGTTGTGGTGGTCGCCGACGAAGGAGCCCGGTTTTCCCTCCTTCATCAGAGCGATACCGAGGTGTCCGGGGAGGTTCTCTTCAACGAAGGGATAACCCTCGATCTGGCCCAGGGGAGCAAGGTGGATTACTTCCTCCTGCAGGATGTGAACATTGATTCCTCCTATTTCTCCAACGGCTATGCTTCGGTGGGGCGCGACGCTGCCTTGCGTGTATATTCTGCCGTCTTTGGCGGTCTTCTGAGCAAATACCGCATGGAAGGCGAGATGGCCGGCCCCGGGGGCGATGCCTATTTCGGAGGGGTCTATTTCCCCCATCAGGATCAGCACGTGGATATGAAGACGGTCCAGGATCATCGTGCTCCCAAGGCCCACAGTCTTGCCCTCTACAAGGGAGCTGTGGCCGACGAGGCGCGGAGCGTCTTTCAGGGGCTTATCAAGGTCGACCATGATGCTCTCGACACCGACGCCTACCTCACCAACAACAATCTTGTTCTGGGCGATGAGGCCGAAGCCGATTCGATCCCCATGCTGGAGATCAATACTGACGAGGTGCGTTGCAGTCATGGCTCGACCACGGGGAAACTCGATGCACGACAACTCTTTTATCTGGAATCCCGGGGGTACACGCCGAAAGAATCCCGCCGCCTCCTTATTGAGGGCTTCTTCGCCGAGGTCTCGGCATCCTTTCCTCAGGAGGCTCGGGAGCGGATAGAGACGATTGTCGATGCCCGAATCCCGGTGGAGGACTAACCCTTCATGGCACAGTGGCGCGAGGTCTGCCGGGAAGAATCTTTCCGAAAGGCGACCTCCTTCACCCACCGGAGGAAGGAGATCGCCCTCTTTAAACTGGACGATGGCGTCCACGCGATAGCCAATTCCTGCAGCCACGAGTATTCTCCCCTCTGCGAGGGGATGGTGGTGGGGACCCACGTCTATTGCCCAAAGCACGGATCCCGTTTCGATATAACCACCGGAGCGGTCCTGGATCTCCCTGCAACAAGCCCCGTCAAGACCTACCCGGTAAAGGTCGAGGATGGGGTAGTCTACGTCAAGGTCTGAGATGAACCGCCAGGGCGAGAGGGGTAACTCCTGCCCCCGGGGCACCGGTCTCCCCGACCAGGAAGAGACGCTCCTCCTGGACGCCTCCGGGGCCGACCGGGCGGGGCAACTTCTTGCAGAGGGGCGGCTTGTGGTCATCCCAACGGAGACCGTCTACGGCCTGGGGGCCTCTGCGGTGGACCCCGGGGCTGTCCGAGCTGTCTTTGCAGCCAAGGAGAGGCCCCTCGATAACCCGCTCATCGTTCATTTTGGAGATTCCTCCGATGCTGTCGCTGTGGTTCCCTCCCCGCTGGGGCTCACCCGGGCGCTTCTTCAGGCTTTTGCGCCGGGGCCGCTCACGGTGATTGTCCCCGCGCCATCCTGGGCGGTTCCCGAGGTGCGGTGCGGCTTGCCCACGGTGGCCTTGCGTGTTCCCGCCCATACCCTGGCCCGGCAGGTCATCTCCCGGGCAGGCGTTCCCGTGGCCGCTCCCAGTGCCAATCGCAGCGGACGTCCGAGCCCCACCACCCGGGAGATGGCCTGGGAGGAAATGGCCGGTCGGGTTGCGGCTCTTGTTGATGGGGGATGCTGCACCGTGGGAATCGAATCGACCGTGGTGGACGCCACCAGCGACAGGGAGGTGGTGATTCTGCGGCCGGGCACGATCAGTCGTCAGGAGATCGCTCGCCGCCTGGGGTGCCCGGTCCGGCTTCAGGCCCGGGGAGATCGCCGGTCTCCCGGAACCCGCTATCGCCATTATACGCCCCGGATTCCCGTGGTTTTGGCTGCCGCAGCCGATCTGGAGCAGGCCCGGGAAGAAGCGGGAGAACTCTTCCCTTGTGATTCATCCCAAGGGCAGGAAGGGGTTCGGGTGCTGTCGGTGGAGACCTTCGGGAGCTATGAAGCCTACGCCGAGGGAGTGTATCGGGCGTTCTGGGAGGCCGAGCGCCGGAATTGTTTTCTTATTCTTGCCGAGGATCCTCCCCGGGGAGCAGCCGAAGGGCTGGCCGACAGGTTGCATCGAGCGGCCCGAGGCGTCTATCGCCCTGGCGGGCTTTCAGGCCAGATCAGGGAGAATAGCAATCCAGAAGCGAGGCCGTGAGGACAGGGTCGTCTCCGGCGGCCTCAATCCCTTCCAGGGCTACACGGTAGAACCGGTTTGGCTCCGGGGAGATCCGGGAAGATTCTCCGGAGAACCGGACCGGCACGTAGCGTGCTCCCAACCCCTCGGCCCGGATATCTCCGGATCCAGGGCCATCCCCGGGGCTGCCCGAGGGAGTGACCTTTTCCACCAGAACAATTTCCCCGCCCCCTACCAGACTGGACCGGTAGGTTCGTTTTGCCTCGGCGGCTGTTGCCAGAACAGCTTCGCTCCGGCGTCTCTTCTCGGCGGCTGAAATCGGGCCGGCAAGGCCGGCTGCCCCGGTGCCCCTCCGGACCGAGAAGGGAAAGGTGTGGACATGACCAAAGCGGATATCTCGTATCGCCAGAAGGCTCTCCTCAAAGTCCTTTTCGGTCTCTCCGGGAAACCCCACAATAATATCGGTGGTCACATTGAAGAGAGGAGTCTCCCGGCGCAGGCCCTCGATCATTCTCCGGTAAGTCTCGCTGGTGTAGGTTCGGTTCATCGCTCTCAGTATTCGGTCGCTTCCGCTCTGCAGGCACAAATGGAGGTGCGGGGTCATGCGGGGGTGTGCAAAGAGTTCCAGAAAATCCGGGGTCAGCTGGTCGGGTTCCAGGGAGGATATCCGCAGGCGAAACGACCCGGGAAGCTCCAGCAGATCCCGCACCAGGGCAGGGAAGGGCATCTCCTCCCGGGGGCACCGGTAGCGGCTCATATTGACCCCTGTCAGCACCAGCTCGCGGGCTCCCCCGTCCAGGGCCTGGCGGGCCTCTTCCAGCACCGCCCGGGCAGGACGGCTCGCTCCGGGTCCCCGTACAAAGGGAATGATGCAGAAGGAGCAAAAATTGTCGCATCCATCCTGGATTTTTATGTTGGTTCGGGTGTGGAAGAGTTGCTCCGGCGTAGCAAAGCCGAAGATATCCTGTGCGAGTTCCCGGGGATCCAGGATCTCCCCGGCGAGATGGGCCTCCAGAAGGTGGGGGATTGAGCTCTTTCTGCTGTTATCCACCAGGTATACCCGGTCGCTTCCCGGCGAAAAATCGGGGCTGCTCTCCACAAAACACCCCGTGAGGATCACCGGTGCCGTCGGAGGAGCCTGGCGCAGAATGCGGTAGAGCACGTTGCGGCTCTTTCGGTCAGCCTTGTTTGTTACGGTGCAGGTGTTGATCACGTAGGCGTCGGCGCGAGGGTCTTCCTGAAACGCCACGGGATGCCAGCCGCGCTTGCTAAGGGTTGTGGCGATCGAGTCAGTCTCGTACTGGTTCAGTTTGCATCCCAGCGTCTCGAAGGCGACCTTCACAGAAGGATGTCTCCCTGAGGTATGGCAAGGGCCTGTTCAGAGGTGCCGGGGGCGATACCAGAGGAAGGCAGAATCTCGCCAGCCACCGAAAGGGGGCGTGCGTCGGTGATGCGAACCGTTACAAAGGACCCCGGTTCGATGTTTCCCGGGTCGGTCATGCGTACGGGGATTCGTCCCTCGGTTTTTCCGCTGAGAAAGCCTGGTTTTCGGTCGAAGCCGTCCACAAGAACCCGTTGGGTTGTTCCCGGGAGCGACCGGGTGAAAGCGCCTGAGGTTTCTTCCAGAATGCGGGTGAGCCTGTGGAGCCGCTCTTTCTTGATCTCCTGGGGCACGTCGTCGGCCCAGCGGGAGCTGACTGCCCCCGGGCGCGGCGAGTATTGGGCGATGTAGGCCATATTAAAGCGAAACTCCTCCATGGCTGCGCAGGTATTCAGGAACTGCTCCTCGGTCTCGCCGGTGAACCCCACGATGATATCGGTAAAGAGCGTCGCCCCCGGCAGGATGCGCCCGATCGAGTCGGTAACAGATCGGTAATCCCGGAGCTGGTAATTTCGGTTCATCCTGGTCAGGACGGTATCGTCGCCGCTTTGCAGGGGAAGGTGGATCTGTTTTGCCAGGGTCGGGTAGGCGGCAATCTTCTCCAGCACATCCTCTTTCATATCTCTGGGGTGCGGAGAGGTGAAATAGACCCACAGGGGGTGTCCCCGGGTGAGGGCGCCTATCCGGTCCAGAAGCTCGGGGAAGGTGATCTCCCGGCTGTGGCGGTCCAGACCGTAGCTGTTTACGTTCTGGCCCAGCAAGGTGATGGTGCGGTAGCCACGATCCAGAAGCGTTTCAATCTCCCGCAGGATCTCGCCGCTTGGCCTCGAGACCTCGCGCCCCCGGGTATAGGGTACGGCGCAGAACGTGCAGAATTTATCGCAGCCGTTCTGGATAGGCACGTAGGCCTCAAAGGAAGAGCTGTATGTGGGAGGCACCTTCCAGTAGGAGTCCAGGCCTGTCTCGCTCGGGGGGGGCGGTTCGTCCCGAAGAGCCGGGAACGTTCCGTTCAGTGCGGTGGTTACCCCGTACTGGCGGAGCATCTGGGGGAGTTGGGGCAGATCCTGAATCGAAAAAATCAGGTCGAACCGCCCCAGAAGTTTCCGGTGATCTTCGGGAAGGATGCACCCCGAAGCGAAGGTAATCAGAGGCCGGTGCTCTTTCCATTGATTCCACTTGTGGATCTTGCTATATACTTTGTCGATCGCTTTTTGCCGAACCGAGCAGGCCACCAATCCGATAAGGTCGGCCTCTTCTTCTTTCTGGCAGGAGGTGTATCCCGCCTCCTCCAGAACGGTGCGGATGCGCTCGGCATCGGAGAGGTTCATCTGGCATCCCAGAGGGAGTAAGTAGTAGTACATTCAATTCTTCTCGCTTGTGCAGTAACCGTCTGTGCACAGTAATTTTGGTTGTCCAGTAATATGGTAATATATTTTGCGGAGCGTATAAAGCGTACGAACAGGCACGGCCGAGACTCGATGATATCCGGTGAACTCCCTCAGAATCAACAGGGGCGACGGTCCCGCCAGGAGAGGGTTTTTTCTCTGTCTCCCCTTCGAAGAGGTTGACACTTTTTTCGGGAACTGATACCTTCCGTCCAGCCTGACAGTCGCCCTTGTAGCTCAGTCGGTAGAGCACATCCATGGTAAGGATGGGGTCATCGGTTCAAATCCGATCGAGGGCTGCGGCGGACTCGCTGTGCGGGTCCGTTTTTTATAGGCCAGTAGCTCCAATTGGTAGAGCGCCGGTCTCCAAAACCGGATGTTGCGGGTTCGAATCCTGCCTGGCCTGTCTCTCGGCGGGGTTGCGTGCGCCGTTCTGGGATCGAGCGAGGAGTCATTGGTGAAAAAACTAGTCGAATTTATCAGGAACAGTTACGCAGAGCTTAAAAAGGTAACGTGGCCCTCGCAGGAAGAAGTAGCGTCTTCTACCCGGGTGGTCCTGGTTTCCGTTCTTATCTTTGCAGTCATTCTCGGTGCGCTGGATTACTTCTTCCTCGCCGGGATTGATTTTCTCTTCTGATCGCTGCTATTCTGGAGCGATACATTATGGCAAAAAACTGGTACGTGCTTCACACCTACTCGGGCTACGAGAACAAGATAGAGAGATCTATCCGTATGCTCATGGAGGAAGGGAAGCTGGGGGATGCGGTGATCGATATCAAGGTCCCCGCAGAAGATGTGGAGGAACGCACAAAAGACGGCAAGCGTCGCGTCACAAGCAAGAAGTTTCTCCCCGGTTACGTCCTGCTGGAGATGGATTTTCCGGAGGTTGGCTGGAACTCTGTTCTGGCCCAGATCAAGCGCATTAACGGGGTCACTGGGTTTGTTGGTTCTGCCCCGGGTGCAAAGCCCCGGCCTATCTCCCAGGAGGAGGCTCGGGTTATCCTGCAAAAGACCGGTGAGATCAAGGGTGATTCCGTGCACCGCCAGAAGGACTCCTTCGTTCAGGGCGAGACGGTTCGCATCACCGAAGGGCCGTTTAACACCTTTACCGGTGTTGTTGAAGAAGCAAATAACGAAAAATCCAAGCTTCGGGTTACGGTGGGGATCTTTGGAAGGTCAACACCCGTGGAGCTCGATTTTTCTCAAGTTGAAAAAATTTAAGTCGTTTCTGCGTCTGGGTTTTTGCATATGTGTTTTGCATATATAAAAACCTGGTGGGAGTCGCCCGGGCACAGGATGCGCCGGGGACGGTAGAACCACGAGGGAGGTTGTATGGCTAAGAAGAAGGTAGTGGCGCAGATCAAGCTGCAGGTGCCTGCCGGAAAGGCAACACCGGCTCCTCCGGTTGGTCCCGCTCTGGGACCTCACGGGGTGAGCGCACCGCAGTTTGTTCAGCAGTTTAACGATGTTACAAAGAATTATGAGCCCGGTCTCACAATTCCCGTAATCATCTCGGTTTTCTCCGATCGGTCTTTCACGTTTGTCACCAAAACGCCTCCGGCGGCGGTGCTGATCAAGAAAGCTCTTGGTCTGGCCAAGGGGTCGGGCGAGCCCAACAAGGCCAAGGTCGGAACAATTACCCGGGCCCAGCTGGAGGAGATCGCCAACACAAAGATGGCCGATCTGAACGCGAATGACCTGGATTCCGCGGTGAAGATTATCGCCGGGACTGCCCGTAGCATGGGCGTTGAGGTGGAGGCCTAGTATGAAGCGGGGAAAGAAATACCGAGAGGCGCTTGCAAAGATTGATCGGACCAGAAACTACCCCCTCTCCGAGGCGGTCGCTCTGGTGAAGGAAACAGCCTTTGCAAAGTTCGACGAGACGATTGAGCTCTCCATGAACCTGAACCTGAAAAAGAGTCAGACCGTTCGGGATACCCTGGTTTTGCCGAACCAGTTTACTGGTGACAAGAAGATTCTGGTTTTTGCCAAGGGTGATAAGGCGGAAGAGGCTCGCGCTGCCGGTGCCGCCTTTGTGGGCGACGATGACCTGATCGAAAAAATTAAAGGCGGATGGCTTGATTTTGACGTGGCCGTTGCCACGCCCGACATGATGAAAGATGTGGGTCGTCTGGGTCCTGTGCTGGGTCGTCGAGGGTTGATGCCCAACCCCAAAACCCAGACCGTTACCATGGATATCACGGGGGCACTGGCTGAACTCCAGAAAGGTCGGGTCGAGTTTCGTTCCGACAAGACCGGGGTTGTTCATATCGCCGTTGGAAAAGCCTCCATGGAGCCTTCTGCTGTCGAGGAAAACGTCCGTGTGATCGTTTCCGAGGTAGAGAAGCGCAGACCCCCCGAGGCGAAGGGTGTCTTTGTGAAGACTGTTGCAATTTCTTCGACGATGGGTCCCGGCGTCCGGGTCTCAATGGGAGACTGACATGAAACAAGGTTACGAGACGCGAGTTAACGAAAACAAGGTTAATGCTGTTGACGCCCTGAAGGAGCTCTTCTCCGGCGCCAGCGATTACATCTTTACAGATTATCGGGGGCTTACGGTATCCCAGATTTCGGAGCTTCGGACGAAATTGCGGGAGAACGGCGCAGATTTTCGGGTTGTAAAAAACCGTTTCGCCAGGATCGCTTTTCAGCAGATGGAGAAGCCCGATGTGGCGGATTATCTCTCGGGCCCCACGGCAGTTGCCCTGGCTCCCGATGATTCCGCCCCCGTGGTGAAGGCCATGGTGGATTTCTCCAAGGGCGCTCCCCTGCAACTCAAGGGCGCGCTTGTGGCCGGGCAGGTCTACAACGCCGAGCAGGCTGTCGCTTTCAGCAAGCTTCCCAGCAGGGACGAGCTTATTGCTCAGCTTATGAGCGTGATGCAGGCGCCGGTTCAGAACTTCGTCTATGCTGTTAACGGTGTGCCCACCAAGCTGGTGCGGACCCTCCAGGCAGTGGCGGATCAAAAAGCAGAGGGTTGACCCTCACAGAAACAGGGAATCAACCGGCGTTAGTCTTCGCGATTGTTGCCTGCTATCGCCGGATACATTTTGAAAGGAGAAGGTAATATGGCAGCTACAAAAGAGGAAATCCTCGAAGCTATTGCAGGGATGACCGTGCTCGAAGTAAGCGAGCTGGTCAAGATGATGGAAGAGAAGTTTGGTGTTACTGCGGCGGCTCCCGTTGCGGTCGCTGCGGCTGGTGCTGGTGCTCCCGCCGAAGAGGCTGTAGAAGAGCAGACCGAGTTCGACGTCATTCTGAAGGGTGTCAAAGACGGCACCAAGATTCAGGTTATCAAGGCAGTTCGGACCGTAGTAACCGGTCTCGGTCTCAAGGAAGCCAAAGAGCTCGTGGAGGGTGGCGATAAAGCCGTTCGCGAGGGTGTTTCCAAGGAAGAGGCTGCCGAGATCAAGAAAACACTCGAGGAAGCTGGCGCTGAAGTCGAGGTTAAGTAACGCCGAACGGCCTATTTTTCTCAAGAGTCGCTTGTACGCCACCGGTGTGTTTTACGCCGGTGGTGCGTTTTTTTCGAAAGTCCGTGGTCGGGAGGTGTAAATGTTTGACAGAGAACGAGTTGTCAACAGGGTAGAGGTCGGAACCGCAGGGCCGGGCGTTATGGAACTGCCAGACCTGGTTGATATACAGCTCTCTTCATATGAGCGGTTTTTGCAACGGGAGCGTTTGAAGGCAGGAAAACCTCCTCTCTCACAGGGGCTTCAGGAAGTATTCGAGATGGCTTTTCCCATAGAAAGTCCTTCCGGGGACATGCGTCTGGAATACGATCATTACCTTCTTGACGAAGCAAATATAAAACTCGGTGAGGAAGAGTGCAAGAATAAGGGCGCTTCCTACGCCTGTCCTGTTAAGGCTCGTATTAACCTTATTTTCCTGGAAACAGGAGAGATTCGCCAGAAAGATATCTACATGGGTGATATCCCTCTCATGACGGAGCGGGGAACCTTCATCATTAACGGGGCCGAGCGGGTCGTGGTCAGCCAGATCCACCGGAGCCCTGGTGTAATTTTCGCGCATGACAAGGGCGTGTACAGTTCCCGGATTATCCCGTACCGGGGAAGCTGGCTGGAGTTCGAGATAGACCAGAAACGGGATCTGATTTACGCAAAAATAGACCGAAAGAAGAAAATCCTGGGCACCCTGTTTCTCAGGGCCATGGGATACGATACGCGCGAGAAGATCATCGATCTTTTTTACCGGCGCGAGACCGTTTCTCTCACGGAAGACCGTCAGGCCCGCGATCACATCGTAGGTCGGGTTCTTGCCCGGAAGATAGTGATCTCTGTCGAGGCCGGGGAGCGCACCCTCTATCGTGCCGGTGAAAAACTTCACCCCCACGATCTGGACGAGTTGCTCCAGCTTGGCGTCTCCGAAATTGAGATTGTTGATGATGATCATGACGATTCCCTCCATGCCGACATCATCCTGAACTGCTTTGAACGGGAAGAGTCCAAGTTCGTGGGCGACGATTCCGATCGGGACGAGCCATCCCGGGAAGATGCGCTCTCGGCAATCTATGCAGTAATCCAGCCTGGTGAGCCGATCACTATGGAGGGGGCTGAGAGAGATTTTCAGAGCATGTTCTTTTCGTCCCGCCGTTACGATCTGGGTCGCGTGGGGCGCTACAAGCTGAACAAGAAGTTCGACTACGAAGAAGCCTCGGAAGAACATACCCTGACCAGGGAAGATATCGTGAACACCATGCGTTTTCTCATCAAGGTCTATATCGGAGAGGAGAACGTCGACGATATCGATCATCTGGGAAATCGCCGCATCCGCTCCGTGGGAGAGCTTCTTGCCAACTCCCTCAAGACCGCCTTCAGCCGGATGGAGCGCATCGCCAAGGATCGTATGTCCCTGAAGGAGACCGATACGATCAAACCCCAGGACCTTATCTCCATCAAGCCGGTTGTTGCGGCCATCAAGGAGTTTTTTGGCTCTTCCCAGCTGTCGCAGTTCATGGACCAGGTAAACCCCCTCTCGGAGTTAACGCACAAGCGGAGGCTCAACGCCCTGGGGCCGGGAGGCCTCTCGCGCGACCGGGCCGGCTTTGAGGTTCGTGACGTCCACTATACGCACTACGGCCGGATGTGTCCCATCGAAACGCCTGAAGGACCGAATATCGGGCTTATCGTCTCCCTGGCCAACTACACCCAGGTGAATGAGTACGGTTTTCTCGAGACTCCCTACCGGCGTGTTGAAAACGGCAGGGTTACCGATCAGATCGAGTATCTCTCGGCCATGGACGAGGAGAAATCCTACATTGCCCAGGCCAACGCGCCGATCAGCGAGGACGGCGAGTTTTTGAACGATCAGGTGTCTGTTCGTAAGGGCGGTGATTATAACACGCGCGCCCCCGAGCAGATTCAGTACATGGACGTCTCGCCAAAGCAGATTATCAGCGTGAGCGCGGCCCTTATTCCCTTCCTGGAGCACGACGACGCAAACCGTGCCCTTATGGGTGCCAACATGCAACGTCAGGCGGTTCCTCTGGTTTTTCCCGAGCCCCCCCGCGTAGGAACGGGTATGGAACGAAAGACCGCCTACGATTCGGGTGTTTTGGTAAAAGCCCGCCGAGCAGGAACGGTTGTGTATGTCTCCAGCACCCGGGTTGTGATCGATCCTGACGAAAAAAAGGATCCCCAGGATCAGGACGTGTACAACCTGGTCAAGTATCAGCGGACAAACCAGGATACCTGTTATCTGCAAAAGCCCTACGTTCAGCTGGGGCAGCGCGTGGCGGCACGAGAAGCGATCGCCGATGGGCCGGCTACCTTCAAAGGTGAGCTTGCGCTGGGGCGCAACATCGTTGTGGGCTTTGTCCCCTGGAATGGGTACAACTACGAGGATGCGATTCTCATCTCCGAGAAGGTCGTCAAGGAAGATATCTTTACCTCCATTCATATCAAGGAATTCTCCGTCGATGTGCGGGAGACCAAGTTGGGACCGGAGAAAATCACCGATGATATTCCCAATGTAAGCGAGCGTGCTCTTGCAAAACTTGACGGTGAGGGAATTATCCGTGTGGGGGCGAAAGTCACTTCCGGGGATATCCTGGTAGGAAAGGTAACGCCCAAGAGCGACGCCGAGACAACGCCGGAGTTCAAGCTTCTCAACCAGATCTTTGGCGAAAAGGCCAAAGAGGTTCGCGACACCTCCCTGAAAATACCGCACGGTGCCGAGGGTACCGTGATCGACGTGCAGCGTTTGCGTCGCAGCGAGGGCGATGATCTCTCTCCCGGTGTGGAAGAGGTTGTAAAGGTTTTGGTGGCTACCAAGCGCAAGCTTCGTGAGGGTGACAAAATGGCCGGGCGCCACGGAAACAAGGGTGTTATTGCCCGGGTGCTTCCGGAAGAAGATATGCCCTTTACGCCTGAAGGTATTCCTCTTGATGTATGCTTGAATCCTTTGGGAGTTCCCAGCCGGATGAACCTGGGGCAAATTCTCGAGACCGAGCTGGGCTGGGCTGGCCTCGGGCTGGACGAGTGGTACGCCACGCCGGTTTTCGAGTCGGCCACATCGGAGCAGATTCAGGAGAAACTCAGCGCTGCCGGGATCAGCCCCGACGGAAAAACCGTCTTGCGCGATGGCCGGACGGGGGAACTCTTTGAGAACTCCGTTACCGTGGGTGTCATGTACATGATCAAGCTCCACCATCTGGTGGACGACAAAATGCATGCCCGTTCCACCGGCCCCTACTCCCTGGTGACGCAGCAGCCTCTGGGAGGAAAAGCCCAGTTCGGTGGCCAGCGGCTGGGAGAGATGGAGGTCTGGGCTCTCGAAGCCTACGGGGCTGCAAATACCTTGCAGGAAATGCTTACAATAAAGAGCGACGATATGAACGGCCGGGCAAAGATCTACGAAAGCATTGTAAAGGGCCTTCCGGCGACGGCGGCGGGCGTTCCTGAGTCTTTCAACGTTCTGGTGCAGGAATTGCGAGGTCTGGGTCTTGATATGTCGATCTACGATTCCAAAGGAAAGCAGGTTCCTCTCACCGAGCGTGATGAGGAACTCATTAACCGGCAGGGCAGCAACTTCTAAGGAGCGAAACCGGTATGCGCGATATTCAAGATTTCGACAGTATCAATATTCGGCTCGCCTCTCCCGACCAGATCAGGTCGTGGAGTTATGGCGAGGTAAAAAAGCCTGAAACGATAAACTACCGCACCCTGCGACCGGAGAAAGACGGCCTCTTCTGCGAACGGATCTTTGGAACCACCAAAGAGTGGGAATGCTATTGTGGCAAGTTCAAGAGCATCCGCTACAAAGGGGTTATCTGTGACCGTTGCGGTGTAGAGGTGGCCCACCCCAAGGTTCGGCGTGAACGGATGGGGCACATCGAGTTGGCAAGCCCCGTCTCTCATATCTGGTACTACCGCTCGGTGCCTTCCCGCATGGGACTGCTTCTGGATCTGACCGTGTCGGAGTTGCGCTCCGTCCTGTACTACGAAAAGTACATCATAATCGATCCGGGTGATACCGATCTCAAGCCCTCGCAGCTTCTGGCAGAGGAAGACTTCTGGGAGGCAAAAGAGCGGTACGGTATGTCCTTCTCGGCTGATATCGGCGCAGAAGCGATCCGCCGTCTCCTGGAGGGGCTCGATCTGGAGGCTCTCTCGATCGAGCTGCGGGAACAGATGGCAATTAAAGGGGCCAAGGCGGACAAGCGTCTGTTGAAGCGGGTTGAGATCGTTGAGAACTTTCGCGATTCCAGCAACGAGCCCTCCTGGATGGTTATGGACGTGATCCCCGTGATCCCTCCGGAACTGAGGCCCATGGTTCAGCTCGACGGAGGGCGTTTTGCCACGAGCGATCTGAACGATCTCTATCGACGTGTCATAAACCGTAACAACCGGCTTAAGCGCCTTCTCTCTCTGAACGCTCCGGACATCATAATCCGCAACGAGAAGCGCATGCTCCAGGAGGCTGTGGACGCGCTCTTTGACAACAGCAAAAAGAAACGCGTCGTCAAGGGAGCAAGCAACCGGCCCCTCAAATCTCTTTCGGACATGCTCAAGGGGAAGCAGGGAAGGTTCCGGCAGAATCTGCTGGGTAAACGCGTGGATTATTCGGGGCGCTCGGTTATCGTGGTTGGGCCCGAACTGAAACTCCACCAGTGTGGACTTCCCACGAAGATGGCTCTGGAACTCTTCAAGCCCTTTATCATGAAGAAGCTTGTCGAAAAAGATGTGGTGTATAACATAAAGCGGGCAAAAACCCTGGTGGAGCAGGAAGAGCCGGAAGTCTTCGCCGTTCTCGATGAAGTGGTGCGGGAGCATCCTGTTCTGCTTAACCGTGCGCCAACGCTGCACCGTCTGGGAATCCAGGCCTTTGAGCCTGTCCTGGTGGACGGTAAGGCGATCAAGCTTCATCCTCTGGTATGTCACGCCTACAACGCTGACTTTGACGGGGATCAGATGGCCGTCCACGTTCCTCTGACCCAGGCGGCGCAGATCGAGGCCTGGACCCTTATGCTGGCTTCCCAGAACCTCCTCAACCCGGCAAACGGACAGCCCGTGGTCTTTCCCAGTCAGGATATGGTCTTGGGAATCAACTACCTGACCCGGAATCGGCCCGATGCCAAGGGGCAGGGCAAGCGCTTTTCCAGCCCTGAGGAGTTGCTCCATGCGCTGGATGCCAGGGCTGTGGATTACCAGGCCCTTATCAAGGTTGAAATCGACGGTGAGCTGGTGGAAACGACGGCTGGCCGGGTTCTTCTCAACGACGCTTTTCCCCCGGATGTTCCCTTCGTAAACGAAACGATGGGAGACAAGGAGTTGCGGCGCCTGATCGGACGGGTTTTCGCCGACCTGGGGCCGGCAGTCACAGTCCGGATGCTCGATGCGATCAAGGACATGGGGTTTCGCTACGCCACGGTTTTCGGGGCTACCATCGGAATCGATGATATTATTATCCCCGACGAAAAGCCTGGGATGATCGGAACTGCCAACGAAGAGGTTGCCCAGATCCAGGGGCAATATCTGAGTGGTGTTATTACCCAGGACGAGCGTTACAACAAGGTCGTCGAGGTCTGGAGCAAGACCAACGAGGACCTGACGAACCGGATGATGGATCGTCTCATGAAAGACCGCGACGGGTTTAACCCGGTTTACATGATGGCTGATTCAGGAGCCCGGGGAAGCAGGAGCCAGATTCGCCAGCTGGCGGGGATGCGCGGGCTTATGGCAAAGCCCTCGGGAGATATTATTGAGCTTCCGATCCGGAGTAACTTCAAAGAAGGTCTCTCGGTTATCGAGTTCTTTATCTCCATCAACGGTGCGCGAAAAGGGTTGGCCGATACAGCCTTGAAAACAGCCGACGCCGGGTACCTCACTCGGCGACTCGTCGATATTGCCCAGGATGTGGTTGTGTCCGGTGAAGATTGTGGCACGATCAACGGCATCGACATGACCGCCCTGAAGGATGGAGAAGAGGTCGTAGAGCCTCTGGGTGATCGTATTCGCGGTCGCTTTACTCTTGAGCGGGTCCATCACCCCATTACGGGAGAGGTGATCGTCGATGTAAACGAGGAAATCACCGACGATGTCGCTGATCAGATTGAGGCGGCCGGTATTGAGGATGTCCGTATTCGTACGGTTCTCACCTGCGAAGCCCCTTACGGGGTCTGTCAGAAGTGCTACGGTCGAAGCCTTGCGGACAACCGGGTAGTCAACATCGGAGAGGCTGTGGGAATTATCGCTGCCCAGTCGATCGGACAGCCCGGAACGCAGCTCACCATGCGTACCTTCCATATCGGAGGAGCTGCCACCAAGACGGCCGAGGAAAACCGTATATACCTCTCTTATCCTGCGATGATTCGGCGCCTCGAGGGAAGTGTCATCGATCTGGAAGATGGCTCTCGCATGTTCACCCGTAAGGGGTACATCTTTGTCGCTCGTGTGATCGAAAGCCATGGTCTCGACGAGAGCTGTGACCTCAAGGTCTCTCAGGAGGAACGGGTTGTTCGCGGTCAGGTAGTGCTTGTGCGCGGAGGCGATGAGGTTCTGGCCGAGGATAACGCCTACGCCGTGATCCGGGAGGATCGGTTGTACCTGGTTGCGCAAGAGCAGCGCCTGGAAGTCCGTAACGGTGCCGAGGTCTACGCCAGGGAAGGCTCCTTCCTTGACGCACAGGAAACAATCGCCAGTTTTGACCCCTTCAGCGAGCCCATTGTGAGTGAGCACTCCGGTACGGTTCGGTACGAAGATATTCTGGAAGGGACTACCCTCAAGAAAGAGATCAACGAGGAAACGGGTAATACCGAGAGCCGGATTGTGGAACATCCTGTTGAGGGTATGCAGCCCCGGATCCTGATCCTCGATGGCCAGGGAGAAGAGCTTGCTGCGTATCCCTTGCCAAACGGTGCCTACATTGGGGTTTCCGATGGTGATGCCGTGCAGGGTGGCCGCGTTCTGGCAAAGATGCTTAAAGAAAGCGCCAAGACCCGGGATATCACCGGTGGTCTGCCTCGGGTCGGGGAGCTCTTCGAAGCTCGCAGGCCCAAGACAGCGGCGGTTCTTGCCCAGATCAGCGGAACGGTAAAAACAGGAAACGTGGTAAAGGGAAAACGGGTTGTCCTGGTGGAGGATCCCTACGGGAGGGAGTTCCGTCACCTGGTTCCCATGGG
Source organism: Alkalispirochaeta americana (assembly GCF_900156105.1). Classification (NCBI taxonomy): domain Bacteria; kingdom Pseudomonadati; phylum Spirochaetota; class Spirochaetia; order Spirochaetales; family Spirochaetaceae; genus Alkalispirochaeta; species Alkalispirochaeta americana. The sequence goes on from NZ_FTMS01000001.1 coordinate 290,768, forward strand.
GCGACATATGCTGGTCCGGGATGGCGACCCTGTCGAGGCTGGTGAGCCGCTCTGTGATGGAGCGATTGACCCCCACGAAATCCTGGGAATTCTGGGAGAAAACTCCTTGCAGTCCTTCCTGGTGAACGAGGTTCAGGAGGTCTACCGTCTGCAGGGGGTTGTGATAAACGATAAGCACATTGGTGTCATCATTCGCCAGATGATGCGAAAACTGGAAATCGTCCAGGTCGGAGACACGCGCTTTATCTTTGGACAGCAGATAGACAAGCCCAAGTTCCATGAGGAAAACGCCCGCGTAATTCGTCAGGGAGGCCAGCCTGCTGTGGCCCGGCCGCTGCTTCTGGGAATAACCCGGGCAAGTCTCAACATCGACTCCTTTATCAGTGCAGCAAGTTTCCAGGAGACAACTCGTGTTCTCACCAACGCTGCCATAGCCGGCTCCACCGACCAGTTGCGCGGCTTGAAGGAGAATGTCGTTATCGGGCACCTGATCCCGGCGGGAACAGGAATGCGGAATTACCGCAACATCCGGCTCTTCGACGATGAAACGGAAGATCTGGACAGTCACGTCGCAGAGATTCTGGAAGAGCGGGCTAAGGAGAAAGAGGCCCAGGCACAGTCCGCCGATACGGTGGATGTGGATATCACCGAATAGAAATCCAGCAGAGTGCCCGGGTGTATTGACATGACCCGGGTGCTCTGGTAAGGTTTCGATCTACAAAAACGGAGTATAGAAGAGATATGCCAACTATCAACCAGCTTATCCGTAATGGACGGGAGCGTCAGTTTAAAGGAACAAAGTCGCCGGCTTTGCAGAATTGCCCGCAGAAGCGGGGCGTCTGTACCCGTGTTATGACAGTTACCCCCAAGAAGCCTAATTCGGCCTTGCGGAAAGTTGCTCGTGTGCGCTTGTCCAACGGGATCGAGGTTACGGCTTATATTCCGGGGATCGGTCATAACCTTCAGGAGCACTCGGTTGTGTTGCTTCGTGGAGGAAGGGTGAAAGACCTGCCTGGTGTCCGGTATCACGTTGTTCGCGGGACCAAGGATACCTTGGGTGTTGAAGATCGCCGGAAGGCGCGGTCCAAGTACGGCACAAAGCGGCCGAAGGCGTAAGGGAGCAGATAAAGTATGCCAAGACGACACATTCCTCAGCGGAAGCCGCCTCTGGCGGATCCTCAGTATGGAGATGTTACCGTTTCCCGGTTTGTGAATCGCATGATGCTGGACGGGAAGCGTGCTACCAGTCAGCGGATCATGTACGAAGCCCTCGGTGACATAGAAAAGAAAGTCTCCGATGCCACCCCTGTCGAGGTGTTTCGCAAGGCCCTGGATAACGTCATGCCCGTCATCGAGGTTAAAAGCCGCCGGGTGGGTGGTTCGACCTACCAGGTTCCGGTGGAGGTCAAGGAAGGGCGTCGTGAAGCTCTGGCAATGCGCTGGATAATTAACGCCGCCCGTTCCCGCAGTGGCAAATCCATGGGGTTGCGGCTGGGTCAGGAGCTGGTCGATGCCTACAACGGCACCGGGACGGCTTTCAAGAAGAAGGAAGATACCCATCGGATGGCAGAGGCAAACAAAGCTTTTGCTCATTACCGCTGGTAAAATCAAAAACCCTGGTGACATGCCATTGCAATGATGGTATAGTCATCTATAAGTTTTCGGGATTATGTGCGTGCCGCCGGGTTTTTGGTGGCACGCAAACTGGCCCCGAGGAGCCAAACCGCAGGCTTTTGCCTGCAGGTGGCGCCGTACAGCTGTGGCCGTTGGCCTGGCAGACCCCTGCGGCTTCCTGTTCTTGACAACAAGAGCAATGGTTCCTTATAATCCAGTCCCAATTCAGATTACCGGTCGGGGGTTCCTTGCCGGTGCAGTCTGTGCGAACATTCAATTATTTTCGTCGTTGTAACGGTGCAAGGAGGATGGCGATGGCCAAGAGTAAATTCGAGCGAACAAAACCGCACGTAAACGTCGGTACGATCGGTCATGTTGACCATGGAAAGACAACGCTGACAGCAGCAATGACAATGGTGAGCGCTGCGCGCTACGGCTCCCGTGTCATGAGTTATGATGAGATCGACAACGCTCCCGAAGAAAAAGAGCGAGGTATCACGATCAACACACGGCACGTTGAGTATGAGACGGATGCCCGTCACTACGCTCATGTCGACTGTCCCGGGCACGCTGACTATGTCAAGAACATGATCACCGGTGCTGCCCAGATGGATGGTGCTGTGCTGGTTGTTGCTGCCACTGATGGTGCGATGTCCCAGACCCGGGAGCATATTCTGCTTGCTCGTCAGGTAGGTGTTCCCCGGATCATTGTTTTTATCAACAAAACCGATCAGGTTGATGATCCTGACATGATCGAGCTTGTTGAAGAAGAGGTTCGGGATCTCCTGAACTCCTACGATTTTCCCGGCGACGAAGTTCCTGTTATCAAGGGAAGCGCTTTTGTTGCAATGGAAAACCATGACGATGCCGAAAAGACCGAGAAAATCATCGAGCTTTTCAACGCCATGGACGAGTACTTTCCTGTTCCCGAGCGGGCCGTGGACAAGGATTTTCTCATGCCAATTGAGGATATCTTCTCCATTCAGGGTCGTGGAACGGTTGTTACCGGCCGTATCGAGCGTGGTATTCTTCGGGTTGGTGATGAGATTGAGATCGTGGGTATCCGCGATACCCAGAAGACCACCTGTACCGGTGTAGAGATGTTTAACAAGCTTCTTGATGACGGTCAGGCCGGTGATAACGTTGGTGCCCTGCTTCGGGGTATCGACAAAAAGGCTGTTGAGCGGGGTCAGGTTCTTGCGAAGCCTGGTTCGATCACTCCTCATACCAAGTTCAAGGGTCAGGTGTATGTCTTGAGCAAGGAAGAGGGCGGTCGTCATTCACCCTTCATGTCGGGTTATCGTCCCCAGTTCTACTTCCGGACAACCGACGTGACCGGGACTGTTATGTTGCCCGAGGACAAGCAGATGGTTATGCCCGGTGACAACACCGAGATTTCTGTTGAGTTGATCAAGCCGATCGCTATGGATCAGGGGCTGCGCTTCGCGATTCGCGAAGGTGGCCGAACGGTTGCCAGCGGTCAGGTGATTGAGGTCATAGAGTAAGCGGCTTTTCGGCCGTCGCCAGGCCTTGTTGCGGATGCGGCAAGGCCTGATTTTTTGTCTTGGAGGAACGATGACCGGCGATAAAATTCGCGTTCGTCTGCGTGGCTTTGATGTCCAGTTGGTTGATCAAAGTGCCGCGTCGATAGCGCAGACTGTTTTAAAAGCAGGTGCAACTGTGTCTGGTCCCGTGCCGCTGCCTACTCGCACTAACAAGTTTACCGTTTTGCGGTCGCCGCATGTAAACAAAAAGTCCCGGGAGCAGTTCGAGATGCGGACCCATAAACGGCTCATTGATATCATAGAGCCCTCTTCGGCAGTGATGGATTCCCTTATGAAGCTTGAGCTTCCTGCCGGCGTGGATGTAGAGATCAAGCAGTAACAGGAAGATAACGATGGTTGGTCTGATTGGAAAGAAAGTCGGAATGACTCAGGTCTTCGACGATTCGGGGCAGTTGATCCCTGTTACCGTCTTGAAGGTTGAGCCCAATGTGGTTGTTGCTCACCGGACGGTTGACCGCGACGGGTATTCCGCTGTGGTGCTCGGTGCAAATCCTCAGAAAGAATCGAGGATGACCAAGCCGGTGCTGGGGCAGTTTGCCGAGGGAATTCCGTCGATGCGCGATCTCTACGAGTTTCGTGATTTTGGCCGGGAGTGCGCCGTGGGTGATGCCCTTGGTCTTGATGTAATGCAAGATGTGGGATACGTGGATGTTACGGGGACCACAAAAGGAAAGGGTTTTCAGGGTGTCATGAAGCGCCATAATTTTGGCGGTGGCCGGAAAACTCACGGTTCAAAGTTTCATCGGGCGAATGGGTCCACTGGTATGGCTGCTTATCCTGCAAAGGTGATCAAGGGGACCAAGATGGCGGGTCGCATGGGCGGCGAGAGAAGTACCGTTTTGAGTCTTCGGGTAGTTAAAATCGATCAGGAAAATCAGCTGATCCTTGTAAGAGGAGCGGTGCCTGGTCGGAAGAACGCCGTTGTGCGTATTCGCCCGGCTGTAAAACGGCCCATGATCGGCTGAATAGAGGTTCGGAACGATGGATGTACAGGTAGTATCAACAGCAGGCAAGGAATTGCGTACCGTAAGCCTCTCGGAGCGGGTTTTTTCCCGAGACGTGAGTGATGGTGCGATTTATCACGCGATTCGAAATGAGCTTGCCAACAAGAGAGTAGGAACAGCTTCCACAAAGACACGAGGTTTCGTGAACTTTGGAGGGCGAAAGCCCTGGAGGCAGAAGGGGACCGGTCGTGCCCGTGCTGGCAGTCGGCGCTCCCCGGTGTGGGTTGGTGGAGGTACCGTTTTTGGTCCTCTTCCCCGGGATTACAGTTACCGTCTTCCGAAAAAGATGAAGCGGGCTGCCATGATGTCTATCCTTTCTCAGCAGATGCAGAGCGGTAATGTTCTTGTGGTTGAGGATTTCTCGGTTGAATCGGGAAAGACAAAGGATATGGTTGCTCTGGTGCGGAATCTTACCGATGCCCAGCGGGTAGTTCTGGTTACCGCGTCGGACGATCCCATGGTGAAGCGGTCAGCTCGTAACATTCCCTGGCTTCGTTTCCTTTCCTGGAATCGTCTGCGTGCGCACGATCTCTTTTATGCGCACAAGGTTGTAATGATGGAATCGGCAGCCACTGCTTTGGGCGACTTTTATGCAGCCCCTGCGGAGGAGAAGGAATGAATCCGGAACAGATTATTTTAGAGCCTATTCTCACGGAGAAGACCAACGGGATGCGCGAGGAGGGTGTGTATGCCTTTCGTGTTGACCAGCGGGCAAACAAGGTTCAGGTGAAGGGGGCTGTTTCGACGTTGTTTAATGTGCACGCTCAGGAGTGCCGGATTATCAACGTGAAGGGGAAGCCCAAGCGCACCAGGTCCGCCAAGGGACGAACGTCGTCCTGGAAAAAGGCGGTGGTAACTCTTGCAAAGGGTGAGCGCATCTCAATTTTTGAAGGTGCTTAAGAGAGGTTATTGATGGCAATTAAAACCTATAAGCCGATTACGCCCGGCTTGCGGTTCAAGACAACGTTGAAAAATGATGGTGTCACCGAGGGGAAGGCTCCCGAGCGGTCCCTCACGAAGGGAACGTCCTTCAAGGCGGGGCGTGACACCAACGGGCGTATCAGCGTTCGTCGCAAGGGTGGGCGGCATAAACGCCGCTACAGGGAGATCGACTTTAAACGGGACAAAATGAATGTTCCGGCGGTCGTGAAAGCGATTGAGTACGATCCGAATCGAAGTGCGAACATCGCTCTGTTGTGCTACGCCGATGGCGAGAAGCGGTATATTCTTGCTCCTCGTGGTTTGCAGCAAGGTCAGACGGTGGTGAGCGGGCAGAAAGTTTCCCCCGATGTGGGTAACTGCATGGCTCTGGAAAACATCCCTCTGGGAACGGTGGTTCACAACGTTGAGCTGCAATTGGGGAAGGGCGGCCAGTTGGCTCGTTCCGCAGGAACCTCTGCCACAATTGCTGCCGCCGACGGTGACTACGTGACGGTGAAGCTTCCTTCCGGTGAGATGCGAATGATCTTTCGTCGTTGCAGGGCTACGGTTGGTTCTGTCGGAAACGAGGATCATATGAATGTGACCCTCGGAAAAGCGGGGCGGGCGCGTTGGCTTGGTCGCCGACCAAAGGTTCGTGGTGTTGTCATGAACCCGGTTGATCACCCCCATGGTGGTGGTGAGGGCCGAACCAGTGGTGGACGCCATCCGGTGAGTCCCTGGGGTGTGCCCACCAAGGGCTACAAGACGCGGAAGAAGCGGAAGACTTCCGGCAATTTTATCGTGAAGAAGCGTAAGTAGGAGCATGGTGTGTCGCGTTCAATAAAAAAGGGACCGTTTATAGAAAAGAGTCTCTACCGTCGGGTGCTGGACATGAACAAGGCTGATCAGAAAAAAATGATCAAGACCTATTCGCGGACGTCCACGATTATCCCCGAGATGGTGGGGCTTACCATATCTGTGTACAACGGCAAGGCGTGGGTGCCGGTTTATGTGACGGAAAATCTTGTAGGGCATAAGCTCGGGGAGTTTTCTCCCACTCGATTGTTCCGGGGGCATGCCGGATCCGATAAGAAAGCCGGAAGACGGTAGAGGACGGTACGATGGGATACAAGGCAGTAGCCAAGTACGTTCGGATATCACCTTTTAAGGCACGGGTTGTTGCTGATCTCGTGCGTAGAAAGCCGTATCCGGAGGCAATCGCGATTTTGAATAACCTCCCGAACAAAGGGGCTGGTCTTATTCGTAAAGTTATTCAGTCGGCAGCAGCGAATGCGCTGAGTAACAATCGCAGTATGGATGAGGGAATGTTGTACGTCAGTGAGTTGTACATTGACGAAGGGCCCCGCTTGAAGCGTCTCTGGGTTCGCGGACGCGGACGGGCGGATATGTTGCTCAAGCGGATGAGTCACATCACGGCAGTTGTAGACCGCATAGACCAGGTGGGGGAGTAACGTGGGACAGAAAGTCAATCCGTATGGCATGCGCCTTGGGATAAACAAGACCTGGCGCTCTAAGTGGTATGTAGATCCCCGGGAATACGCGGATACGCTCCATGAAGATCTTCATCTGCGGAAGGTTTTGAACAACGCCCCTGAAACAAAGGGAGCTGACATCGCTGAGGTTGAGATCATTCGTCATCCCCAGCGGATAACCCTGGTTATCCATACCTCCCGGCCAGGTGTGATCATCGGGACCAAGGGTTCCAATATCGAGAAAATCGGGACTCGTCTGCAGAACATTGCAGGGAAAAAGATCCAGATCAAGATCAAGGAGATCAAGCGGCCTGAGACTCATGCCCAGGTTGTGGCGCTGAATATTGCCAGGCAGCTCAAATCTCGCGGATCATTCCGGCGGACGCTGAAGATGGCGGTAAACAACGCCATGAAAGGCGGTATCCAGGGAGTGAAGGTTCATATTTCCGGTCGCCTGGGAGGCGCGGAGATGTCCCGAAGCGAGCAGCAGAAAGCAGGACGGGTGCCGCTCCATACCTTGCGGGCCAACATTGACTACGGCTTCGCCGAGGCACTGACCACCTTCGGGACGATCGGTGTGAAGGTCTGGATGTTTCACGGCGAAGTTCTTTCTGCTGAGACCAAGCAGGACGCCGGCGCAGTTGTTCGAAAGAACCGGCGCGAGCGAAGCGGCGCGAGGAGTAGTGCATAATGCTGAGTCCAAAACGAGTAAGGTTCAGGAAGCGCCAGCGGCGCGTGAACCGTGACCTTCGCGGAGCAGCAACCCGGGGTAACTCGATTTCTTTCGGGGACTACGGGCTGGTTGCGCTCGAAGGGCAATGGCTGACGAACCGGCAGATTGAGGCCGCTCGTATCGCCATGACCAGAAAGATCAAGCGTGGTGGAAAAGTGTGGATACGGATTTTTCCTGATGTGCCCTACACAAAGAAGCCCGCTGAAACCCGGATGGGTAAGGGAAAGGGAAACCCCGAGCGGTGGGTTGCATCGGTAAAGTCCGGAACGGTTTTGTTCGAGCTTGCAGGGGTTGGTCACGAGCTTGCAGAAGAAGCGATGACCCTTGCTGCGAGCAAGCTGCCGATCAAGACGAGATTTGTGGCACGGAGAGGTGTGGAGTAATATGCGTAATTCCTTTCACGATCTGACGTTTGAGGAGCTTGTTGCCAAGCGGGAAGAACTCCGTCGCAAATATCTCGACGTGCGGATGGGCCACGTGGTGGGACATGTGGAGAATCCGTTGGAAAAGCGAACGTTGCGGCGGCAGGTGGCCCGATTGAATACGCTGATCTACAACCACCCTGACGTGCAAGTTAACGAGGGAGAGTAGACTGAATGGCAGTTCAGGTGATCAAGACAGAGGGTAGGAAAACTGCCCAGGGCCGTGTGGTAAGCAATAAGATGGATAAGACGATTGTGATTCGTGTCGAGGGTCGGCAGGTCCATCCCTTGTACAAGAAGTACGTCTCTTTTTCCAAAAAGGTGAAGGCTCATGACGAGTCTAACGAGGCAAATGTGGGGGATCTTGTTCGCATCGTCGAATCTCGCCCCATCAGTCGTGATAAACGGTGGCGCCTTGTAGAAATCGTTGAGCGGGCGCGTTAAGGGTGGTGATTGTATGATTCAGATGCAAACATTTTTGAACGTGGCCGACAACAGCGGTGCAAAAACCGTCCAGTGTATAAAAATACTTGGGGGAAGCAAACGGAAGTACGCTTCGGTCGGCGACATTATTGTGGTGGCTGTGAAGGATGCTTTGCCGAACGCACCGATCAAGAAAGGCTCTGTCGAGCAGGCTGTTATTGTCCGGACGTCGAAGGAGATTCGACGAAAAGACGGGACGTATATTCGTTTTGATGACAATGCCTGCGTGATCATCGACAAGGTCCAGAATCCCAAGGGAAAGAGAATCTTCGGTCCCGTGGCGCGGGAATTGCGCGACGCGAACCACATGAAGATAGTCTCGCTTGCTCCCGAGGTTTTGTAGGAGCGTTGTATGAAAACGAAGTTGAAGAAAGATGACACGGTGATGGTTGTCGCCGGAAAAGACAAAGGGAAGACCGGGAAGATCCTGAAGATCGACCGGGCAAAGAACCGGGTTCTCGTCGAGGGTGTTAACTTGGTGAAGAAAGCTCAAAAGAAGCGCAGCCAGGAAGACACCGGCGGAATCATTGAGCGCGAGGCTTCCATCGATATTTCGAACGTCATGTTCGTGGAAAAGGATGGGAAACCTTCCCGCTTGGGATATCGCGCTGAAGGTGATGCCAAGGTCCGGTTTTCTCGGCGAACGGGAGAAACGATCTGATGGCAACACATATTCCAGCGATGCGGAAGATTTTCAACGAGAAGATCACCCCGGAGCTTCAAAAAGAGTTTGGCTATACCTCGGTTATGCAGGTGCCCAGAATTGAGAAGATCGTTCTGAGCATGGGCGTAGGCGAAGCGATACAGAACAAGAAGGCCCTGGAAAACTCCCAGAACGAGTTGACCCTGATTGCCGGTCAAAAAGCTGTGCGAACGAAGTCGAAGAAGTCCATTGCGAACTTCAAGCTCCGTGACGGCATGGAGATCGGAACCAAGGTAACGCTTCGCAGTGACCGCATGTGGGAGTTTCTTGATCGTCTTGTGAACATCGCCTTGCCGCGTGTTAAGGACTTTCGGGGGATAAACCCGAACGGCTTCGACGGGAACGGAAACTATTCCCTGGGTATTGTCGAGCATATTATTTTCCCGGAGATCGACTATGACAAGATCGATCAGATCACGGGGTTGAATGTCGTCGTGGTAACTACTGCGAAGACCGATCAGGAAGCGCATGCGCTTCTTTCAAAATTGAACTTGCCATTCCGGAAGTAAGGAAGAGGGGGCTCGATGGCTAAGAAGTCACAGATAATTAGGGCGCAGCGAAAACCGAAATATTCGACACGGCGTGTAAACAGGTGTCGTATATGCGGAAGGCCTCGCGGCTATCTTCGCAAGTTTGAAATGTGCCGTGTGTGTTTCCGGAAGTTGGCAAGCGAAGGGTTAATCCCCGGTGTTACCAAGTCGAGCTGGTAGGAGAGAGTAATGAGTGTTTCTGATCCCGTAGCCGACATGCTTACCAAAATTCGGAACGCCAGTATGGCGCGGTTCGAGAAGGTGGATGTTACCCCTTCCAAACTGAAACTTGAGATCATCAAGATTCTGAAAAACGAAGGCTACATTAAAAACTTTAAGCGGGTGGCTCAGGATGATCGCGATACGATTCGCGTCTTTCTGAAGTATGACGACAAGCAGCAGCCGATCATTCACGGCATCAAGAAGATCTCGACTCCCGGACGACGGGTGTATACGGGGTACAAGAAGATGCCGCGGATACTGAATGGCTATGGAACATTGATCGTTTCAACCTCTACCGGTGTTACCACCGGGCGCAAGGCTGCTGAAAAGTGTGTCGGCGGCGAGCTGATCTGCTCGATTTGGTAAGGGAGAGTACGCAATGTCTCGAATAGGACGTTTGCCGATCGATGTGCCAAAGGGCGTGACGGTCACCGTAAACGATATGAACGTAACCGTGAAGGGTCCCAAGGGCGAGCTCAGTCAGCTTCTCCGCCCTGAGGTTTCTCTGGATATCCAGGAAAACTCCGTTGTGGTGAGTCGAAAGAACGACTCAAAAAAAGCCAAGGGTTTTCATGGACTGTATCGTCAGCTTGTTGCCAACATGGTTGCTGGCGTGACGCAGGGATTCAGCCGGACTCTTCTTATCAACGGAGTCGGCTACCGGGCTGAGGTGAAGGGAAATTCCGTCCTTCTTAACCTTGGGTACAGCAATCCCATTGAATATGTGATACCCGAGGGAGTTACCATAACCGGCGAAGGTGCAAACAAGCTGGTTATCCAGGGAATCGATAAGCAGCTTGTGGGTAAAACCGCGTCGGAGATTCGGAAAGTGCGTCCTCCCGAGCCTTACAAGGGCAAGGGTGTGAAGTACGAGGACGAATACATACGGCGTAAAGTCGGAAAGTCCGGTATAAAGTAGGCAGGTGAATCGATATGAAGCGAATAATTGAGAAGAACCGCCGCCGGGTCAAGCGAAAGACCCGGATACGAGGGCGCATCAAGGGTACTGCCGAGCGCCCGCGATTGACGGTGTTCCGGTCGAACCGGAATCTGTACGCCCAGGTCATAGACGATGTTTTGGGCCAGACCCTTGCTTCGGTTTCGACGGTTTCGGGAGAGTTCAAGACCATGGCTCCCCGCAAGGAAGATGCTGAGAAGCTGGGAGAGGCTCTGGGCAAAGACCTCGTGGCCAAGAATATTTCCGAGGTTGTCTTTGACAGGAACGGGTACCTGTATCACGGCGTGGTGAAAGCGCTGGCTGATGGGGCCCGTAAAGCGGGCGTCAAGTTTTAGGGGGTTGTTCCGTGGATCATGGAATGGAAAAAGAGTTTGCCGAGAAGCTCATTAAACTGAATCGTGTGGCGAAGGTAGTGAAGGGCGGTCGTCGTTTTTCCTTCTCCGCCCTGGTTGTGGTTGGCGATAAAAACGGCAGGGTCGGTTACGGTTACGGAAAAGCCAACGATGTTTCGGAGGCGATCCGTAAAGGTGTCGATCGGGCAAAACGCAGTATGATCGAGATCCCGCGGCAGAAGTTCAGCATACCCCATGAGGTAAACGGCCGGTTCAAAAGCGCCGAGGTGCTCTTGAAACCCGCTGCTCCTGGTACGGGGATCATTGCCGGTGGGCCCGTTCGCGCGGTTCTCGAGGTTGGTGGTGTGCACGATGTCTTGAGCAAGTCCATGGGAAGCCAGAACGCGATCAACATCGTAAAGGCTGTCTTTGCCGGTCTGGAAAGTCTCATGAATGCCCGGGAGGTTGCACGAAACCGTGGCAAGGGACTCAAGGAGATGTGGGGTTAAACTATGAAAGTGCGAATTACGCTCGTTCGAAGTCCCATCGGTCGAAAACCGGCACAGCGTCGGACTGTGGAGGCCTTGGGTCTTCGGAAGATCCGGCAGAGTGTGGAAAAAGAGTTGAACGCGCCCCTCCAGGGCATGATCGACAGAGTTTCCCATCTCGTGGAAGTTGAGGAAGTGCAATGAATATGATTCGAGTGCCTGCAGGTGCAGTGCGTAACCGGAAGCGCCTTGGTCGGGGAATAGGATCCGGCCTGGGAAAGACTTCCGGAAAAGGGCATAACGGACAGAACGCCCGTTCCGGAGGCGGCGTGCGGCCCGGTTTTGAGGGTGGTCAGATGCCGCTCTACCGGCGGATTGCTCGCCGGGGATTTTCCAACTACCGCTTCAAGGTCGAGTATCATCCGATCAATCTGGATGTGCTTTGCCAGTCTTTCGAATCGGGAGCAGTCGTCTCGCTGGAAGTCCTGAAAGAGCGGCGAATGGTGGGGAAGAACGTGAAGTTCGTCAAGATCCTTGCCCGGGGAGAGTGCTCACACCCTCTCACTGTTCAGGGGTTGGCCATCTCTGCCGGGGCAAAGGCAAAGATTGAGGCGGCGGGTGGTTCCGTTGTCGAAGCGGTGCGTGATACCGGCTCGGAAGGGTAAACTGTATGGCTTCGAATCCGATCGCTGATATTTTTCGAATTCGGGACCTGCGCGAAAGGGTTCTGTTTACTCTGGCCATGCTCGCGATTTATCGCCTTGGTGCAACGATTCCCATTCCCGGGATCAACATCAACGCGCTTCGCCTGTACTTTATGACCCAGGCTGGAACGGGAGTTTCTGTAACAGACTATCTGGATTTCTTCGCTGGGGGGGCCTTTTCCCGCTTCAGCATCTTCATGCTGGGTATTATGCCGTACATTTCAATGTCGATTATCATGCAGCTGATGCTGCTGGTATTCCCGGCGCTGAAAAAAATATCCGAAGAAGAAGGCGGTCGAAAGAAGATTCAGAACTATACCCGTTACGGGACGGTGGGAGTGGCTCTGCTCCAGTCTTTCGCGGTGACGGTCTACGCTGACAGCATCCCCGATGCGATCACTATCTCCCGGGGGCTCTATACCTTTGTTTCCATCCTGTCGGTCACGTCGGGAACGCTCTTCCTGATGTGGATAGGAGAACAGATCAACCAGCGCGGTATCGGAAACGGTATTTCGCTCCTGATCTTTGCCGGTATCGTTGCGCGCATGCCGAATGCCTTCTGGATTCTGATCCAGAGTGTTCGCAGCGGCGATCTAAACCCGGTTTTTCTCCTGGCGGTTATGGGGATGTTTGTAGGTGTAGTTGCTCTTGTGGTCTATGAACAGCGAGGGCAGCGGAAAATTCCGGTGCACTATGCCAAGAGGGTAGTTGGCCGCAGGATGTACGGGGCACAGAATACGTACGTGCCTTTCAAGATCAACCCCTCGGGGGTTATTCCGGTGATTTTTGCTTCCAGCATTCTCACCTTTCCTCTCCAGGTTGCGCAGGGGTTCGGGCCGGAAGTTCGCTGGCTTCAAAGAGTTGCCTTTTGGATGAGGCCCGACGGGAACCTCTACCTCTTTATATATACCGTCTTGATCGTGTTCTTTGCCTACTTTTACACTCAGGTGACGCTGAACCCGATTGAGATTTCCAAGAATATCCGCGAGAATGGCGGGTCGATACCAGGGATTCGCAGCGAGAAGATGGAAGAGTACTTCACGCGGGTATTGAACAGGATCATCCTCCCCGGAGCGATTTTCCTGGCCTTTATCGCGGTGATTCCCAGTCTGGTTCAGCGGTGGTTCAACTTTCCCATGGAAGTCGCCTTTCTGATGGGAGGAACATCGTTGCTGATCATGGTGGGAGTCGACCTTGATTTGATGTCGCAGATAGAGGGGCATCTCAGGATGCATCATCACGAAGGACTGACCAAGCGCGGTCGGATTAAGTCAAGACGCAGTTTGTAGTCGAAGGATGGTTTGATGAAAGTTCGTGTCAGTGTAAAACCAATTTGTGCCGGGTGCAAGATTATCCGACGGCGTGGTGTCGTTCGTGTGATTTGCAGTAATCCAAAGCACAAACAACGGCAGAAGGGGTAAGGGATGGCTCGTATAGCAGGAATCGATCTTCCCAACAAGCACGTCGACGTTGCGTTGACGTATATATACGGGATCGGCCGTTCCTCGGCAATTAATATTTGCAAGACGGCAAGTATTGATGCCGAGCGGCGAATCAACGATCTCTCGGCGGAAGAGTTGAATACGCTTCGGCAAATTATAGAGAACGATTATACCGTAGAGGGACGTTTACGTACTCTGGTCTCGCTCAATATTAAACGGCTTATGGACATCGGATCCTACCGGGGACTTCGTCACCGGAAAGGGTTGCCTGTCCGGGGGCAGCGGACGCGCACAAACGCCCGTACCCGCAAGGGTAAGCGGAAGACCGTTGCTGGTAAGAAGAAATAGGGAGGCGAGAGAACTTTGGCAAAAATTGCAAAGAAAAAGAAAGAGAAAAAATCTCTCTACGAAGGACGTGTGGTTATTCAGGCCACATTCAACAATACCATTGTGACGATCTCCGATATGAACGGAAACGTCGTCTCCTGGAGCAGCGCAGGATCCCTGGGTTTCCGGGGCGCAAAAAAGTCTACTCCCTTCGCGGCACAGACAACGGCAGAAACGGCTGCTCAGAAAGCTCTGCAGTTTGGCTTGCAGGAAGTCCACGTCTTTGTGAAAGGTCCGGGGATCGGTCGGGAATCTGCTGTCCGTTCATTGGGGCAACTCGGTTTGAGAGTGCGCTCCATTGAGGATATCACAGCGATTCCTCACAATGGATGTCGACCGCGAAAAAGCCGACGCGTGTAATCACGGCTTCTATAAGGAGATTGGAATGGCTCGAAAAGCTCTTCTCAAGGGTTTTAAACGGCCCAAAAATATATCGTTTGAACCCAGCGGATCGACTCCCGATTACGGCACCTTTGTAGCCTATCCCTTCGAAAGGGGATATGGGACGACCGTGGGGAACTCGCTTCGCCGGGTTCTCCTGAGTTCCATTCCGGGTTACGCAGTAACGGCTCTCCGGGTGACGATGTACGATTCCGAGGGAAACCAGCGGATGCTCTCCAGCGAGTTCGAGCCGATTCCGGGTGTTCAGGAAGATACTCCGGATATCGTGAACAAGTTGAAGCGGCTGCAGGTTGCTCTGCCCGATTCGATGGATCAGAAGGTTCTCTTTCTTGAGTTCTCCGGTCCTCAGACGGTAACAGGGGCGTCCTTTTCGGCAGAGGGTGTGGAAATCTCCAACCCCGATCTGCCCATCATGACCCTCATGGAAGATGCCCGGTTTGATATGGAGATCCAGATTGATCTTGGGCGAGGGTATGTACCTGCTGAGGCCAGTGAAGAGTACCTGGACGGAGTGGGGACGATCGCCGTGGACGCGATGTTTTCTCCGGTCAAGAGGGTGAAGTTTTCCATTGATAATGCCCGGGTGGGCCAGCGCAACGATTATGATAAGCTGATCCTGGATGTCTGGACCGACGGAACAATCTCTCCCGTTGATGCCGTGGGCGAAGCGGCGAAGATTGCGAAGGATTATTTTGACGTCTTCATTAACTTCAATGAAGATGAGGTAGGTCGGGACGATGACGAAGACGAGGACATGAAGTTTGTCCGCCAGATCCTGAGCACCCCCGTGGAAGAGCTGGAGCTCTCCGTTCGGGCCAGCAACTGCCTCAAGAACGCAAACATCAACACCCTGGGTGATCTGACACAGCGCACCGAGGACGAGATTGCGAAGACGCGGAACTTTGGGAAGAAGTCTCTTCAGGAGATTAAAGAGAAGTTGGACGAATGGGATCTTGGTTTGGGGATGACCGATTATTCGGCACTGAAAGAGAACCCTATATTCCTCAAAAAGAAGGAAGAGCAGAATGAAGCATAAGATCGGATATAATCGGTTGGGGCGCAAAACAGCCCATCGAAAGGCCATGACTCGGAATATGCTCACTTCGTTTTTTCGGCATGAGCGTATCAAAACCACGAAGGCAAAAGCTCTGGTGGTGCGGCGTGCAGCGGAAAAGATGATTACCCGTTCCCGGGTGGATAGTGTCCATAACCGGCGGATGATCGCCCGCGATATCAAAGACAAGGCTGTCTTGGCAAAACTCTTTACTGATATCGCCCCGCGCTACCTTGAGCGTCCCGGTGGATATACGAGGATTCTCAAGCTTGGCCCCCGGCACAGCGATGCGGCCGAAATGGTGATCCTTGAACTGGTCGCCGATGAGGTCGAAAAAAAGGTCGAGGGAAAGAAAAAGGCCGCCAAGAAAGTGGCCCCTGTGGTTGAGGCACAACCCGAGGAAGCACCCGCTGAGACTGTTGAGGCCGAGTCCGGAGAGGACAAAGCCGAGGCGACTCCGGCGGAATAACCTGCGGGTATATCCTTCGGGACACACGAAATCGGGTGAAGCCGGGTTTTCCGTTCTTGACGGGTATCTGGCTTCCCGGACGTTAGGTCTTGATCTTTTGAAAGCAGCTCTCAGGGGCTGCTTTTTTTATTCGATGATGAGCCGATTGGTATCCTGACAAAGGAGTTTTCGTTATGCGTGATCTATACCGCCCCCTGGACGAAGGGATCGTCCGGCGATCTCTGGAAGACTGGAAGCGCCTGTGGCACGAAGACCCCTCCCGCTGGGTAAAGGAATTGCGGGACCGGCCAGCCCGATACGATCGGGCTCTTTGGCGGAGAGCTTTCCGGAGCTGGTGGAACGAAATCCCCCGGGAGGAGTCAGATCTTCCTCTTCAGGGAGTGCCTGTGGCTGTGAAGGACCTCTTCGATGTAGCAGGGGATGTGACGGGATGCAGTTCCCGGGTGCTTCTGGAAGCCCTCTCTCCCGGACCGGCCCGCAGAGATGCTCCCCTGGTGCAGCGTCTGCGGGAGAAGGGCGCCTTTCTGGCAGGACGGACCCAGATGAACGAGTTCGCCTACGGATTGGACGGAAAGAACGCATCCCAGGGTGACTGCCCTCATCCTCTGGACAGCAATCTCATCCCGGGGGGGTCTTCGAGCGGTTCGGCCTGGGCCGTTGCCGCCGGTATTGTGCCTGTAGCCCTGGGGAGTGATACGGGCGGCTCTATCCGGGTGCCTGCAGCACTGTGCGGTCTCTGGGGGTTCCGGCAGGGGTGGAAAAAAGAAGAGCTTCAGGGGGTGTTCCCCCTGGCTGCATCCTTTGACACGGTGGGGTGGTTCTGTGCCGGCCCTCGGGACATGCAGTTTCTTCTGAAAGAACTCCTTCCTTCGGGAGATGGTTCGGGAAAGAATGAAGGGCCTTCCCCCGGGGCTGTGCGCTTTTTCTCCTACACGCCCAGGGAAGTGGTTCTGGACGAGACAGTCCGCCGGGCCCGGGAGGACTGGGAAAAAAATCTCTCCGAGGGACCATCCCCGGTTATGGTGGAAGCTCTGCCGGATGCCTGGCGGATCAGACTTGATGCAGTCATGGAACATGCCCTGGACGCCTATAATGTGATCTGTTCCCGGGAAGCCTGGCTGTGCCATGAACCCTGGCTCGATCTCCATCGGGACTACTACGATCCCCTGGTCTGGGCGTTGATCGATCGAGGTCGTCACTGGAGCGAAACCCGCGTCTCCCGGGCCCGGGAAGTGATTTCAGAGGTTGTTCAGGTGGTGGAGGAGATTTCTGCTGCGGGAGACGGGCTCCTCCTTCCGTCGGTGGCCACGCCTACTCCCGATGGGGCATCGTTGGGGCAGGAATACCGGGAGACCACCTTGCGCCTTAATATGGCGGGATCTCTGACGGGCTTCCCGGCCCTGGCCGTCCCCCTCCATACGGGAGGAATCAGGAGCTGCGGGGTCCATCTTCTGGTTCCTCCGGGATCGGAAGGAGTGTTCCAGACCGTTCTGGACGCCCTGGCGCCTCGGGAGAGGAGACTCCGCAGGTAAGGCCGGGGGGTCTGCACCCCGAGGAAGGCATCCAGGGGATGACAGCCATTCAGGATGGCGAGGGTATCAGAAACTTAGAGAAGGAAAAAAGCGCTGGTTTTCTTCTGGCATCAGGTATACCATTGATCGGCATGAGGCCCCTCCCCTGGTTTCTGCGAATTTCTTCCGGAGGATTGTTCTCTCACCCTCCACGGAATACTCCCTGGGTACTTTGCGCACTTTTTTTTTCTGCCTGGGGAATCGCCATGGTGGCCTTTCAGGAATTCCCTGCGGGGTTTTGGCAGGATGTCCTTCTTCTCGGAGTTCTTGCAGGAGGGCTGCTGGTGCTGCTCCTTCTGGGCTATTCTCCCCTCCTGCTTGGCCTGGCGGTCTTTGTCCTCTGGCTCCTGGCGGTGTATCTCAGCTTTTCTCTTCCTTCGCCGGGAGCGGCGCCCCTGTTGCCGCTTTTGGGGGCAGCAACGTTGCTCTCGGTGGTGCGAAGCAGCACAAGAGGCGTTGTTCTAACGGTAACGATGCTGGGCTGTTTCATCTTTGCGGCCTATCCTGTTGTGGTAACCTACAATCATAGCGTTGCAGGGCTTGATCTGGCCGGCCGGGTTTTGCTGGCCGGGCCTGCCCTGGTGTTACACCTTGTGGCAAGGCTCTCGGCACGGATAGAGCAGACCCTGGAGCGGGAGCGGCAAAAGAACCTTCAGCTGGAGAAGACCGTCGGAGTTCTGTCCAGGGCCAACGTGGGATTTCAGCAATACGCCCAGAATCTGGAGGTTCGTTCCCGCGATGAAGAGCGAAAGCGGATAACCCGGGACCTCCACGACACGATCGGGTACATGATCAGCGCGATCACCGTGATGCTGGATGCGGCCTTGGGGTTTTTGCACTCCTCCCCCGAGCGCTGCGCCGAGGTCCTGCAGAAAGCCCGGAATCATGTGGATGCAACCCACCAGGAGACACGGACCGCTCTCCATGCCCTGCATTCTCTGGAGAGCGCCACTGCCTTCGGGGTGGAAAATATCCATGAGATTGCCAAGTCCTTCGGGGCCGCCACGGGAGTGAAGGTCGAAGTCTTTTTCAGCAACGTTGCAAAAACCTACGGCGGAGTCGTGGATGCAACGATGTACCGTTTTGTCCAGGAGGCTCTGGTCAATGCCTTTCGTCACGGGAAGGCCAAAAATATTCAGGTGGCGCTCTGGCACCACCCGGGAGAGCTCCAGGTCTACGTCCGGGACGACGGGGAAGGTTCTTCCGACCTGGAAGAGGGAATCGGCTTTCTGGGAATGCGGGAGCGTCTTTCCCAGGTGCAGGGACAGCTTGCCTACGAGACCCTGAAAAGCGGGTTTCGCGTAACCGCACGCATACCGGTAGAGCCAAACCCGGAGGCCGGTAAAGCCAGGAAAGACGCCCCTGAGGGAACCCTGAAGGAGGAGGAACGATGAAAATCCGTGTTCTGCTCGTGGACGATCAATTGCTCTTTGTGGAAAACCTGAAGCTGGTCCTGGAGGCAAACGCCTCCGATGTGGTTGTGGCAGGAATAGCCCGGGACGGCCTTGAGGCGGTTCGCATGGCGAAAGAACTCCTTCCCGATGTGATCCTCATGGACGTGCGCATGCCGAAACTTGATGGGGTTGGAGCTGCTTCCAGGATTCTTGAGATTCTCCCCCGGGTGGCGATCATTATGCTGACTGTTTTCGATGAAGACGATTACGTTCTGGAGGCGCTTGAGCAGGGGGCGACAGGGTATCTGCTTAAAAATACCAAGCCCGAAACGCTCATCTCCTCTGTCAGGGCTGCCCACGAGGGAGCCGTGCTGATTTCTCCCTCGGTTGCCCAAAAGCTGGTTGCCTCGGGGGGCGGGGCCCGGCACGGCAATGCCCACTCGCCGGCTCCCTGGGTGAAAGAGCTCTCCAGCAGGGAGCGGGCAGTGCTTCTCCTCCTGGCGGAACACCGCAGTAATTCCGAGATGGCCCGGGAACTGGGCATTTCCGCTGCCACCATTCGTAATTACGTAAGTGCTCTCTATGATAAGATGGGAGCCGACGACCGGTTTCACGCCCTGCGGATGGCTTCGGAGAACCGGGTCTTTCTTCTTGATCCCGAGCAAATTTCTTCACATCTATCCTGAAATCGTGACTTTTGTCATACCCTCTTGAGGATATCCTGTGACATTAATCACTTTGTGATTTTCCGAAAGAGCCCTAGGATCTGAAGATGGGGTCATTCTTCGCAATGGTCCCGGAGAATAATAAGGGGGAGAGAGATGAGAAAAGGAACAACCTTGATTGTTGTTGCGTGTATCGCTCTGGCCTTGGGAGCCTGCGGTAACGGTGGTTCGGCTCAGAGGAAAACAGAGCCCGGTCTGGTGCGGCTCACGTTCTATTACCCGGTGGGGGTGGCAGGACCTCTGGCACGGGTGATGAACACCTATGTAGAGGAGTTTAACGACCTTCATTCCGACATCGAAATTGTGCCTGTTTATTCTGGCGACTACGATCCCACCATGCAAAAAGTTCAAACCGCCGTTATGGGGGGCAACCCTCCCGATCTGTTTATTGTAGAGATATCCGAGTTGCCGACACTCCTTGCGATGAACGGAATTGAGCCCTTGAGCTCCTATGCATCCCCGGAGTTTCTTGCTGACTTTTTCCCGGCCTTTATGGAGAACAGCTACGATGAAGAGGGCGAGCTCTGGGGAATCCCCTTCCAGCGAAGCACGCCGGTTTTTTACTGGAACAAGGAGCATTTTGCCGAAGTGGGACTTGATCCTGATCGTCCCCCCGAGACGTGGCAGGAGGTTCGGGACTTTGCAGGAAAGCTGAACCGCCCCGGACGGCACGGTGTCACCATCTCCGGAGGTTGGGATGATTGGCTCTTCCAGGGGTTTGTCCGTCAAAACGGATCGGAACTGATCAACTACCGGGAGCGACGAGTCAATTTGAACTCTCCCGAAGCGGTGGAAGCCCTGGAGTTTTGGGTAGCGCTTACTCAGGAGGACAAGGTTGCTCCGCCCCACAGCACCTGGGCTTCGACTCCCCCGGATTTTGTCGCTGGCCAAACCTCCATGCTCTACCATTCCACGGGAGTTCTGAGTTTCCTCCGAAGTTCTGCCCAGTTTGATTTTGGTGTTGCCTTCATGCCCGGAAACGTGCGTTACGGTGCCGAAGTGGGAGGCGGGAACATCCATATGGGACGGGGAATACCCGAAGCAAACCGAAGGGCGGCGTGGACGTTCATCGAGTTTCTGACAACACCCGAGATGGCGGCTCGCTGGAGTCGGGATTCGGGGTACGTCTCGGTTCGGGCCTCTTCCTATGATTTGCCTGATATGAAGGAATACACCGAGCAGTATCCGGAATATCTGGTGGCCCGGGACCAACTGGACTACGCCTCAGGAAAAATGATGGCCCCTGCCTTTCAGGAGATCCGGGAGTACCTGAAATCAGCCCTGAACGAATCAACGGCGGGAAATATGACGCCCCGGGTTGCTTTGGATCGCGCCCAGCGTCAAGCAGAAAATCTGCTCAAAGAATGGCTTCCTTAAACGGACTACCACAGCACTGACCGTTTATGTTTTCCGGCGTGCGGCGCTGCTGCCGCGCCGCACGCCATCTTTACCTTCCAAAGAGGAGCTGTTGCCGTGGCCTTCACGTTTGCTTTCAAGCGATCCTATCATCCCTATTTGTATCTTCTACCCAGTGTAATTTTCCTTGTTCTCTTTACTTACTGGCCTGTGGTCTATTCTTTCGGGCTCAGTTTGTTCCGCCAGAGCGTCATATCGCCGGTCCCGGTTTTTGCAGGTTTCGGAAACTATCGCGATGCTTTTCAGGCTGATATTTTCTGGACCGTTGTGCGAAACACCCTCTTTTTTGTTCTGGGAACGATACCCGTGACCATGGTGATCTCTCTTATGATGGCCGTTCTGCTGAACGAAAATCTCGGTTGGCTTCGCAACGTCTATCGGGTTGCCATGTTTTATCCCACCATGATTCCCATGGCCGCCGCGGCCATGCTGGGGGTCTGGCTCTTCAACCCCGGGATTGGTCTCATAAACCACTATTTGGGCCGTCTGGGCATACCTCCCCGGCAGTGGCTCTACAGCATGGATTGGGCCTTGCCGGCTATCATGATCACGGCGGTTTGGAAGAATTTTGGCTATTTCATGATCATTTTTCTTGCAGGGCTCCAGAGCATCAGTACCGAGCTCTACGAAAGTGCTGATCTGGAGGGAGCCGGGTTTTTTCAGAAGCTCCGGCTGATCACGTTGCCCCTTCTCGGCCCCACGTCGATGTTTGTGGTGGTGGTGGGGGTGATTACCTCGTTCCAGGTCTTTGATCTGGTCTATGTGATGACCCAGGGAGGCCCCGCCGACCGGACAAACGTTATGGTCTACTACATTTATCAGTATGCTTTTCGGTTCTGGAATATTGGCCGCGCTGCCGCGCTGACCGTGCTCTTTCTGGTAGCCCTGATAGGGTTCATAGTTCTGCTGGTTCGCTCCATGGAGAAGAAGGTCCATTATGAAGTCTGATACTCGTCGAACGATTCAGGGTGATCAAAAGGGTGGAGTCTCTTCTGCAGCTCTGCCGGTGGTCACATTCCTTCGGAAAAAGAAGATATTTCTTCACGTGATTCTTATGGCAGTAGCGGGCATAACGATTGTTCCCTACTTGTGGGCTCTCTCGACATCGCTGAAGACACGGGCTGCGGTCTTCACCCCCGAACCCCAGTGGATACCGAATCCGCTGGTTCTGATAAACTACATGGAAGTGTTTAATATGGCTCCCTTTGGCCTTTATTTGGTTAACACCATCATTGTGGTGCTGGGGGTTCTGGCTGTTCAAATTTTTACGGTGACCACTGCTGCCTACGCCTTTTCACGTCTCACCTTCCGGGGAAGTAACATTCTCTTCGTGTTCTTTATCATCCAGATGATGCTCCCTGTTCATGCGATTATTGTTCCCAATTACCTCACTGTGCGACACTTGGGAGTTCTGAATACACGGCTTGCCATGATGCTGCCCTTTTTTGCATCAGGGTACGGGACCTTCCTTTTGCGCCAGGCCTTCCGGCAGGTTCCCCGGGATTTTGAAGATGCCGCGGTAATAGATGGGTGCTCGGGGCCGATGTTTATCGTGCGGGTTCTTATGCCCATGGCAAAGCCTACCTTCGTAGCTTTTGGCCTTATCAGCATTGTTACCCACTGGAATGACTTTTTCTGGCCCCTGGTTGTCACCGATACTCCGTCGGTACGCACTCTCACGCTGGGGCTCGCCATGTTTGTTCAGCAGGAGAGTGGTGCCGATTGGACCCTCCTTATGGCGGCTACCATTTTTGTTACGGCTCCCCTCCTGGTTCTTTTCGTGGTGTACCAGCGGAAGTTTATCGAGAGTTTCATGTCGGCCGGTCTGAAAGGATAGTCAGCGTGTCCGGGAAGGATGAGGCTGCAAGTAAGTAAGAGATTCTTATTTTTACCAGAGTTTTGAATTTAAGAGAATAAAAACGTTGTGAAGTAAAAAAAGATGGTGTATATTTACTTCTGTGATGTATCGAGTCGACTGGATGGAGCGGATCGAGCATGCCCGGGAACACCTGACACGCCTTGAGCAGAGTCTTCTGGACTTTGTGAACGGGAACCCGGAGAAGGCCGTGTTGCTCTCGCAGAAGGATTTCCTTCGCCAGGCTCAGGTAAGCAAGCCGATTCTGATCAACTTCTTCCGGAAGCTGGGCTATTCCGATTACCGAAGTTTTCAAGCGGGAGTGGAGCAGTTTTTTTCTACCCACATAGATTCTTTCCGGGCATCGCAAGACCTTCACAACCGGGTCAGAACCATTCCCGAGATGATCGACCAGGCGGTACATGTGGATATGCGAGCGATGGGGCGCCTCCTGGAGATTGTGCCGGAACAAACCCTTCGCGTCTTTGCTGAGAAAGTTTTTAGGGCAAGGACTGTGTATGTTGCGGGGATGGGCACGGGTTATTACCCGGCGCATTATCTTGCACAACGACTCCGGCGATACCGGATCGTGACCGTTCTGATTTCCCACGAGTCAGACCATTCTCCTGATGAGATCTATCCCCTTGGCAGTGAGGATGTTCTTGTAGCGTTCGGATATACCCGGGATGACAGCTGGCTCTTTCCCCTGCTTCGGCTTTGTCGGGAACGCGGAGCTCTGTCCTTTCTTGTTACTGCAACGATACACCCTGACTATGTGGGCTCCTGTTCACACTACGTCCATGTTCCCCGGGGGGAGGTTCGTTTCAAAAACTCCATGGCAGTGCCAATGGCTTTTTCGAACTTGCTTCTCCTGGCGTTTGAGGTGATTCACGGTGATCATGCTGAAGAACAGCTTCAACTGTTGGAAGAGACCCGGAGATCCTGGGTCAGAGAAACACGGCAAGGAGGAGATGATGAATGAACGCAAAGTTTTCTTTGTAGGGCTCGCAATGATGGTTCTCGCGGGCGTGGTCTACGCATCGGGAAACAGGGAGAAGACGCCAGGAGATGTAACGATTCAAGTGGCCTATCCCGTAGCGGTGGATGCGCCTATTTCGGATATTCTTGACCGCTACGCCCGGGAGTTCGAGGCAAAAAACCCCGGAGTAACGATCGAACCGGTTTATGCAGGAGGATACCCCGATATCCGGACCATGATTCAGACCACCATGGACGGCGGAGGGTCGCCACCGGCACTCTCGGTTCTTCTGGCAACAGATCTATTTGATCTTGCGAATGCCCGATATATCGAACCGATCACGGACCTGATCCAGGCCATGCCCGACGGACAGGCTTATCTGGAAGACTTTATCCCGGTTTTTCTCTCCAACTCCTACTACATGGACGAGATATGGAGTCTGCCCTTCCAGCGTAGCGCCGTCATGCTCTACTACAATGCGGATTTGCTGGAAGAGGCGGGAATAGAGGCTCCCTCGAATTGGGCGGAACTTGCAGAGGCCGCTCAGGCCCTTACCGTTCGGCAGAACGGAGAGGTTCTGCGTTGGGGTATTGAATGGCCTTCGTCGTGGCCCTACTGGCTCTTCCAACCACTTGCTATGGGGGCTGGGCAAAACATCGTCGGAGAAGGGGATGCCGAGGTGTTTTTCGACCATCCCGATGTAATAGCAGCAATCGAGTACTACAACAGTCTCTCTGACCGGTATCAGGCGACGCCCCGGGGCGTACAGGCTTCCTGGGGAAATGTTGTTCCCGGGTTTGTCGCTGGGGATTCAGCCATGATAGTGCATACCTCAGGAAGCCTTGCGCGAATCCTGAGTCAGGCTGACTTCTCTGTTGGTGTCACAGGAATTCCCGGCCGTGACGGAGGCCAGTTCAGTGTTCCCGGTGGCGGAAATCTCTACATCACCAGGGGGATCCCCGAGGCCCAAAGGCAGGCGGCCTTTGATTTTGCTGTCTTTCTCACCGAACCTGATCGGGTGGCAGATTTCAGTATAGCCACCGGTTATATCGCCCACCGAAATAGTGCTTTCGAAACACCCGCTCTTGGGGAGTATATCCGGCAGCATCCCCAGGCCGGGGAGGCTCGGCAGATTCTTGCCACGGCGGGGAAAGAGTTGTCGCTACAGAACCTTGGAGAGGTGCGGAATATTTTCCATAACTATCTGGAAGCTGCCTTTAATCGCCAGATGACGCCTGCCGAGGCCATGAGAGAGGCCCAGCGCGAGGCCGATGCTGCTCTGCGTGATTTTCGCTGAGTTTATCAATTGAGAAACGGCCAGCCCCTCAAAGGGGTTGGCCGAATCATGTGTCACAGGATCTTCACAGGAGACGTTATGCTCAGGGAAAGGCGTATGCCGTTGACACCCTATATGCTGATTTTGCCCACGCTGACCTTTGTTGTCATCTTCACTATCTATCCTACCATTGCGAGTGTGGTGGCCGCTTTCTTTCAGCATCGCCTGAACGTGCCCCGCTTTCGTGAGCCTCTGTTCTATGGTCTGGGGAACTACCGGGATCTTCTGGAGAGCTCCACTTTTCGGCTTATCCTGAGGAATACAATCGTTTACGTGCTGGTGCTGGTGCCGATGGTGGTAACAACAGCACTTGTCTTTGCCCTCTGGCTGAACAAGTACAAGGGTGCATTTTTCCGAATAGCGATCTTTCACCCTGCTATCTTGCCCATGGTTTCGGCTGCAACGATCTGGTTGTTTTTCTTTACCCCGGGCTACGGAATATTCAATCAGTTTCTTCGTTTCTTTGGATACACGGGGCCCCAGAACTGGATCGCAAACCCTCGAATGTCTCTGTGGGCTTTGCTGATTGTGCAGTTCTGGAAGGACTCAAGTTTTTTCATGATCTTTTTCCTTGCGGGGGTGCAAAATCTTCCTCGCGACGTCTATGAAGCGCTTCGAATCGAAGGGGTCGGGCCGGTTACGACGTTTTTCCGATTCACTCTGCCTCTGCTCAGGAGAACGAGTCTTTTTGTAACCACCGTCGCGGTGATCGGCGCTTTTCAGGCGGTGGACCATGTTTTTATTATGACCCAGGGCGGGCCGAGCAACAGCAGTAATCTATTGCTCTATCATCTCTGGCAGGTGAGGTTCGAGAGTCTGAATGTTGGCCGCTCCTCGGCGATTACGGTGTTACTGGTTCTGTTACTACTGCTCTTTACTTTGACAAACTTTTTTGCCAGCGAGAGGCGAACCCATGAGGTATAGTGCTGGAAGAAGACCGTTCCCGGTTCTGCGCATTCTGGGGCTCTGTGGGGGAGTTTTGCTCTGCTTCCTCTGGTTTGCTCCGCTGATCTGGTCCGTTGTGGCGAGTATGCGACCACCCCTGGAATCATTTTCGAGAGGGCGCGTATGGTTTGGTAGCCATCTCAGTCTTGATAATTTCGCTCGTGCCCTCGCTATTGCTCCCTTTCCGCTCTATTTCAGAAACACAATATATCTGGTCACGGTAATTCTTTCGGTTCAGCTGGTTACCAGTTCTCTGGCAGCCTTTGCTTTTGCCTTTTACCGGTTTCCGGGAAAAAATGTGTTTTTCACCATTATTCTCGCCCAGATGATGATTCCCACGGTGGCTCTGCTGGTTCCAAACTTTCAGACAATTCGAATACTGGGCCTGTACGACACGGTATGGGCCATGGCGATACCCTTTTGGGGAAGCGCTTTCGGAACGTTTCTTCTTCGCCAGGCCTTTCTGAGTATACCCCGTGATTACGGTGACGCTGCACTGGTTGATGGGTGCGGATGGTACCTGACGCTTCGCCTTGTCTATCTGCCCATGGCCACCTCGTCGCTGGTGGCTTTTTCAATCTCCTCAATCAACTGGCACTGGAATAGTTTGATCTGGCCCCTTATCGTCACGCAGTCAGACAGAACGCGGCCCCTCACGGCCGGTTTGGCGCGGTTTACCCAGCTTGGCGAGATAGGAGCCCAATGGGGCCTTATGTCGGCGGCAACGCTGATCGTTGCGATGCCTCTCTTCCTGGCTTTTTTGGTGTTTCAGCGGAAATTTCTCGAAGGCTTCATGAACTCGGGGTTGAAATGATAATTCAATGGAAATGGAATGATCCGGAACACATTGATGCCCACCGGCAGGACTTCTCGGAGCCCCCCGAAAGGGTGATGGATTGGTTGGTTGAAGAACACCTCTCTTCTATTTCTCCTGCCCACAGACAGGGATGGGTTCATGCCTCCTATGAATATCCGCGGTTTGCAGGAGTATCCGGTCTCAGGGAGGTTCCCCCTGACGGCTCTGCCTCTTTCTGGGGGTATCGAAACAAGAGGACTATCCCCTCACACCTTTGCGAGGGGGAGAAAAGCCTTACGAGAGAGATCTGTCTCTGGGGGTGGTGGGACTCTCCCTGTTTTGTTGTCCATACCCTCTACCCGGGAGCAAAAGCTCCCCGTGAGATACATGACCCGGACCTGACACTTCAGGAGATTGCCGGGGCCATAGAGTTCTGGAGGGTTCACGCTATTGTTGTAGAGAAAGGAGACTGGTCTGAATCTCACCATTGAGTACCTGAAGGGGATCGCGCCGAAGGACATGAGAGGGTCTGTAGCGATTTTTGATATCGATTCCACCATTATGGATACTGCCCCGAGAAACTTCAGAATTTTGAGAGAGGCCGCCGAGGAATATCCTGTCATTGCGCCTGCGGTGGACCAACTCTCTGTTGGCGACATGGGGTGGAATGTTCTCGATGCCCTGAAATCTTGTATGACCCTGTCAGAAGACCTGGCAAGAAAAATATCGCGTTTCTGGAGTGACCGGTTCTTTACGAACCACTATGCTCTGGAAGATGCTCCGTACCAGGGAGTTGCCGAGATACTCTGGTGGATACACCAGGAGGGATGCCTTCTGGTGTATCTTACTGGACGAGATGAACCGGGTATGTCCACAGGGACACGGCAATCTTTTGTTCAGGCCAATCTGCCGGCAGGAGAGGGGACTCGTTTTATTCTGAAGCCGGATTTTGAGACGCCTGATCTTGTTTTCAAGCGAAAAGCCCTGGAGAGTATCGGCAGAATGGGAACTGTCTGGGTGGCTGTGGAGAATGAGCCGGCCAACGCGAATCTCTTTGCCCAAATGTTTCCCGATGCGCGGGTTCTGCTGATCGATACAATCACGAGCCCGAATCCGGACGTTCCTGATCCGGCAGTAATACGGTTCTGTCGATACGGGCCGGTCTGATCCCCCCCGTTAGTCCTCATTTGCCCGGCCGTGCGGCCGGGTGGCTGGGCGGCAAAATTTGCATCCTCGCCAATCCTGTGCGAGACTGGGAGGAACGGGTGTCGCCTGTTTTGCGGCACAGCTGTTTCAAACGTAGTGCAGGGAGGAAGGCAATGGATATTCTGCAGAAAGAGTACGATCAGTTTGGCCCATGGGTACTGGTCATCAGGGAAGAGGAAGATATTCCCCAGCAGTTTTTGCGGGTAAAAGACGATATCGCCGCTGCCCGTTACGCGATCAAGATACCCATTAACGTAGAGCGGAGGAACCTTCGCAAGGGTATGCCTCTCTACAATACCCTCCTTGCCCTCACGGAGGAGGAGATCCTTCTCTTCCAGCGCACAAAGTACGCCGTGGACAAGACAGTGATCCCCTACGGAGACCTTCTCTATTTCCAGTACGGCCATAACCTGCTCCTGGGAGAACTCCTTCTGGCCACGGCCGATCACTTTGACTCGGTTATCTTTAATCCCGTGGAAATAGAGCCGCTGGAGGAGGTTCTGCGAATCATCCGCAGGAGCTTTGTGAACAACGATGTGACGGTGGACGTGAAAACCCTGCCCGAGAACAGGGATGAAAAATCCCACTTCTACGAATCGCTGGTACTGGCGGATTTTCGGGACGAAGAGGTGACTCCCGTGGAGTACCAACCCTACCGGGAGTACCGCTCTGAGGGGCGGAGAAAAAAGCAGGTTCTGCAGGATACCCTGTTTCTTGCAACAGCCCGGGAACTGGTGGTAATTAATCGGGACAAGCCCACCAAAAGTGAGGATGATGCCGATTACGGCTACCGCTACACCTTTATCCCCTACGACCGGATCACGGGAATAACCCTGGATCCCGACGAGGGAGACGAAAGCGTTCTGGATCTGTCCGTTCATTTCGGGGAGAGCCGGGTTGTCTTTCCCGTGGCGCCCGATTTTTCCCAGGAACGGCTCACGGCGCTTCTTGACCGCCTGTAACAGGCGGCATTTCCGGCTGCACCGGCCTGAGCAACAGCAGGGGAACGGGCGTGCTATCGGGGTTTTCCCGGTTTAGCACTTGCCTTTTTCCCTGTATCAATCATACTTCATTGTATGAATTCAATACGAAAAAATAGGGCCGCTCTGATGTTCACAGCGGCTCTGGTTGTCCTGGCAGGGGGGGCTTCCCGGGCAGATGCGCAGAGTGTAGATCCGGCTTTCATGGCTGACCTGCGGGAAGCTTTGCAGACCAATACCTACCTGCTCTCCACGGGAGTGCGGGCAACTCTTCCCAGCCGTTTGGGGCGCGATCTGATCGAGCGTTCCGAGGGGACCCGCATCGGGCTGATCGGCGGGATCTCGGCCAATGTCTACGAGCAGGACCAGACCGATGATGTCCAGCACGAAGAGGATGAGGCGGCCACCTCGTTCTTTGAGTTCCAGTTCTACGAGATCCCCCTGGGAAAGCATGTGGAGGTTACCGGCCTGGTGGGCTACTTCGGTGAACCCGATCACATGGAGGAGGATTTTGATAACTGGAACCTCTTCAGGCCGGTCAAAGACAGAATTCCGCCGCCCACGGGGATAAAGCTCAAGCTGGGCGATGACGAGGTAGAGTACTACCCCCTGGGTTCGGGGCGGGTCGTTCTGGAAGCCACCTTCTTCAACCACCTCCAGCTCGGGTTCGGCTACACCCAGTACGCCTACAAGATCGTCTCCCGTCCCGATGGAGGGACAGAGAGTGATGAGTTCCTCGATCTCTCGATCATGCACGTCTCGGCCAACCTGCGAAACCTGGGGGCACTGGTGGGTCTTTCTGAAGAGGGAGGCGGTTCGCTAGGGCTCTTTAACAAGGTCTCCTTCTCCGAGGACCAGGGGTACCTGGGGTCCGTTCACTTTGTCCCCACGGGGCTCATGATGCTCCCGGCGGTAGAGATCGCCGTCTTCCCCGAGCTGGACGACCTTTTTATCGGGACGCTCTTCCTGGAGACTCCCCCCACCTACCTGGGATCGCTCTCGTTAAAGCCCTCCTTTGCCAACAAAAGCACCTGGTTTGCCGAGGTGGATGTCTTTTATAACTTCTATAATCCTCTGTTGTGGTTCTACCGGGAGTTTCTTGCCGAGGAGGGCGAGGAGTTGCCTCCCCCCGATACGGCCCGGGAACGCCAACGCTTCTTGAGAGGGGAACCGGGGCATATTATTTCTGTCGGGGTCGGGCTCACCTATACCAACCTCTACCCCTACGGTATCCGGGGCGAGACCGACTACGATGGCCATATCAGCCCCTACTTCTCCATGAACGGAGCCTTCCGGTGGGCCGAGGGGCTCTATGGGTACGGAGAAATTTCCTTGCGCCAGGATACCCTGGACAGCGTTCCCAACATGCTGGGTCTCGATCAGGGGAAAGAGGGGGTGGTCTCGATGAACTTCGGGATCGGTTTGCATCTGCAGTAAGAAGCCGCAGGAATCCGGGGTGCTCCCCGGATTCCCTGGCAAGGCGGGACTCGTCAGAGCCGGGGAAGATCCACGGCGAAGACGGCCCAGCCCTCGCTGTCTTCCTCCACAAAGGAAAGACCCTGGAGGTTGTGGCGATCCACGTAGTCCACTGCCCGAGGTGAGGAACTGAAGTAAAGGGGGCCAGCTGTTTCCACGGGCTTGATACGCCAGTTCCGGGAGGGTTCGGGATTGATCACCTGGCGCTGGCTGATATAGTTGATAATCTGCTCCCGGTTGATATCGGTGGTGGCCATGAGGATATTCTCCTCTGTCATGTGAGGGAAACTTCCGCCGCCGGAACCCCGGTAATTGTTTGTTATCACCAGAAAGATCATCTCTTCGGCAAGCTCCGTTCCTTCAAAGGTTGCCGATACCACCCGTTTGCCTGCGGGTTTTGTCACATCCAGGAGATACTCGATTCCCTCGATCACGTCGAAGTTATAGGCGCGAAAATCGTAGTTCACCAGGTGCTGTGGTTCCGCCCTGGCGGGGTCGATCTGGTTGAAGTTCTCGGCAGAGCGCTCCAGCCAGTCCCGGACCTGGAGGCCGTTGAGCTTCGCCACGTAGACCGTGTTGGGAAAGACATAGAGATCGGTTACATCGCCGATGTTTACCTCTTGCGAGACCTGGGTGAAGTCCAGGGGGCCATTCCTGCCGGCGATAAAGGGAGCGGCCGCGCTGAGAATGGGGATGTCTTCCCATTCCGTGTCGGCAAAGATCTGTTGGGCATACCAGAGTTGGGCCTCGTTTACAATCTGCGTTACGGCCGTATCTTTCACGCGGGAGAAAAAGGAGGCGATCTCCCGTTCGGTCTCCCCGATGGGGGTGCGCACGTAGGTCAGGGTTTGCTCGTGCCGTTCCCGAACGATCTCCTCGATCAGGGGATGCGAGGCAACCTCTTCTGTGATGGGTCGAAGGTGGCTTTCACCGGAAACGACCTGCCACGAGCCGTTGCTGTGACGAAGGTTCAGCTCTATCACGCCGAGGTTTCGTCCCCAGGCGCCGGGCATCACCGAAGGAATTCCGTGAAGAAGACCGCGATCGTTGTCGATTTTCTCGGGGTGTTCCTCAGCGAGGCTGGCGAAATCTCCCGGAAAGCGGCGGTGCTGGTGTCCCAGAGCCATGGCGTCTATTCCCGGAACCTGGGCGAGCCACCAGGCGGCGTTTCCCCGGGCGCTATAGGAGTCTTCCGGGGCCGGATCTATTCCGGTGTGGGCCACGGCGATCACGATATCGGCCTTTTCGCGTACCTGGGGGACGATCTTTCTGGCCTGTTCTGCAATATCGGGAGCAATTATCTTCCCCTCCAGGTGGCGGCGGCCCCAGTCCATGATATGGGGAGGAACAAAGCCTATCACGCCGATCTTGATGGGGATGCCATCGATCTCGCGTTCCAGAATGACATAGGGGTCGGTGTAAAACTCTTCGGGATTATCGGCCCGCATGATATTTGCTGAAAGCCAGGGGAACTCTGAGCCCCCTTGGGCCCGTTCAAAGAAGTCCAGGCCGAAGTCGGTCAGCTCGTGGTTTCCCACGGTGGCGGCATCGTAGCCCATGGCGTTCATCGCCAGGATGATCGCCTGGGTCTCGTCGCCCTGCAGAGGCTGTACTTCCGCTTCCAGATCTCCCACGAGACTTCCCTGGATATCATCGCCTGCCGAGAAGAGAAGTGTGTTGGGGAATTCCTGACGGGCCGCCTCAACCAGAGTATAGATCTTGCTGAGGCCGATCGTCTCGTCGGGGCGGTCGTTGATGTAGTCGTAGGGCATGATGTACTGATGCAGGTCCGTGGTCGTGAGGACCGTCAGGGTATGCTCCGTATCGGGGCGTGTCTCCGGGGGCGTTCCGGCGCACCCCGTTGCCGCCAGGGCAAGGGCCACGGCCAGGGCCGTCATCAGGGACAGTAACGTTTTTTGTCTCCGCATGGTCAATTCCTCCTTATGAAATAGACAGGGATAGCTAAGAAAAGGTTTTCTTTGAGGCTAGGACTGTTTTTTGTTTCTGTCAAGGTTTTCACGGCTGGTTTTCACGGGAGCCTTTTCGGAGCACCCGCTTTCGGGGAGGGTCGTTTCGGAAAAGGAGTTATTCTGCCGGGAGCCGCCGGTCCAGGGTCTCCTGGAACCGGGCGAAGGAGAAGAGCTCGTCGATGATGAGAATTCCTGCTCCGGAGGGACCGCTCCGCGCCATGAGTTCGGAAAAGCGAATGGAAAGATCGATCGTGGCCAGGTGGGGTGAGCGCTTGACGATGGACTCCCTGATGGACGAGAGAAAGAGATTCCCCGAGTTTGCAACCCCGCCCCCGATATAGACCGCCCCGGGGTTGGCAAAGTTCACCAGCTTGGCCAGAACAGAGCCGATCTTGCGTCCGCTCTCCTGGATAATCCTGATCGAGGCCATGTCTCCGCGCTGGGCGCAATCACCCACATCCCGGGAGGTGATGCGGCTTTTTGACTGAAGGATATTCTCCAGCAGGGGGCTTTCGCCGGTCATGGCCGCCTCCAGTCCTTTGGAGGCGATAGCCGGAGCGGCTGCAATAGCCTCAAGACACCCCTGGTTTCCGCAGTGACAGAGACGGGTTTCTCCATCGATACCGATGTGGCCGATATCTCCAGCGCATCCCTTGGAACCCCGGTATATCTTCCCGTCCAGGATGAGACCCGAGCCAATGCCGGTTCCCACCTTCACAAAAATGAAGTCCTTCTCTTCCTGAGCCGCTCCGGAAAAGCCTTCTCCCAGGGCCATGACGTTTACGTCGTTATCTATCAGAACGGGACAGCCAAAATGCTCCTCGTAGACCTTTCTTAAGGGATACTGGTTCCAGAGGGGCAAGTTCGGAGGGGAATCAGAGGTTCCTTTCCGGAAATCCACAGGAAAGGGGAATCCGATACCGATTCCCCAAAGTTTGTCCCGGGGAATTGTTGCCTTCTGGAGCAACTCCTCGATTTTTTCCATGATGAATCGGTTTGTCGGTTCCGGTTCAATTACCGAGGTCATCTCCCAGGACCCTTCCACCAGGGTGGTCATGGCAATATTGAAAATATTGATCGTCAGGGCGTGGATGCCCAGGAGAACTCCCACAACGCAGCCCGAGTCAGCGGCAAGTTCCAGTCTGAGTTTGCGTCGGGCCTTCTCCCCCGTGCCGGGTGATTCCTCCCTGATGAGGCCCCGGGAAAGAAGCCGGTTGATCTGAAGTGAGACAGTTGATTTTGAGAGACCGGTTCTATTGACGATATCGGTTCTGTTGACGGGGCCCTCGGTGCGAATGATGTGAAAGATAAGCGCCACCGCCGACGGTGTCTGATAGTAAAGGCTCCTCATGGTAGCGATACTCTAAAGCCGTAATCAAGCTATGTCAAGGTTTGGTACTATTATGTTCGATTAGTGCACAAAAAAGATTGACGACAAGATTATTACGTCTTATAGTGAAGCATCATCGTTGGAATGTTGGATGAGGAGGTTTGGATGAAGATGAAAAGAGTTTTGGTTTTGGGTCTCCTTCTGGGGCTCTTGGTATCCGTTTTGGTCAGCGCCGCCGGCCGGGGAGAAGCCAAGTCTGAAGGGTTTGTCATTGGTGTGAGCAACCCCTGGGTAGGGAGTGAGTGGCGCACCCAGATGGTAGACCGGGTTCAGGAGGTCGCACAGCCCTATATTCGAGAGGGTTTCATTAAAGAAGTTGTTGTCCAGAGTTTTGATGTTCCCCTGGAGGGACAGATAGACCAGATCAGAAACCTGATCTCTCGCGGTGCCGATGTGATCCTGGTGAACCCGGCCGATGCCAACGCCCTGAACCCCGTCATTCGTGAAGCGGTCCAGCGGGGAATCATCGTGATCGCCACCGATACAGAGGTATCATCCCCCGATGCAATAAACGTGGCAATTGACCAGGCCGAGTGGGCACGGATCAGCGCCAGGTGGCTTGTGGACAAGCTTGGGGACCAGGGGAAGATTGTTGCTATCAACGGAATTTCCGGTCATCCCGCCAACACAGCCCGTGTCAGAGGATATACCGAGGTGTTTCGTGATGCTTCGGGGATCGAAATTCTCAACCAGGTGAATGCAGACTGGGACAACGCTCTGGGGCAGTCCACCATGCAGAACCTCCTTGCCACCTATCCCGACATCAACGGGGTCTGGGTCCAGGATGGCATGGCCGAGGGAGCGCTCCGGGCGATCCGTTCTGCCGGTCGGGACGATATCTACGTAACCGGTGAAGCTCGGGTGGGGTACCTCAACCTCTGGAAAGAGACGGGAATCGACGGGATTGGTGTTGCCAACCCTCCGGGATGTATGGCGTCTGCTCTGGAAGTTGCCGTTCAGCTCCTGAAGGGGCGCGAACTGAAGGATGGCGTCCTGTCAGGACCGTTCGGGAATACCCTTTATGTTCCCGTTCCGGTGGTGGTTACCAACCTGAACTTTGACACGGTCTACAACGAATACAAGGGATACCCCGACTACTACTCTGTGGACGGGCATATTACGCCGGCCCAGGCTGAGCAGTTCTTCAAGTAAGGTCTCCCGAATTATGCATCGGGAAGACGATCTATCGGGAAGACCCGTCTGATTGTGTGGATCTCCCCGCTTTGGCGGGGGATCCACAGGACAAGCACATGACATTATTGAGCGCACAATCAATCAAGAAGCGTTTTGGCGGGGTCACAGCCCTGAGTGGTGCCGACTTCGATCTGCGGTCCGGGGAGGTCCATGTCCTTCTCGGGTCCAACGGGTGCGGGAAGAGCACTCTCTGCAAGGTGATCTCCGGTGTGGTCCGGCCTGACTCCGGTACGGTTCGGGTGAAGGATCGTCTTTTGGAGGATATAACGCCGCGCCTTTCCCGGGAACGGGGGGTGGGTGTGGTCTACCAGGAACTCAGTCTGGTTCCGAGCCTCTCGGTGGCCCAGAATATTCTTTTGGGAATGGAGAAGGTTAACGGGCTGGGGATTCTCAGGGATACAAAAAACGAAGAGGCCCTGGAAGAAATCTTCTCGGAATTTCGTGATCTCTTTCCCCGGGGTTTCTCCCTGGAGACCATGGTTCATGCCCTTACTCCTGATCTCCAGCAGCTTGTGGAAATCATGAAGGTTCTTGCCAGGGACCCGGAAATTCTGATATTTGACGAGCCCACGGCGTCGCTTTCCAAAGAACAGATAGACCTGTTTTTCGGAATTCTGGATCGCCTCAAGGCGAAAGAAAAGGGAATCATTTTCATCAGCCACAAGTTGGAGGAGATCTTTCGGGTCGGTGACCGGATTACCATCATGCGGGGCGGCAAGCATGTGGGGTGTAGCACCATCTCCTCCATAACCCGCGACGAGATCGTGCATCTCATGGTGGGGGATATCTTTCAAAGCGAGTACCGAAAAAGTTCCCCCTACCGATCGGGGCGGGAGCTTCTGGGTGGACGCGGTTTGTCGGGACGTTCTATCAGGGAAATAGATTTTTCCCTGGGGCAGGGTGAGATCCTTGGTCTTGGGGGGCTTCAGGGGCAGGGCCAACGAGCGTTCCTTCTGACCCTTTTTGGTGTAGAGCCATTACACGAGGGAACGCTGGAACGGGAGGGGAGAGCGGTTTCCCTGAAATCTCCCAAACAGGCCATGAGGGAGTCCCTGGCGTATATCTCGGGAGACCGAAAAAAATACGGGGTTTTCCTCATCCGTTCCATCCTGGAAAACCTCTTTATTTCCAGGGTTATCCTGAACACAATGCCTCTTTTTCGCCGGAAAACTCTGAAAGGCTCTGCCGATTCGGTTATCCAGGATCTGGGGCTGGTCTACGATACGCTGGACAGACCTGTGAGCACCTTGAGCGGAGGAAACCAGCAAAAAGTTATCATCGGCAGGTGGCTTCTGAACAACCCTGCAGTCATCCTCATGGATGATCCCACCAAGGGTGTCGATGTGAAAACGAAAAAAGATCTCTACGAGCTGATGGAGCGAATGTGCCAGGCCGGGTGTTCGGTAATCTGGAACTCCTCGGATGATCAGGAGCTTTTGCAAAACGCCGACAGGGTGCTGGTTTTCCGCGAGGGGCGGGTGATCCGGGAGCTCTCCGGCAAGGATCTGAACGAGTCGACCCTGTACCGAGCTGCCCTGGGGGTGGACGATCCCGCCGAGGAAGGAAGGTAAATCGTGGTGAAACAGTTCTTTTCCCTGGCCGGTGCAGCGTCGGGGGTGAAAATGTTCTTTCTGAAGGGCGAGGCCTGGAGATTGTCGTTTCTGGTGATGCTAGCCCTGGTGGCGGTGATTACGGCGGTGCAGCCCGGCTACATTCTGCCCTACAACCTGCTTGTCAAGTTGAGAACGTGGCTTCCTCTCATACTGGCTGCCTACGGCCAGACCTTTGTTATTCTCGGGGGAGGTATCGATCTTTCCGTGGGAACCATGATCGCCCTGGTGAATGTCACGGCTGTTGAGGTGATGGCTGCAGGCGGGTTTTCTCCCCCGAGTATCGTCCTGGGGCTTCTGTGCGGAATTGCCGCAGGGCTGGCTGCGGGGGCGGTGAACGGTTTTTGCGTAGCCTATCTGCGGTTTCAGCCCATCATCACGACCTTTGCCACGGGGATCATCTGGACCGGGCTGGCCCTATGGATACGGCCCGAATCGGGCGGAGGCGTGCCCATGGAGTTGTATGATCTCTACTCGGGACAGTTCCTCTTCTTTCCTCTGGTCGTCTGGGTGGTGCTTGCCCTTTTCGGGCTGTCCTGGGTCCTGAAAAAAAGCTCCTTCGGGGTACACCTGAAGGCCGTGGGGGGCAATGCCCCCGCTGCGTTTGAAACGGGTCTTCCCGTGGCACGGATACGACTTTCGTCATACATGATCTGCAGCGTTTTCGTTTCGCTGGCCTCGTTCTGCATTCTGGGAGAGACGATCACGGGTAATCCCTACGCGGGACAGGGCTACGATCTGGAATCGATCAGCGCCGTTGCTCTGGGAGGAACGAGTCTGGCCGGTGGTATCGGTGGTCCCGTGGGAAGTGTCTTCGGAGCTGCCATTCTGAAGCTGGTCAACGACGCCATCTTCTTCCTGGGGATACCGGTCAACTTTCAGCGGCTTATGCAAGGTCTCATTCTCGTGGGAGCTTTGGCAGCGGGTGGAGTGCTTTCGAAGAAGAACAGGGGAAAAAGCAAAGATGAATCATAACAGTTCTGGAGAAATGAAGCAGCACATCGCCCGGGTTCTGGACCCGACGGTGCTGGTCTTCTCGCTCTGCCTGGTCTTGCTTGCAATCGGGCAGATTGTCTCTCCCGGTTTTGCCGCGCCACGGCAGATTATCAATATGCTGGTGGTGGCCTCTTTTTTGGGAATCGTAGCTGCCGGTCAGAGTTTGGTGGTAATCGGCGGAAAGAACGGGATTGATCTTTCCGTGGGAAATCTGGTGACCTTCGGGGCGATTGTGGGGGGCGCCGTCATGAGGCAACAGGATCAGAGACTGATGCTGGCGCTCCTGGCAGTGCTCTTCTTTTCCTTTTTGGTGGGACTTCTCAACGGCACGGGGGTGGTCTTTTTCGGAATACCTCCCCTGGTGATGACCCTGGGCATGGGGATTATTGTGGCTGCCACCAACAGGTTTATTACTGGCGGTGTTCCCGTGGGAGGGGCGTCTCCGCTGCTGAGGATCCTGGTTGTGGGACGAATAGGGGGCGTTCCGGGAATCCTCTTCTGGTGGATTCTTATCGCGGTGCTGGTGCTGGTCCTTCTCCATAACAGTCGCTACGGCATGAATCTCTACGCTTTGGGAAGCAACGAGACGGCAGCGAAGCTCTCGGGTGTGTCCGTTGTCCCCATGAGGATTATCACCTTCGGACTCTGTTCGCTTCTGGCCGGGCTGGCAGGTTTCCTCTACCTGGGCTATCTGGGCTCTGTCTACAACATCACTCTGGGGGACAAATACACCCTTGCGTCGGTTGTGGCGGTTGTTGTGGGCGGAACGGCCCTTACAGGAGGAGTGGGGGGATATCGAGGGGTGTTTTTTGGGGCGATCATGCTGCAGTTGCTTGAAAGCCTCTTGATAACGCTCAGGATGGAACAATTTGGCAGGAATATCACCTTCGGGGTGGTTCTCCTTTTACTGATTTTTATGTACGGCCGCGATAAGAAACTTCGCATGTGATGGCGTGAAGGAGAATGGATATGAGTGTAATGAGAGTTGGTGTAATAGGAACGGGTCTGATCGGCCCTGTCCATATAGAAGGACTTCAGAGAAACCCCGATCTGGTCCAGGCTGTTGGTGTGGCAGGAACCTCCCTGGACAAGGCCCGGGCAACGGCGCGCAGGTACGGCCTTCCCAAGGCCTACGAGTCCTGGGAAGAGATGCTTCAGGACCGGGAGATCGATGCTGTTCATGTATGCTCTCCCAACCATCTTCATCACGGTATGGTGAAGGCGGCCCTGCTGGCGGGGAAGCATGTGGTGTGCGAGAAGCCCCTCGCCCTGACCCGTGCCGAGGGAGAGGAGCTGGTCGAACTGGCGACCAGCCGGGGGCTTTTTCACGGGGTGCATTTCAACCTTCGCTATTACCCCCTGGTTCAAAACCTGAAACGGAAAATCCGGTCGGGCCATCTGGGGAAACTTGTGAATATCCACGGAGGGTTTCTTCAGGATTGGCTCCTCTATCGGGATGACTACAACTGGCGTCTGGAATCATCCAAGGCGGGCGACACCCGGGTGGTGGGAGACCTGGCGTCGCATTGGTTTGACATGATCGAGTTTCTCACGGGGCAGCAGGTTCAGCAGGTTTGCGCCGATTTCTCCACGGTTCACCCCGTCCGCAGAAAACCCCTGGGTTCGGTTCAGACCTTTTCATCGGCGCCTTCCTCGCCGGACGATTCCGGGGCCTGGGAAGAGTACCAGGTCGATACGGAGGACCAGGCATCGGTCCTCTTTCGGACAGACCAGGGCGTTCAGGGGAGCGCCCTCTTCAGCCAGGTTGCGGCGGGCCGGAAGTGTTACCTGAATTTTGAGATCCATGGTTTGGAGCAGGCCGCCGGGTGGAACTCGGAGGAGCCGAACCATATCTGGTACGGCAACAGGGAGGGAACAAACCAGGTCCAGGTCAAGGATCCTTCATCCTTTGAGGAAGAGGCCCGGAAATATTGTTCCTATCCCGGGGGGCACCAGGAGGGATTTGGTGATACGGTGAAGCAGTTCAT
This sequence comes from Alkalispirochaeta americana, assembly GCF_900156105.1. NCBI lineage: Bacteria > Pseudomonadati > Spirochaetota > Spirochaetia > Spirochaetales > Spirochaetaceae > Alkalispirochaeta > Alkalispirochaeta americana. The sequence goes on from NZ_FTMS01000001.1 coordinate 330,521, forward strand.
GCGCGATTTCTACTCCAGCGTCCAGGCCGGAACAGCCGGAGATTATCCGTCTTTTCGGGACGGGCTTCGGGAAATTGAGGTCTGCGAAGCGCTTCTGACGAGCGCTCGTTCGGGTTCGTGGCAGAAGGTCCAGGGTCCGGCGAAGGACAGCACAAAAATATGATGGAAAAACCGCGAGGTTAGAGAAAGAACAGGGGTGTTGCGTCGGGGATCGCCGGCGCGATAACAAATGACGGCAGGGGAGGAAGAGAATGAATAATCCTATTTGGCTGATGACCTCGGCATTTCCGGGGCTGGGGCTGGAAGAGATTCTTGCCAGAGCAGAGGGGTTGGGAGCCCAGGGTCTGGATGTTTGTGTGTTTCGTCGCGATGGAACCAGAACGGACCACGTGGCGACTCATATCGACTACGAGGATTTCTCGCCGCGCAGGGCCCAGGAGGTGCTGGATCTTTTTGCAGCCCGGGATATGCGATTTTCTCTGGGGGCCTACGAAAACCTCCTGGGGGGCGACCCCGGGGAACGGGTTCGAAACCAGAACCATCTGCTGGCGCTGATCCGGATTGCTCATCTTCTGGGGGGCGATAAAAACGGGGTGCGCGTGGGGACTTTTGTTGGGTACAACCACGAGCTGGGAAATACCGAGGGCGGTTTCGAGAAGAACCTCCTGGAATATCAGCGCATCTTTACCCCTATCATCAAGTACGCCGAGGATCTGGGGGTTACTGTGACCTACGAAAATTGCCCCATGGAAGGATGGCGCTCCCCGGGATACACGTCGACCTATAACAACCTGCCGGGAACGCTGGCGGCCCGAAAGCTCATGTATACCCTTATTCCAAGCGCCGCCCACGGGGAGATCTACGATCCCTCCCACGATGTGTGGCAGCACACAGATCCGGTGGAGGTGTTACGCCATTCCGACTTCTCTCGAATAAAGATGGTCCACGTAAAGGCCACGCGTCTCAAGAAAAACAGCATAGCGGCTCACTGGGGGGGGATGTATGCCATGCAGCTTGTCTCCCGGGATCTGGCCGAGCGGGCGGGGGTTCCCGTTCCGGCCCACGAGTGGGATCGTCTGAACTACGAAGCCATGCTTCCCGGGTTCGGAGGCAGCGACAGCATGGACTGGCGTGCCTTTGTGGAGGCCTTGCTGGAGAAGGGCTTTTCCGGCCCCTTTTCCATAGAGAATGAGGCCGAGCTCTCGCGGGGGACGGAGAACCTGGGAGCGATTCTCCAGGGATTCTCCGGTGCAATCCACTCGCTGATGCCCCTTCTGTGGCCACTCACTTCCGAGGGCTACCGCTTTGATGGTTCCCGGCTGGAGACCCTGGGAGGAGCCGCTACAAAAGATGTTCCCCTGGTGACGATGGATTCACTCTGACGAACCGGGCTTTCCCGGTATCAGGGGGCCTCTCACGGTGATAGAGGCCCCTCCTTCGGGAGATGGTCCTGCTGAAACGGTAAACCCCAGGGTTTCGGCGATGGATCGCACCGTGGTGAGGCCGAAGCCGAGGCCCGGTTCGTTCCTGCCGTGGGAGCCCCGGCGGAAGGGTTCAAAGACCTCGCGTGGAGAAACTTCGCCGAAACCCGGGCCGTCATCAGCGAATTCCAGTTCAAAGATTGTATCTTTTTCTCGTGGGTGAACTCGAAAAAAGACAGTGTTTTTCTCCTGGGTGTAGCGGATCGCGTTCTGATAGAGATTTTCGAAGAGGCGTTCCATCAGGCGGCGGTCCACCTGAATCAACTTCTTCCGGGGGATTGCGATCTCCTGAAGGAAGTATCGTCCTGTAAGTTCCACGTCTCTGCGGATTGTTTCGGCAACGTCCGAAAAGTAGTCTCCGGCAGGGACCACGGCCAGTATTGCTTGGTGATCGGGAGATTCCAGGCGGGAGAAATCGATGAGCTGATCGATTCGCTCCTGGAGCAGATCTGCCTTGGAGGAAATCGCCTGGAGTGCCTGCTGGCGTGATTGGGGTTCACCGAAGACGTTGTCTTCCAGGGCTTCAACATATCCTTTGATGGTAGTCAGGGGAGTGCTCAGATCGTGAGAAAGCCCCATGAACATCCGGGTTCGCTGTGTCCGTGCCTGGTCCAGGGTGAGACGAAGGAACTCCAGATCCTGAGCCAGAAGGCCGAACTCATCACGATATGCTGCAGGAACGGGGGTGGTTATATCGCCTGCGGCCATGCGATGGGTGGCATCGCGGAGAACGTTCAGTTTGCTGGAAAAGTCCTGCAAAATGGCGGTGCCGACAAGGCTTCCAGCCACAAGGGCCAGGGCTACTAAAGTAAGGGGCAACAGATGCCGCCTTCCGGGATGTCCCCCGGGTGGCTTGATCACGGGGTGTTCGTAGATCACATAATACCGCTCATTACCGGGGGCCTGAACCGACAGGAGGCTGAATCGGGTCTCTCCCAGTTGCTCCTCGATGTGGGTCAGCAACTCCTGTCTGGGGTCATGACTTTCTGCAAGGGCCGTCCTTACCGGATGAGTCCCGGGAGAACCGGCTGCTACCTCCATCTCCTCGCTCAGTACGACAAAGGCAAAATCCCGATTTTTCAGATCCTCCTGGGCAAGCGTTCCCTGCCGTATTTGATCAGTTAGTTTTGTCTCGACCCATTCCTGCCATTCCAGGACCTCCCGGAAGAGAGCGACTTCTCGGGAGAAGGTGGTGATCATGTAGTAGGAGAAGGTAATGAGAAAGAAGGGGGTCAGGGTGAGGGCAATGATCATGGCCCTGATTTTTGTGCTGTGCTTCATGGGGCGGTTTCCCGGGTGGAGGCGGGGGGGCTGCAGAGAAGAACGTAGCCGTAGCCGTGGCGGGTGATGATATACTGTGGATCGGCAGGGTCCTCCTCCAGCTTGCGGCGCAACCGTTGAATGTGAACAGCCACGCTGGAAAGATCTCCGTAGTCGTTTCCCCAGACGGCCTCGTAAATCTCCCGGGGACCGGCCGGTCTCCCCTTCCGCTGGATCAGATAGCGCAGAAGGGCAAACTCCCGGGGTGCCAGGGAGATTTCTGTTCCTTCCTTTATGACCTGTGATGTTTCCAGGTGTACCGATACCGCTCCCAGCCGGATTGCCCCTGCCTCTCCCTCGGGAGGGAGCGATTGGGTTCCTTCCTTCGACAAGGATACACTTCCTCGCTGTTCTACCTGAACTCTCCGAAGGAGAGCCCGGACGCGAGCTACCAGAACTCGGGGCGAGAAGGGTTTGGTCACGTATTCATCGGCTCCGGCGCCCAAGCCGAAGACCACGTCCATGTCTTCACGGCGAGCGGTCATGATGATCACCGGAGTGTCCCCGGTGCGTCGCAGGTTCTGGAGAACCTCGAAGCCGTCTATGCCGGGCAGGTTTATGTCCAGCAGGATCAGATCCCGGGGGTGTGACTTCAATGCCGCAATAGCAGCCTCGCCGGTTCCGGCAATTTCCGTGCTGAATCCTTCCCTGTGAAGATAGGCGCTCATCAGTTGAGCGATATCGGCATCGTCTTCGACAATCAATATTGATCCGGTCATAGCTCTCCCGACTCCCATTATACTGCGTCTGCTCCTGAATCGTTATACTTCCTGAAGATCTACCGTCGAGGAAAAGAGCTTGATCCCCTCTCCGGGATAGAGAGCTTTTACCTCCCTCACGGCCCGGACAAGACGATCCTTTTCCTCCCGGTCGCAATAGATCAGTATCAGGACGTTCTCCTCGGGCCAGACTTGATCGCCCCGGCGTTCTCCGCTCGATCCTCGGCCGAAGACGGGGCACAGCCGGGTGAAGGCCGTTCCTGTCTGGTGGGCCTGGAATCGATCAAAGAGGTCCTCCTCTATTGCCTGGTTCAGAATTATTTCCACCCGGAGACAGCTCCTGGTTTTGGTCATGGCAAGACTCCTTTCGTGTTTTCCCGATGATCCTCATCGAAATAATGCTCGAAGCGTCGCTCAAGCCTGGCCTGGCGTCGTTTCCTGAAAATGTCGGTCTTGCTGTTTATGGCAGCATAGAGGAGCGGTACAAAAAAGAGCGTCAGGATGGCGCTCGCCGTGAGCCCTCCCACCACGGTAATGCCGATGGGCCGAATCAGTTCTGACCCCTGCCCCTCCAGAAACGAGACTGGCACGAGCCCCAGAATGGTGGTGAGGTTAGTCATGAGGATCGGCCGGAGCCGGTTTTCTCCTGCCTGGAGACAAGCCTCGGTGAGGGGAACGCCCCGCTTCCGCAGAAGGTTTGTGTAGTCCACCAGGACAATACCGTTGTTCACCACAATCCCCACGAGCATGACGAACCCCACGGCGCTCAGGATGCTCAGGTTTACCCCCATGAGAAGATGGGCGACGATCACTCCGATCAGGGTGAGCGGAATAGTGAAGAAGATGATGAAGGGGTCCACAAAGGATTCGAACTGGGCTGCCATCACCCCGAAAACCAGGATTATGGCTACCACGATGATCGCCAGGAAGACCTGACCGTACCGCTGGAGGTCCTCAAAATCTCCGGCAAAGAGGATGACCACCCCTTCCTCGGGAGGGACTCTTTCGTTCAGGAGGCGGCGTATCTCCTGCTCCGTCTGGACCAGCTGGGCTCCCGGGGCCAGATCCGCCTCTACCGTAACCTGCCGCGCCTGGGCTTCACGGCGGATCGTCACGGGGCCCGAGGTTCTCCGGTAGGAGGCGACACTGGAGAGGGGCACTCGTATTCCGCTGGAGCTGGTCACGGTGATGCGATCCAGGTCGGGCAGGTGGGTCCGGTCTGATTCATCCAGGATGAGCACAATATCGTACTCATCACCATCGCGGCGGAACTGCGATGCCGTGATACCCTCTATGTTGGCCCGTATCTCCTGGCCGATAGTGGTGATGCTCAGACCCATGGCGTAGGCCCGTTCCCGGTCTATCCGGACGTCGATCTGGGGAAGCCCTTGGGTAAGGTCAGACTCGGGATCCAGAGCTTCGGGGATCTCCTCGAGAATTTTCAGTATCCGGTCGCTGATCTCCCCGGCCCGGTTCGTATCGTCGGTTCGTATCCGGATGCTGATGGGACGCCCCCCGCCCAGCCCTCCCTGGCCGCTTCCAAAGGAGAACTCCACCCCGGGAAAACGGGCAAAATAGGGACGCAGTCGTTCCTGGATTTCCCGGGCGGATTCAATCCGTTCCTGGTAGGGAGGGAGGGTTATGGTGATGGAACCGGTATGGGAGGAGCCACCTCCGAAAGGTCTTCCGGTTCCTCCTCCTCCGGCGTCAACCACGATGTGCTGGAACCCTGCTATCTCGTGACGGACAATATCATAGAGTTCCAGGAGAATCTCTTCGGTTCGGCCCAGGCGGGTTCCCACGGGCATGGTCACGTTGAGCTCCAGACTATCCTCGTCCTGGGCAGGGAACAGTTCGAATCCCGTGAACCCTATCAGCCCGAGGCTCCCCCCGAAGAGGGAGAGGACCAGCAGGGTGGTGATTATCTTGTGGCGCAGCACCAGGCCCAGAAGGCCGAGGTAGCCCCGGTCCAGCCGGGCAAAGAGGGAAGCCATGATCCAGTCCAGTCTCTTCAGAAATCCCCGGAGAGGCCGCTGGGCCGGGGTGATCAGGGGGAAGTAGTGGCTGGCCAGGACAGGAACCAGAAAAATTGCCACCAGAAGAGACGATATCAGGGAGATCACCACGGTGAAGGCAAGCCCCGCAAAGAGCTCCCCCGCAATTTCAAGGCGCTCCCGAAAGAGCACCAGGGGAACAAAGACGCACACCGATGTGAGGGTGGCCGCCACGATGGCGTTCACCATCTCCCGGGTTCCCAGAAGGGCTGCTGGTCGCAGTTTCACTCCTTTTTCACGGTAACGATAAATATTTTCCAAGATGACGATGGAGTTATCCACCAGCAGACCTACTCCCAGGGCCAGGCCGGCCAGGGTCATGAGGTTCAAGGTCAATCCGGAGAAATACATGATCGTCAGGGTGATCACAATCGAGGCGGGGATCGAAACGGCGATAACCAGAGTGGACTTGAGGCTTCGCAAAAAGACAAAGAGGATGATCACCGCCAGGAGAGCCCCCATGAGGGCCTGACTGGTAACCGTTGTCAGGGAGTTTCTGATAGATTCAGTGGTATCGTTGATCACGCTCAGCCGGACTCCGTCGGGGAGTTCCTGGTTGATCCGGTCGAGCCGGGACAGAACGTTATCTGCTGCTTCCACGGAGTTGGTATCGCTCTGTTTCTGAACATTGATGTATACCCCGGGAACGCCATTAATATAGACAGCCTCGGTTTCCCGGCGGGTTCCCAGGGATACGCGCCCGAGGTCCCCCAGCCGCACCGGGGTGTCTCCACGCCGGGCCACCTGGGCCTCCTCGATCTCCCGGAGGGAGGAAAACTCCCCCGTCGTGCGTACCACAAAGTCGGTGTCCCCCTCGATCAGCTGGCCCCCGCCGATCTCCCGGTTCTGGGAGGCCACGGCCTGGGAGATTTCCGAGATCGTAAGGCCGTAGGCATCCAGCCGGTTTCGCAGGAGATCGACCCGAACCACCTGCTCCTGTCCACCCTGAATCTGGGCCTGGGCAATATTTTCGATCTGCTCAAGCCGGGGTTGAACCAGATCCAGTGCGATTTCCCGGAGCTCATCGGGCGATCGGTCTCCTGTCAGCTGGAGCATCAGTACGGGGATCATGGACGGGTCGAAGCGGAAGATCATCGGCGATGATGCATCGTCGGGGAGGGCTCCCCGGGCCAGTTCCAGCCGGTCCCGGATGTCGTTGGTGGCGGAATCCATGTTCGTTCCCCAGGAGAACTCGACGATCACCATGCTGTTGCCCTGACCGGTGGTGGAGGTCAGGGAGTGTATGTTGGAGACATTGCTCAGGAGAGATTCCAGAGGGCGTGTCACCAGGCGCTCCACCTCTTCGGGGCCGGCTCCATCGTAGTCGGTTGTTACCAGGAGCACTGGTGGATCGATTTCCGGTAACAGATCTATGGAGAGATCCAGAGCTGTGTACGCGCCAAAGCCGATGAAAATGGCGAAGATCACAAAAAACGTGGTGGGCCTGTCGACAACGCTGCGTATGATCATCGGAGATTCTCCTCCAGAAGGCGCACCGGGGTTCCGTCGGAGACCCGGTTCTGACCGCGAATGATGACCCGCTCGCCTTCAGAGACTCCCTGGCGGAGTTCCGCCAGGCCGTCTATCTCTATGCCCAGTGAGACAGGCCTCTGGTAGGCTGTGTTTTCGTCATCCACCACGAAGACGTAGGTTCCCTCCCGGTGGTGGCGGATCACTGCGTCCTGGGGAACGACCAGCGCCCGGGGCTGCTCTTCCAGAATGATTCGGGTTCGGGCAAAGAATCCCGGCCGGATCCTCCGGTCCCCCTTCAGAAAGACCAGGGTAGCCCCGATGGTCCTGCTTTCGGGGTCTGCCAGGGGGCTCATTCTGGAAATCCTGGCGGAAAACACCTCTTCCGGAAGGGCATCGAGCCGAACCTCTACGGGGGTGTCGCGGTCGATTCGGGAAATATAACGCTCCGGGATGCGGGTGGTCAGTTCCAGGTCATCGGTGGTGGCTATTCGGGCCACCGGTGTCTGAAGGTTGATCCGGGAACCGGCCTGAAAGGGGAGTTCTACCACGGTTCCACTGATGGGTGCGGTGATAGAGCTGAGGGAGAAGCGCTGCCCCGCCCGGGAGGGATCTATCCTGGCCAGAAGCTGGTCTCGTGTGACCCGGTCTCCCTCCTGCACGGGCAGATCCAGGAGTTCGCCTGCCACATCGGCAAAGACCTCCACCTGTGAGGCGGGGCTGATCTCTGCGGGAATATCCAGGTAGTCCCGCAGGGGGGACGGGGCCAGGGTGATCACCTCCACGGTGGTTGCGTACTGTTCCTGATCTTCCCTCGGGGGGCTTTCGGTCCGGGGCCCCCCGCAGCCGGCGAGAATCGCCAGGGCCAGGAATAACAGCGGGAAGAGGGCCATCGTCACCGGCTTTTTTGATGATCCAGGTATTTTCATGCCGGGGTTTTTCATAACGGGTTCTCCTTCTCTCATCTTTCCGATGTGCTTTTCTCTGATGAGGTTTGCTCTGATGTGTCCCGGGTTTCTCCCGGGAGAGGGGTCTGTAGCAGGTGCGAAAGGTCCAGAAGCAGATCCCGGTAGGTGTGCTGTTCCTGCAGAAGCTGAAGCCGGGCATCGGCCAGGTCTATTTCGGCATCGCGCACTACGGAATAGTCACGGAGCCCGCCGGCGTAGGCCTCCCGGGCCAGTTCGTAGGTCCGTTCTGCCAGAGCTATATTGCTCCGGATCGACTGCATCGCCTCAGCCGAAGACTCAAGAGATCCCAGAAGATCCACTACCCGGACCTCCACCGATTCCAGCACCTCCGCTACCCCGATGCGGGCCTGGATAATCCGGTCTTCCTGGTTTTCTATTTTTTGTCGGGTGGAGGAACCCGGCAGAAATCCGTCCAGGGGCTGGCGCAGGGTCACGGAGAAGCTTCCTCCGTCGTCCCAGTTCCGGCCCTGCCAGAGATCATCCGACCAGGGATCCCCCGTGAGGGACGGGGCCAGGGATACCCCCAGAGAGAGGCTCGGCATCAGGGCAGAACGGGCCAGATCTTTTTGAATTCTGGCCGATTCGATGGCCCGCTGCGCGGCCCGGACCTGGTCGTTCCGGGATGCGAGTCCCAGAAGTTCCTCCTGATCGAGCTGGAGGAGCTCTTCCGGTTCGACCTTCCCCGTGAGGTGAACTCCCTCCATGGTGCGAATCCCCAGGGTGGTTCCCAGGCGGTACCGGGCAGTCTGAAGGCTCCGGCGCTGCTGTACCAGGGCTGGTCTCTGGTTCTCTGCAGAAACCTGGACCTGCCGCAGGGTGAGTTCGTCCACCAGACCGGCTTCGTACTGATTCCGGACCTCCTCTACCCGTTCCAGGGCGGCTTCCAGTCGACGTTCTCCCAGAAGAAGTTGTTCCTCCTGCATCAGGAGCTGATAAAAGGCTTTGCGGACCTCCAGATCGATTTCCCGGGTAGCATCCTCCAGTTCAACCCGGGAGTCCCGGTAGGACTGAGTTACGGCTCGTATGGAATGAATCATTTGGGGCGAGAGGGTGAGGGTCGCCGAGAGGGCTGTGTCCAGACGCCACCGTGCCGGATCGTCCTGGCCGGGAAGGAACGCTTCCGGAGACTCGTTCGGTCGTGCCAGTGAACCCTGGAGGGCGATCTCGGGAATAAAGAGGGAGTGCCGGTACTGGTAGTCCCGGGCAGCCATGAGGGTGTCTATTCTCCGCGACCGGAGGCCCAGATGAGCTGCCAGGGCAAGGTCGACGGCTGTTTCCACATCCAGCTCCAGCGGCGGTTCCTGCCCGGGAATCCGGGTTGAATCCCCGATAGACACTTGGGCTGACAGAAGCGGGGTCGCAAGACTAAAAAAAACGAGGGTTAACCAGCAGAGGGTCTTCATGGGGGAGAGAATAGGAATGTTCCAATGTTAGGAGAATGTCGACGGCATAAACAGCGGATGAATGAGAGATGAACAGGAGCCCCGGCGGAAGGGTTCAAAAATTTCTCTGACTTTTCGATCGATTTAAACTTCATTTAAGTTGCATTTAAGGTTTGTCCTCTACACTCCAATAGGGGGGGCAGGTCCCCTCCTCTTTTGCACCGGGCGGTGATCTTCGGATTTCACGGTTCGGGCAGCCCAGGTAACGGAATTAAAGATGGAGAAGGAGGAAGGCATGGGAACATTTAGAAAAGCAAAACCCTTTTGCAGCGTTCTTGCGATTTTGCTGGTTATATTTCTTGCGTCCAGTTGTCAGATGCTGGGAATCGCAAACCCTTTCAGCAGCGGTGCTGACAATTTTGACCGGGCCAGGCGTGCCCTGGACAGTGGCGAGCACGATGTGGCTCTGATGAACGCTGCGGCCGCCATCAACAGAGACGAAAAGCACTGGCCTTCCTACAAGTTTATTGTAGAAAACTACGAAGGGTCTCTTGCCAAGGTTAATGCTCGTCTGGCCGAGCTGGACGAGAAGGAACAGACCGCCGAGGTTCTGCAGGAAAAGGTGGCAATTCTGCGGAATATGTACTGGTTTGTTCGCTACGTCTCCCGGATGCCCGGAGACCAGCCGGACTCCAGGGTCATCGAGCGGGGTAAGGACTCGGTAACCGTGGCTCTCACCGATTACGAGACACCCCTGGCCGAGGCTCGGGAACAGGGATACGCCATCGCCTTTGCTCAAGCCTCGGTGCTGATTGAGGCGGGGGAGTACGAGGAGGCGATCGAGGCGTTACAAGTCATCACCCGCTCCTTTGTGCAGGGGGCAGAAGAGCGCGAAGCTGCCGAGATCACGATCGCCGGATTTCTTGTCGAGTCGGCAACTCCCCTGGTGGGCGCTCTTTCCATGGAAAACCTTGAGGCGGCAACCCAGATCCTGATAGCGGCAGCACGGTTCGAAGAGACCGAAGAAGTTACGGCTCTCACGGCAGAGCTGAACAGCAAAGCCCCGGACGTTCTCTTTGCTGCAGCTGAAAGAGCGGCCAGGCGGAACAATGTGGACGCCCTGGAAGAAGCCCTGGGCATAGCGGTGAAAGCCAGAAACTATGTCGACGACAACGACCAGGTGAACCCGGGAATCTATCCTTACGCGCAACGGCTGGCCGATCTCTATTACGGCGAGGCTCGTGGTGCTGCACGGACCTTTGACGGTAGTTCCAGCAGTAAATGGGATGCCGAAAACCTCTTCCTGCGGTACGTGGCTTTTGTGCAGGGCTGGCCCTCCGTCACCGGCCATGAGGACTCGATAGAAAAGTTCGCTGAATTTATCGAATCTTCCAGAACTGTGGTCCACGTTGTTCTTGATCCCGCCCACGCTGCCTCCCGTGACAGTGTCCTGCCGGCTCTGAAGAGCGTTCTGGAAAATCAGCGGGGCAAGGTCATGTGGATGTACACCAGCGAGAACCGGGAGCTGGCCGATCAAAGAGTGCGGCATTTTCGGGGAAGCGGCCGCTGGTGGAGCAACAACCAGCAGGAAGCAGAGCGCCTCATCTATCCCGACAGCAGCAACACCTTCCATAACGAAGTAAACAAGCTGACAACGGCAAGCAGTCTGGACGAGGCCCGGCAGTTCAATATTGACTTCCTGGTCAAGATCTCGGCCGATGCCTCTGCAGGCAATACGCGCTCCACCCAACGAAGCGAGGTGAAGCAGATATCGGCCTACCTGAACATGGACGGTTCGGCGCATCTGGACGCGAACAACAGCAAGGTTAATGGTTGGCACGCTGCTCGCGTCCTTGCGGAGAATACCGGGACAATGGATACGTTCAACCAGAAGCTTCAGGAAGATGGCGTGCGCGAGTTTTGGCGCAACGAGTCTGTGAACCATCGGTACCAGGCCCTGGTGGCCCCGGTAACGGTCAACTACACCCTGGAGGTTATCCGTGTTTCCGACGGACGGAGCGTGTACAGCACTCGTGTCACGCACCGGGACGAGGCGAAGAGCGACGAAGTGCTGGTGGGCGTGGATACCGACGTGTCTGCCATCAGATCCTTGCTGGAGCAGCAGGTCCGGGAGGCTCCCACAAGCTTTCAGCCCAGTACCGGAAGGATCGAGCACGCCGGCTTCAGACAGCTGAACTTTGCCCCTGTGGCAAATGCGATTGGGCGGAGCTGAAGACAGATAACAGGGAAAGTTCTGGCGGAGAGCCCCAAGGCTCCGCCAGGGACGTATAGGTTCCTGACCGTTCTGCCGGTTGCCTGGTGCAGCCGGGAAGAACGATCGGGATGATCAGACAAAGGAGATTTCTATGATCAAGTGTGGATCGAAGAGGAGCTTTCTGGCTCTTGCAGTGTCTGTCTTGTTTTTTGCTTCCTGTATGACCGCAGGCAACCGGGAATACCGGGCTGCAGAGCGGGATTACGACGCAGGAAACTACGTTGGGGCGGTGGAGAACGCCGTGAAGGCTCTCCAGGCAAATGACGAGCACGAGGATGCTCCGGGTCTGTTGCGCAGGGCCTTGCCCAAAGCCACGAGTCAAATCCAGGAGCAGATCAGCCAGGCCAAGGCATCGTCCGAGGAGTTCCCCTACGAAAAAGCGGTTGCTCTCTACGAGCAGGTTGTGAAACTTCACAGCGATGTGAATGATCTTCGGCTGGGTTTTTCCACGGAAGATTACAGTGCTGAGCTGGAGGAGGCCCGCCAGACCGCAGCCGAAGCCCGTTACCAGGCAGGAGATGCTGCTCTGGCCCAGGGCGGATTTCAGAATGCCCGTGTAGCCCTGGATCATTTCCGCACCGTGGGAAATTATGTAGAGGGGTACAAGGATACGGCTGACCGTATTGCCCAGGCAGAAAGCGCATCCCTGGCACGACTCTACGTATACGTGAACGACGCCGAAGGCGAAATCGCCCAGGGACTTGGCACCAGGCTGATGTCCGATAACAATCTGGCCAGGGTCACCGATCTGGTTCCGGCAGGAAGCCTTGGTGTAGGTACCCGGCAAAACGCTTCCTCCGTTTTGGCTGCTGCCAGAGCGCAGGGGATCGATCTGCTCCTCTATGTGGGAATTGACACGCTTACGCCCGATTCCAAGGCTGATGCTCGGGGGCTGGAGATCATGGGCGCCAATGCTGTGGAGCTGGATATTTCCTACAGCGTGACCGCCGAGGGTCGCTGGCAGGTCTATGATGTGGCCAGTGGTACCGTTCGTAACGAGGACTCGCTTCGTGTGAGGACTGGAGAGTCCTTGAAGTTACAGTATCTGCGGCCCACGGGTGAGACCGAGGTGGGATTTGATGATGGGGGAAGAAATGCTGCCTACACGCAGCTGGAGACAAATCTGATCCAGTTTGTGAGGTTTATTACCCGAGCCACTAACTTTGTGGATGCCCTTAATGTTTCGGCCTTTGAGAACATGAGTCTGACCCAGATGGGAGAGGCCCTGGATAAGGTTGTCCTCTTTCCTGGTGTTTATGCCTTCTCGATAGAGGATGGTGCCAGGCCCAACGCCGGTATGTCCTTTGCGGAGGCTCGCGAGAGATCATCGAAGATGCAGTCTGTAGTGGATGCCGTTACGAGGCGAGCCGAAGGGATGGATGAAACGGTTCTCGAGGCTATGCGCGGAATGGCCGGGAGAATAGAAGTAGCCGCTGCAAGGGAGACGCTGGGTCCGCTGTCGCAGTAATTCCCTGCGGGAGATGAGACCGGGGGCGCTGTCGGGACTGGTTGTTCCGGCAGCGCCCGTGTTGTATCAGGACCGGTATATTCCGGGACCTGTCAATATCGAATTGTGAGGCGGGTGGTTCCCACGACAACCAGATCCTGGTCCTTCAGGAGCTGGGTCCTGTTTGTCGGTAGTCGCTGGTCGTTCACAAAGGTGCCGTTGGTGCTTCCCGTGTCTTTGATAAAGGCCTCCCCCTTCCTGAAGGTGATTATCGCGTGGAACTTGGAGACCAGGGGGTCGGCGACGATCACCCCGTTATGTTTGTCCCGGCCAATCCCGATGGATTTCCGCGAGAGGACCTTGCTCTTTCCGTGGGCCTCCAGCAGCGGTTTCAGACCGCACCGGATTGTGGCGGCTTCCCGGATTACCAGATCATCATCGCCTCCGGAAACGAAGGTGTCCTGTGAAAAAAGATTCTTCCGTTCTCTCATGATCCTGATGCTCCGCCCGCCCTCTCGGTGTGTATGGTTCCCCGGGGTCCTGTTTTCCCGGGGGGGGCATTATACCGTTTTTTTGCGGGGTTGTCCCGGTTATTCTCCCTCTTCGGGGTGCAGAAGCTGGTCGATCCGCTCCGGGGGGAGCTCCAGGGCGCAGTGTTTGAGACGGGAAGAAAAGGAGATCCGGGGAACGGCTCGCTTGGGTTTTGCCGGTATCAGCATCTCCTCTCCTGTTCCGGGGTGGCGGCCCATTCTGGCCTTTTGAGGGTGCCGCAGGTGGAGCCGGGCTGATCCCAGGGGGCCCAGAGAGACTCGTTCTCCCAGAAGAACTCCTGTTTCCACCATGGTGAGATAGTCCAGGATGATCTCCCGGGTTTTGTCCTGGGTCATTTCGTTTCGTGCTGCCACGTATTGCACCATGGACCGCAGGGTAAACCGCTCCGGCCCCTGCTCCCGGCAGGGGGCAATCGTCCGGTTTGCCTGGAGAAAGCTGTTGGTCAGAAATATTCCCCCCTGGCGCAGACGTTCTTTCTGGTCGGTGCAGGAAAGCCCCTCCCGGAAGGTTGCTATGGAGAGGATCTCCGAGCTTCGGGTGATCAGGGTTCCCCCAAAGAGGGCGGTCTCTCCCGTGGCAAGATCTTCTTCCAGCCAGGCCTCTTCCGAGCGTGCAAGATCGGGAACGTCCTTGCGCAGGGAGATGCTGGCGTACTCGAAGGAGCGCTTTTTCTGGTGGTCCTGGGGGCCCAGAACGATGAGTGACCCCGAGCAGGTCAGGAGAAGCGCTCCCCGGGGATCATCCCGGCAAAACCTCGTCTCCTGAATCATCTGGAGAGAAGCGGTTTGCTCCCGGAAGAGACGGACCTTTTCCAGCCAGTTCTGTGTTACAGCCTGGAGAGCCGCCTCCCGGGGGACCAGGTCTGTCTCTTCTGCTATTGCAGCAAGGTGGGGTTTCATCGCTTCCGGTACCGTCCCGGGCAGTGTCTCCTTGCGGGGGTTATCAATGTGGGGCATGGGTTCCTCCTCAATACTGGAAATCCACCGTCAAGTGTGGAATGCTTTCAGTGTATCACGCCAGTGAAAAATCACCGGCCGTGTCGCGTCGGCTCTACCGTGCGAGCGGTATCACGCCGATAGACCAAACCGGACAGGGAGGAACCGTGGGAGATTTTTTTCATCAGGTACCAAAGACAGTTCAGGAGCATCTGCGCCGAATAACCGCTACATCGGGGTTGCCCGATACCGGGGAATCGCTGGAGCTGATCGCCCAGGGGTGGCTCGAGAAAAGAGACCTCTTCGAGCAGCGTCAGGAGGAGCATGGTCTGAGCGAGGTTTCGTCGTTCTCCGCCGATGAGGCCCACGGGGCGCTGGTCCTGACCTACTCGGGCTCCCTTATTACGGTGGGCCCTCTTGCCGAGGAAGGGCGGCGGGTGGAGTACACCTCGATCGGTTTGCGCCAGGATGTTCCCGATGCGGCCACGGCCGAGGCAACCGATCTGACTGCCGATCTTGCCGTGAATGATCTGGCCTCTTTTTCCCGGGGGCCGATTCACACAAGCTCTGCCGTTTTTGCCATTGCACTTGTGGAGGAGGACATGGATCAGGACGAGGAGCAGGAGCTGCTTGCAGGGGTCACCCAGGTGCTGGCCCGGGATTTTGTTGAGGTCAACAAGACGCTCCTCCGGGAGTGACCGTCCAATGGGTTTTGGGGACGATCTGGCTCCCGGGGACGAATCATTTCGGGAGCGTTTTGACCGGATTTTGCGACGGAAGAAGCCCCCCGGCCCCGGGGAGCTGGCCGGTGATATGGAGCGGGCCTGCGCCGTTCTGGAGAGCGAGCCCTCCCGCCAACGCCCCCCCGACAAGGAGGGGCTGCCCGGGGGGATCGTGCACCTTCGCCCCGAGCTTCCTCTGGTGGTGCTGCCCGATATCCACGCCCGCCTGGACCTGCTGGCCTGCGCCCTGAAGGCTTCCTTCCCCGATCATGGAATCGATCAGCCTCTTCTGGAGGCTCTGGAGCAGGATCGGGCGCAACTGCTTTTTCTGGGGGACTACGTTCATTCCGAGGCTCGGGCCCGGGAGCGCTGGCTCAAGGCGTACAAGGAATTTACCCGGGGGTTTCGCAAACACGCCTCCATGGACGAGGAGATGCGGGAGAGCCTGGGGGTTCTGCAGGTTGTGGCCCTTCTGAAAACCTTCTATCCTGACCGGGTTCACGGGTTGAAGGGCAACCACGAGAACATCACCAACGAGAAGGGCCAGGGGAACCATCCCTTCGGCAAGTTTGTTCTGGAGGGGGCCATGGTGGTGGAGTATATGAAGCGGTTTTACCCGGGTGCTCCCCTGGAGGCCCTATACCGCTTCGAGAAGGGGTTGCCCCTCCTGGCCGTGGGACAGTCCCTTCTGGCGAGTCACGCCGAACCGGCCCGTTTTTTTGACACCTCCCGGGTGATCAACTACCGGAGCAACCCCGATGTGGTGGAGGGGCTTTCCTGGACCGATAACGGCCAGGCCCGGGAGGGAAGCGTGGCGGCCATGCTCGATCACTACCTGCGGTGCGGAGCGTCTCCCGAGGCGGTCTATCTGGGGGGGCACCGGCCAGTGGCGGGCATGTATGCCCTGCGGGCCCAGGGGCGGTTTGTGCAGTTTCACAACCCCGATCTCCATGTTGCTGCCCTGCCACCGGTGAATCGGCCCTTCGATCTCCAGCGGGACATCGTGAATCTTCAGGACCTTTCAGATCAGGGGGAAGCCCGGCATGGCAAAAACAGTTGAGACCATAGGCAAATACCAGGTGCTTCAGCGCCTCGCCCAGGGGGGTATGGGGGCGGTCTACACGGCCCGGCACCCCACCCTGGACCGGACGGTGATAATAAAGAAGCTCACCCTTCGGGGAAGCGCCGACATGCGCGAACGCTTCCGCCGGGAGGCGCAGATCATGATGGATTTGCGAAACGACGCCATTGTGGATGTCTACGATCACTTCCGCGAGGGGTCTTCCTACTACATCGTCCTGGAATACGTGGAGGGGGTGTCCCTGGAAGAGTTGATCCGGCAGCACCGCTACCTGTCGGAAGATGCGGCCCTGCTGATTTTGCGTGAGGTGTGCCGGGCCCTGGCCTACGCCCACGAGCGGGGTGTGGTCCACCGTGATATCAAGCCAGCCAACATCCTGATCTCCTCCCGGGGCGAGGTGAAGCTTGTCGATTTCGGGATTGCCACTATTCACGGTGGTGAGGAGGAATCGGCCCTGACCCGCGAGGGCATGACCCTGGGAACTCCCAGCTATATGGCGCCGGAACAGTTCCAGAATACCCGTTCCGTGGACCACCGGGCCGATATCTATTCCGTGGGAGTGGTTCTCTACGAGATGGTCACGGGAAAGCGGCCCTATCCCGGCACGTTCTCGCCCGAGGTGATCTCCCTGATCCAGAAAGGGCGCTATCCCCGGCCTCGAAAGCTGAATCCCCAGGTTTCTCTCTTTACGGCCCGCATGATCGGCAAAATGCTGAAGCCTCTTCCGGCGAGGCGCTTTGCCGATCTTAACCAGGTTATCCGCCGTATCAACCGCCGTCTGGGGTTGCGGCCCCACGGCCGGACCGATTCTCTGGTGGAGGCCTGCCTGGAGGGTGAGGTGCTGCGGGTGCGGCCCCGGCGACGGGGGAGGGTTATCGCTGCGGCAGGTCTGGTGGCGGTGGGCCTTCTGGCTCTTGTCGTTGCCGGGGGGCTTCACCGGGGGTTGCATCGGGAGTTCTTCCAGGCCGATGCCTGGGGAGCTCTGGATGTAACGGCCCGGGTCCGGAGAACCGGTCTGGAAGCGGAGGATATCTTTCTTCGGGGAACCCTCTTCAAGGACGACGGGGATGGCATACCGGCCCTTGAGGAGGGGGCGTTGCGCTTTTCCGCCCAGGCCGTGGAGGAGACCCCCCAGTATTTTCTCTTCAGGGCAGAACGAAGGCATCTGCCCCCGGGATCGTACCGCGCAAAGATCGAGGCTGGTACCGCCCTCTGGTGGCATTCCTTTGAGGTGCCGCCCCTGAGGGAGGGGCCGCGTCATCTGGCTGCGGATTTTCTGGATCTGCCCGAGCTCCCCCTGGAGGTTACCTTCGATGTGAGGGACCGCGAGAGCGGTCGGCGCCTGACCGATGAGGCCGAGATCTTTCTCTTTCTGGAAAACCGCCGCCTTCCCTGGTCGGAAGAAGCGGCCGCCCGTCTGCGCAGCGGTCGGGTCTATCGCTTTCAGTTTCGCCTTCCCGGGTACCGGGAGCAGCTCTTTAGTCTGGCCATCGGGCCTGAGCAGGCCAGACTTCATCTCCAGGTCCACCTGGAACCACTGAAGGAGAGTCCCTGAATGTCTCTATTGATACGACGTCTGATATATCTCGCCATGGGAGTGCTGGCGGGGGTTGCCCTGTGGCCCCTGGTGGAGCTGATGCTGCTGCTCCAGCGGTTTTTTCCTGCCTACCTTGTTTTTAGTATCGCCTCGGGGTTGCTCTTTGGCGCGGTCATGGGGGCCTTCTTCGGGATGATCGATGGAATTGTGGCGGCCAGGCTCCGCCGGATCATGACCGGGGCCGGCCTGGGCGGGGCGATCGGTGCTGTGGGGGGAGCGTTGGGGTTTGTTCTGGGCCAGGGGGTTCTCTTCTTTCTGAGCGATCCCGGCCGGGGGGGGCTGATCGTCTCTCGCCTGGCGGGGTGGTCTCTCCTGGGGGTCTGCGTGGGAGCCTCCGAAGGAATCCGCCGACGGTCCTGGCTGCGAACGGGCATGGGCGTCTCGGGCGGTATTCTGGGGGGGCTTCTGGGAGGGATTGCCCTGGAGTTTCTTGCCCGCCCCCTGGGGTTTGTGCTCTACGGTTTTCTGGTGGCCGGTTTCTACAGCCTGATCGAGGGGCGTCAGAGCAGGGGCGTTTTTCGCCTTCTGAACGGCCAGAACAAGGGGAAGGAGTTCATCCTGAACCAGCGGCGCCTTGGTATCGGCTCCTGGTCCGGGAGCGATATTCTTCTTCAGGGCTATTCTGGCACGGCCCCGCGACACGCCGAGCTTCGCCAGAAGGGGGGAGATCTCTATCTGAAGGCCCTGGTGCCGCCCGAAGAGGGGACCACGAAACGCAACGATCGTCCTCTGGATCAGGAGACGTCCCCGGTACTGCTCAAGTTCGATGATGTTCTGCAGATCGGCTCGGCCAAGTTTCTCTTTCGGCCCCTGGCGATGGTGCTGGTTGTTCTGGCTACGCTGGCGATGCCCCAGGAGGGAGCTGCCTGGAACCTGCGGTTGGGCCAGGTGAATACCTCCCGTCTTTTGGGCCGTCAAACGGTGGATCTCTATCTGGGAATCACCGATCACGAGGGATCGCCCCTGGAGGGGGTGGCCCTGGAAGATCTGCGGGTTCTGGAGTCTGCCGACGGGAAGAACTTCACCGCCAGGCCGCTTCTTTCCCTGGAAGAGCGGGCCGGGGAGCGGGAAGGGATACGTGTGCTCCTTCTGGTTGACAACTCCGGGAGCATGTACCCCGCCAGGATGCCCGGGGTCAAGGCGGCGGTGCGCCAGTTTCTGCAGGATCTGGATCCCTCCCGGGACCGGGTTGGTCTGGCAACATTCAACACTCATTACCAGCTGCTGACGGCTCCCACAGAGTCTTTTGCCACGGTGGAACTGCTTCTGGAGACAATCAGTCGACCAAAACCGGACGAGGCCTTCACCGAGCTCTACCGAGCCATTTCCCTGGCAGCAGAGGACCTGGCGGGGGTAGAGGGGCGGCGGGCCGTGCTGATCCTCACCGACGGGGAGAACTACCCCTTTGCGGTGCATCGGGGAGATCCGCACCCTCTGTACGGAATGGAAACGGTTTCGGCCGGGGAGGCCCGGGATGCGCTCCTTCGCAGGGGCGTGGGAGCCTTCGGGATCAATTTTGCCGGGGGTACCGATCCTCTTTTTGAGGAGATCGTTCTTCCCAACGGGGGTGTGATTTTTGATGCCGCCGACGGAATCGAGCTGGGGCAGGTATACGGCGAGATTCGCCGGGGAATGCTTCAGGAATATCGTCTGCGCTACCGGGCGGGCACCATCCCCTCGCAGAAACGGTACCTGCGGATAGAGGTTGATGCTCCTGAGGGGACAGTGAGTCGGGAGGGGGCCTATTTTGCGGGAACCCTCTTTGGCCTTCCCCGGGAAGACTGGAGCCCCCTGACGCTCCTTCTTTTCCCCGGGGCGCTGGCCGCAGCGGCCCTGCTGGGACGGCTTCGCTTTCTGAACCGCCGGAAGAGCCCCAATCTGGAAATCCTCGGTCTCCGGGGCGGAGCAACCCGGGTGCTGGATCTTTCGGGTCAGGAGACGGTGATCGGTGCCAGCGCCGATGCCGATCTGACCATGACCTCCTCGCCCGACATGAGGGACCGCCACGCCACGATTGTGCGCGACGAGAAGCGGGGGATCTCCACGGTGGTGAGTGCCCAGGAGATCCTGGTGAACAACCAGCGCACCACCCGGCGCGTCCTGGAACCGGGCGATGTGATCCAGCTTCCGGGCGCTACCCTGGTTTTTGACGACCCCCGGGAGGGGCGGGGTGATGAGGGAAAAAAAGGGGGCGGCCCCGAGGCCGCCCCGAAGAAACCTTCGACGTGAGTTAGTCCAGGGACCAGGAGAAGTTGGGCGTGATGGTGTAGCTCTGGCCGGGCAGTACCGATATGTCCTGCCGCAGTTCGAGGCCGCCGCTTTCCAGAGAGACGGTGTGGCGTCCTGCCGGGAGCTGGAAGGATGAGCCCGACTGGACTTCGCCGTTTACCCGAACCCGCACCAGATTGGAGGGGTTTCGCTCGCGGGAGTTGAGAAGTCCCGAGGGCATGTTCACCCGAACCGTGGCCAGAGCAGGTTGCAACTGGGCCACCACCCGTTCGTCGCGGTTCAGATCCAGGGTGGTCTCCCAGTCCTGGTAGCCCATCTCGGAGACCCGGATGGTGTAGCGCCCCGGCCGCAGACGTTCGCTGTGGTTCGTCATTCCCCGGGGGTTCCCGTTGATAAAGACCCGGGCACCACGGATGTTGGACTCCACCTGGAGGGTGAACTCCTGGAGCTGAAGGTTGGCTCGCAGGGTCTGATTGCCCGTGAGCTGTACCGATTGCCGCCAGACCTGGTAGCCCGGGGCCGAGACCTCCACGGTGTGGTTCCCGGCGGGAAGGTTCATGGTGTTTCCCTTGATGACCTCCCCGTTAATGCTGATCTGGGCGTTGTTCACGTTGGTCTGGACGGTGAGATCGTGGGTGGCCGGGGCCCGGCGGGTTGTGGTCCGCTGGGCCATGGCAGCCGCCGGCAGGAGAAGTCCTGCCAGCAGAAGGATTACAAATCGTTTCAGGTTCATTCCTGTCTCCTTACGCTACCGGATCCGGTCCACGGCATGGGGGCTGAGGGAGAGAGATCGGATGCCTATTGGGGTTCTTGGGGTTTCATCATCGAGTTCGGACTCGACCCAGCGGGTCTGGGTGAAGATTTCAAACTCGTTTTTGGGATCAGGCCCTTCGAATGCCGGAGTGAGTGTAAAAATCTGCAGGGTATCCTCTCCGGTGTTCCAGGGGAGCACCCAGGTGCCGTAGTGCTCACCGGCCTCATTGCCGCCCTGGTTGAGCATTAGGTGAACCCGGGCGCTGGCTGATTTTTTGCCTGGTTCTCCCGTGAGGGATGTGTTGCCCCGCGTGAAATTATTGACGTAGAAGCGCAACTCGTCGTCGGGGATGTCATCTCTCTCACCCGGAAGATCATTGGAGAACCAGTCTGCCGGGGTGTTTTCTGGATCTCTGACGGTAATGGTCTCCACCCGGGGGATTCCGGCGAGGGTACCTACTGTCACATCCCGGTGGAGCTTGATATCGAGACCCTGGGCGGTCCCATCCTTATTTCCGTGCCACACCTTTCCTCTGGTGTCACCACTACCGGTATAGTAGGTCAAATAAGCGTCCAGGTCGATCGATTCGTCCTGCCACTCCAGCAGGATGGTCAGGGAGTAGACGTCCTCATTCTCGTAGGCGATCATGGGAGGGGTTTCCAGGGTCGCTCCCGCAACGGTCACCTCCATGGGGACAAAGCTCCAGCCATCTTTTACTCCCTGGATCTTGTACTGCCCGCCGGTGACTCTGTCCATGATCAATGTAGCCTTATCAGGATCATCGCTGTCTTCCCACTCTTTCCCCTGAACGAAACGACCATGGCTATCCACCGTGGCTGTGTAGGCCGGTGTCGACGAATAGAGACCGGTTGCCTGCTTTTGATAGAAGCGGACCACGGCGTCCGCCAGGGTATTGTTTCCGCTGCCCTTCCAGTATTCAGTGGCAGCCCCTTCGGCAAGGGCGTTCACCACGGAACCTTGAACTACAGAATAGGTAGATAATCTATCCACTGTTTTTGTTTCTGTTTCCAGAAACAGATCATCGCACCCCGTAAGGGCAAGGACCAGCAACGCTCCCAGCACCACAAAACTAACAGACAGAATCCGTTTCATGATCGTTCATCCTCCTGGATTGTATATGGTATCAGTCTATCAGGCGGCTATTAAAAAAATCTTGAATTTCATAATACCGCCTGCCGCTTTCAGTATCCGCCAAGCCTCGGGGCTTTGCCAGTCTTTCCGGGGAAATCTCATAAAATATTGCGAAGTAAAAAATAAAAGCCTAGGATATATCCAGGGAGCTTTCCATTCCCGGGATTATGTATCCCCTGGAGTCGGGGATGCCAAGGAGAAACAAAAATGATAAAGCATGTTCGGCTGGCACTGCTGGTGGTTGCCGTGGCCCTTGGTGTCGGGGCAGGAAACCTTTTTGCCCAGGCAATGACAACCCTGGAGTTGCACAGTAACGTTCGGGGTGCCGAGGTGTATATTAATGACAGGCTCGTGGGGGAGGCCGATCCGGTTTTCTCCATGCGTTTGCGCAGCAGGGGCTATTCCCTGCGAGTTACCGCGCCGGGCCACGAGGACTTCACCTCGTCGATCCGCCTCCAGGGCCCCCGTCAGGAGCTTCGGGTGGAGCTTGTGCCGCTGGCTGGAACAGCAACAAAGCCCCCGCCGGAGCCTCAGCCCGACCCTGCCCCGGCTACCCCTCCGCCCCCGGCAGATCCGGGTGTGGCCGTTACCTTTCACTGGCACGCAGCGGACACGGCCGATATCTACATTAACGGCGTGGCCCTGCGGGAGTTTTCTCCGCCCTACGCCACTCGCCGCGACGAGGCCCCGCTCATGCCCTTTCAGCACTCGGGAACCCTCCGGGATGGTGATGTGATCACCGTGGGGACGCGCCGGGGCGGAAGTTTCGGGTTCATGATGGCCGTGGTGGATCAGCAGGGACGCGTTCTGGTTCGGACAGACCGGAACTGGCAGTACTATGATCCCGCCGGTTCAGGGAACTGGTACAACCCCTCCTTTGCCGAGCCCCGCCTCCGGGGGAGCGTGGGGGTAAATCCCAGCCCCTGGGGAAACCAGCGGCATCTGGTGAGCAACTACGGGCCGGGGATCGAGTCGATCTACTCGCCCTCTACCTCGGACAGACGAGCCTACCTCTACTATCGGGTTTCCCTGGGCCGGGAGGCTCCCCGGGTTGCCGAGGAGCCGGCTGCAACCGCACCCTCCCGGGATGCGCCCTCGTCCCCTGGGGTTCAATCGGGTGTATCGGTGAGTTCCGGGGGCTTCTTTCTGGGGCGTTACCGCATGGGGCTCAGTGTCAATCGGCCCAGGGTTGAAGGGTCAATACTGGATTTTCGTGGCGACGGGACCTTTCAGGTGATCTCCCGGGGGCCTCACGATGGTCATCTGGCTTCGTCGGGCCGGTGGCATCTCTCGGACGATGTCTTTAGTCCTGGTGATCCCCGGGGGCCTGGGGTTGTAGTGGACTTTGAGGGGGGAGGATTTTTCGGTTCCCAAGCACAGTTGGTGGGCCAGGGTTTGTCCTACTATCACCATGTTGTGGGCGACGGGATGCTCTATCTCATCAAGGAGATCGAATGGGATGTCACGGGAGAATGGATGAACGACGGCCAGAGCGGGGGCTTCCGGTTCCATAGCGACGGGACCTTTGATCGCTATAGCTTGCATTATCCCGAGCGGTGGCGGCGTGAGACCACGAGCCGCTGGACCACGGCGGGTAATATGATCGTTTCCATGCCGGAAGGAAGAGTTCTGCTTCTTCTGGAGGACCCGGGGACGGCCTACAACGTGGACCGCAACAACCGGAAGGGGACGATTCGGTATAGCCATACTCCGTAACGCCTTGGGCCCCCCCGAGGGGGCCAGGGGATGGAATCACGCCGGAGCCGAGGACGGTTCCGGCGCAAAGAGACCACGCCACAGCTGTTGCCGTGGCGCGGGTTATCTGATCAGGATGTGGAAGGGATATGTCCGGTTTTGGTGGATGGTTGAACAAGCCCTCTGATTGCAAGGGCTTTTCGGAACGGGAGTGACGGGGATCGAACCCGCGATCTCCGGCTTGACAGGCCAGCCTTATCCCTTTTTCAGTCTATACCCTTATGCGTAACTATAACACTGGTATAGGCTTGTGTCAAACTGATATAGAACGGCATACACAAAAATATGATCTCAGACTAGCTATGAATCTCAGAACTGATCTCAGACGAAATCGGGGGGGTAGGTTATTTCAACCGGCGGAGGATCACCGAGATCCGCTGGCGCAGTGCTTTGTTGAAGGTGATAAACAGGGAGTCGGGAAGATCCTCGCCGATGATCAAGTAGTCAGCGAGTAGATCCGTTACCGTCGCCTCGATCGAGTCCGCGAATGCTTCCACTGCTTCACGGTCGTCGCTGTTGGTCATGTTGAAAAAGATGGCCCCCCGGCTGGAAAGGAGCGAAACAGCCGGGGGACCGGGAAAGGGATAACATGGCTATACGAACCCCGCCGGATCTCCCGGCGGGGAAGGCCTACGTAATCATCAGTCGCCGCTGGGCTCCGTGGCCTCGTCACACGTCGCAACGGCAATCGTAGCCGCTCTAGTGACCCGCGCGCCGTATACCGCCAGCCCTCGCATTATATCCGCGAACTGTTTCGGGTGCCGGAGCATCTCGGTTTTGTTGATCGCCAGCGCCCAGGTAGCAGAAATCTTGCTACCGGCGACGATCTTCCACTTGTCACCGGAGGTGTTCGGTGTCTGGTGAGACATCAGGACATCGAATCCAGCGTACCGCGCTACCAAACCCTCCGCCAGTTCACCGGCGTTGTCGGTGCTGTCGGCAATGTTCGCCGTCACCAGGTCCTCCACGAACCACGGGGGAACGATCACGAACCGCCCTGACCGGGGGGTTTTCGCATCGTCCAGCTTCCGTGCTATCAACCGGAGTGTTTCACCAACGTTCACACTGTTGATATCCAGCGGGGTGGTTTCGTCGCCCAGGTCATCGGTGATCGCCCCGCCGGCGGCAAGGACCCCGCCCAGGTAATCATCGATCGTTGCCTGTAGCTGGAACGCCGCTTCACGGGCATAGGCGGCCATGATTGCCGGTTTCGCCATTGCCGCGTCGATATCATCGATCACCACGTTGAAATACTTTTGCTGGTCGATCGTCATGGTCTGGGACGCGTCGTCTACCTCTTCTTCGTCCATGTCGGTGTAGGTCATGTAATCCTTTACGGTGACCGCACCGATCGAAGGGATCTTGACCGCGTTGCCCGGTACTACGTCGCCCAGGTAATCCTCGTTGAACGCGCGTGCGTAAACCAGATTCTCCCGGAGACTCTCAAGAATCGCCTGCCCGACGATCGTCGGGATTGTATGTGCACTCAGTGGCATATTTAGTCCTTCAGGCCCATTGCTTTACGGAACTCGGAAACATCTGCGTCGTCGAACTCGCGGAAGGTCGTTGAGCTTCCACGGGCGCCGCCGCCGCTGTTGTGGGGAGCCAGCAGGAAGTTCTTTGCTTCCTCGCTGCTACTCCACCGGGTCAGGTATTCCCGTAGGGAGATACTTTCCTCATTCTCAAGCAAGAAGTCCTTTGCTGTTTCTTTGGATACGTGAGGTTCGCGATGCTGGCCGTCGGCCTTTACCTCAGCGTCAATCCGAGAGCTCAGCATCGTTCGTGCTACCTCGCTCATCGTAGGAACAACGTTCCTGCTTACGAACCCGTCAATCTCACGATTGACCAGGGTAGAACGAATCGCGTCACGCTCCGCCTGGAGCAGCCCGGAAGTGTCGTTGACCTTCTGGGTCGCCTCGGTCAGTCGCTCGGAGAGCTCCCGATTCTTGGCTAGCAATTCGTCTCTTTTTGCCAGAAGGGGAGCCTTCAGCCCGTTGAGCCAGGCCGCCCCTTCGTTGGTTTCTATCCATGATTCCAGTTCTTTCGGGTCCATCTGATCCCCTCCCGTCTCAGTTCCGATCTCAGTATTTACCGGACCGGTTATGTAATTCCCGCTCTGGCAACACGTTGCTTCCGGCGTCACCGGCCTTCAGCGCCGGTGACCCTATGCTGTGAAGACGGCTGCGCCTTCCCGTGGACAAGCAACGGTCAGAACCATCCTTCTGCCCCCCCAGGTCTCCCCCTTTGGTGACATGCGGCAGCTCTGGCGTCCCATTTTGCTGGTGTTTCCTTAGGCCCGACATGGATAACACCGGAGCCCCTGAGAAACACCGGACGAGGTCCGTCGTCATACCGGGAGCCTTTCAACGTTAAGATCCGGTCTCTGGGCTCCGTTTTCGGGATTTTCTCCAATACCTTCCCTCCGATCTCGATTGTTTCACATTCCTCATGGATAACAATCAATCGCAGGGGGAGGTTTTCAGGTCGGCAAAGTTGTCGGTGTAGTGCGAGAACCTTTGCTTTTCTCATCGGTCGCCCCGATTTAAGCGCTCTTCGATCTCCTGAAGCCGGTCTTCAATCTCGCTCTCCTTCTCTAGTCGGAGAGCTCCCAGGTACTGAGACAGCCCCCATACCAGTTGCCGGTACTCGTCCTGGCTAATCGTGCCCCGCGCGTACTCCCGGAGCACTCGCGCGAACGTCTGGCGCGTGCTCGCCACGCTCCGGAGCCTGAGGGCAAAGGGGACCCCCCGGCTCTGCTTCCTGTTGTTCTGTTCCGTCAAAACGCTATCACTCATAGTCCATCGCCTCGTTTCGGACTTTCGGCAAGGAACCGACCCGGCGGATACCGAGTTGTTCCGTGCTAAAAGTATTACGTTGTAATACCATTTCGTCAACCGCTATTTGTTATCTTTGGCATCTTTCCACGCATCCGCGGGGTGGCGAACTCCCGGAATGGTGCCGTTGAAACCTCCTTTCGATTGCCCAGTTCTGTGTCAGTCATGACCTCCTCCTCCCGTTTCCGGCTATGCCGGTATTTTCAACCTGGTCGCTGACCAGGTTGGTTTCTCAGTTATCCGCGCTCCGTGTTGTCAGTTCTGCATTGACCTGGACGGCTGCGGTCGTCTCTGAGGAACCAGGCAGTTTCACTCCGAACTTTCCCGCGATCTCTGGTGTGGTTGCGTTGATGGGATACTCGGTCCAGTCTTCGGCCCGGACGTCCTGCCCGCATCGGGCACACAGGTAGGTTTTCTGCTGCAAGGGTCCATCAGAGATCATCGTTCCACCCTTGTCGGGGAAGCATCGGCAGGCGAACCCGCGCCAGTCATATCTCTTGGTCTGCCGGCCCCGCACGCCCCCCCAGGCATCGTGGAGCTCCTTGATGCCGGGTAAGGTTTTATATCTGGCCGAGATTGTCCGAACGACCTCAGCGAAGAGCAGCGGCAAATCAGTTTCAGGAACTTTTCTAACAATCCATTGCTCAATCACGTCTGAAGCCTCGCCGAATTCTTTGCCGTAATAGCCTTCGAGTTTTCGTATGAACTGTGCGGTTGTCATCAGCTGTCCTCCGGTAACAATTCAAATGGGATGTAATCATCCCCCCTGTCTGGGGGCGTTATGGTTACGTTCTCTGGGAAACGTTCGAGGCTCAGATTGAGCCTACTACGAGGCTCAGATTGAGCCGACAAGCGTTCAGATTGAGCCGACAAAGGTTTTTCTTGTAGGTTCAGATTGAGCCGACTACGAGACGGAGGAACGACCAGATATCGGTTGACTGTGCGTCCTTGGCCGTGCTCGATTCGTATCAGTTGGTGCTTTTCAAGCTCCGGTAAAGCGCGAACTACGGTCGCCCTCCCGATGCCGCCGGTCCTGGCGATCGTATCAATCCCGGGGTACGCGTAGCCGTCCGCGTCCACGAAACTGACAAGCGCCAGGTAGGTTATGATCTCCCGTTGCTTCAGCTGGTGGGTAGAGAGTGATTTCATCATCTCGGCAAACCCCTTCCGGTTTAACCAGTCCCAGGACATGAGCGCCTCATTTCGGCGCTACGGTATTCCGGGAAATGAATTCCTCAATCTGGCTCTCCCGGATCATGGACCGGCCGCCGATCTTGACGTATTCGATCTTCCCCCGGGATACCCACACGTACAACGTGGCCGGCTTGATCCGGAGTTGCTCTGCAGCCTCCGGTATGGTCAACAAACGGTCAGACATGGCGTTCCCCTCCCAGGGTTCAATTACTCAGAATCCGAGTTACGTAGTTGCCGTTCGATTTCGTCTTGAAGGTCCAGAAAGCGATTCTTCGCGGTTTCGTCGAAGGCATCAGGAAGGCCATGCTCCCCGGCTTCGTGAAGTGCAAGAACCTTGTCGTAGTACCGTATCGTAGTTACTGCTTGTCTCGGGTTCTCGATCAGATCAAGTCGAAGACTATTGATTCCGGTCATGAGCATGTACCTCATGATCTTCTGTGAGCTCTCGCCGGTTAGCTTGGCGAAACGATCGATCTCGTCTTTCATTGCCTTGGTCATCCGAAGATTTACTTGCGTCAAAAATGTTTTCTGTTCACCCATCAGGTTCCTCCCGGGAATAATATAAAGAGGATATATCATGAGTCTATATAGGCTGTCAATACCTATGCTGATATTTATATCCTGGACTAACAACTTCTCAGATCCGGTCTCAGACCGGCGGGGGCGGGAAGGGGGTAATTCCTTGTGTGCAATAAAAAAGGGACCCTGGTGGGTCCCTGGGTCACCGGCTTTCTGAGCCGGTGATTATACAATTCTTTTATATATCTCTACTTTTGCCACCGTCATAATTATTTCCACCCCCCCGGAGTTTCAACCGGTGCCGGGAAACTGTAGAATGTTATCCGGCGGGTCCTCGTCGGACAATTGTCGCCTTTCCCATTCTTCCTCATCTTTCAGCCTTCGGTATGCAGGGTGAGATTTCGTAATTCGGCGCATCACGCCGATTGGATAATCACTGAATTCATCGATGCACGTTTCTATAAGCCAGCGGATAACCCTGTTCCGTTCGTGGTTGAATTCCGCCTCGGTGAACGATCGAGGGCATAGGCCTTTTTGCTTACTATCGATATTGTCTGCTTTAATGCCGCGATGAATGAGGTTTTCAAACTCTTCCAGATCGTCTTTGCTCATCGAAATATGAATGGTTTTGGTCTTTTCGTGTTTCATGCCGCCCCCCCCTTTATCAGCTGCAGTCCCCGCTGTAGATCCGTGATGCCCCGGAGTGTCTCCGGGTCCGCGTGGTAATAGTTCGCCGTCATTGCCGTGGTAGCGTGTCCGAGAATGAGCCTGATC
The DNA here is from genome assembly GCF_900156105.1 of Alkalispirochaeta americana. Taxonomy (NCBI): domain Bacteria; kingdom Pseudomonadati; phylum Spirochaetota; class Spirochaetia; order Spirochaetales; family Spirochaetaceae; genus Alkalispirochaeta; species Alkalispirochaeta americana. The sequence continues at coordinate 359,735 of NZ_FTMS01000001.1, forward strand.
GTCTCCGGGTCCATTCCAGCCGCCACCGCCTGGGTATTGAACCAATGCCGCCAGGAGTGAAACGTAACCCGCCGGCGCGTGATCTCCGCTTCCGGGATCTCCGCGATTCTCACCAGAGCCTCTGTAAGAGCTTCTCCCGCCGCTTTCGCCTGCATGGGTCGGTGTCTCCGTTCGGAATAGAACACAAGCGATTCTGGGCCAATGTGCGGGCTCTGGTGACAAATGGCGACGATCTCCCGGAGGATTTCCGGCGTTATCGGAGTGTAGCGCGTTTTTCCGGTCTTTGTAGACTTCCGTCGGTGGTACTGCGTATCCCAGGAACCGCTGATTACTAGGTGCGTCTTTCGGATGTCGCACCGGCGCAAGCCCAGGACCTCGCCCCGCCGGAGTCCGGTTGACGCCGCAAGGAGGTTCGCCACATAACACCGACGGTCCGGCCAGTCCTCGGAAAACAGTTTCTTGACCTCCCGCATGGTGAGCGTTCCTCGTGCCTGGTGGGCCTGGCCGGCTTTCCCGATCTCCGGGACCTTCTGAATCAGACCATCCGCTTTCGCCCGGTGCAGGATCTTTCCCAGGCAAACGAGGATATGATTGACGGATTGTCCGGCCAGGGGTACGGCTTCCCGTCCCTCGGGGACCGGTTGTGTCCCGGCAAGCAAGCGCCGCCGGAAGTCCTTCACGACACGATCGTTGACGGCTGTGAGCTTCATCTTTCCGAAGTAGGGGAGTAGGTAGTTTTTAAGGTATCCCGCCTGGGCGTCCAGTTGACGGTCTCCGACGGTCTTTCCGGCGTCCGCCAGGTCTTCCCGGTATGGTCCGCCTGGGTCAAAGAATCCGCGTGCGTAGGCATCGAATCGGGCTCGCTCCCGGGTCACAATACTTCCGCTCTGGGCGTATTCCATTGCCGCCGCGATAGCTTCCCGCTTTCCGGTGATTACCGGCCGCTGCTTTCCTTGTGCATTGACGATGACCCGCCCGGTTGCCCGTCCGCGGATCCGCGTAGACTTCGCGTTGCTGTACGTGCCGTCTGGGAGTATGTATTGACAATACCAAGTGAAATCGTCGCCCTTGCGGTTCGGTCGCGCGTGGAGCGCAAAGGGTAGGTCTTTGGTCATGACCGCACCTCCTCGCGCTTCGCGCGATCTTGGGCGGCCTGCAGTTTCCGGGAAATTGCGTTCTCCCGGCGGTTGTGACCGGCATAATGAGCCTTGTGCAACTCATACAATAACCGGTTCAGTTCGGCTTTCGTCGTGTCTTTCATCGCTCCGTTCCTCCTCGTCTCAGACTTGGTCTCAGACTGAAAAGGCAACGGACCATGACAGCGTTTTATAAACCGTTCCCCTATAACGATTTAAAAACGGGAGTGACGGGGATCGAACCCGCGATCTCCGGCTTGACAGGCCGGCGCGATAACCAACTTCGCTACACCCCCAGATCGCTCTGCGATGACTTGTTTGTACCGTGAATCGTTGCGGTGTGTCAACTGGTTTTGTGGGCCAACCGGATTTTTTCTGTTCTTCTGAAATATCTTTCGGGTTTTCCCGGGACACGGGTTTTTTGGGTGCTTTTGTTGTATAGTTGAATAGAGAATGGTTTGCAGAATATTGCCCGGAGCACTGCCGGGCCGGCTATGGAATGCGAGGGGGCCGACATGAGATGGAGAGAGAGAGCAGGAGCGCTGGCAGTAGTGCTGGCGGTGATCCTCGCCGCAGGGTGCCAGTGGGAGACGCCCGAGGAACTGCGGTTGCGGGGAACTCCTTCGGTGGCGATTCCTGCGGGGGCAGTTGATGTTGCTCTGTTTGAGGAGTTGCTTGATGGGATTCTTGAGGATATTTCCTTTGGTGATGAAGATGGTGATGATTCTTTTGAGGTCGGAGATGTGACCGAGGAAGAGGGGCTGTTTACGATTCGGGCGAGTCTTGGGATTGATCCCGATGGTTTGGGACTCGGTTTGCCTGATGAACACCTCCTTCCTGACGGCTATGATAGCTATGAAATGGGTATAGTCGAGACAGTCAGAGCCATTGATCTCTCGGAGTTGCTGAAACCTGTCTCTGAGAACCTGGAACTTGCCGAGGTAACAGGGTACCTGGAGATTGCTTTTTATGCAGACAATGACGGTGAAGAGATAGAGGTTCGTATCTTTGCCAAAACCAACGGAGACGATTCAAAGCGATGGCTTTTGGGTGGGGAGGGCGTTTTCGAATCTTTTGAAAGCCCCGGGTCCGAAGGCGGACCAGTCAAAAAATATCTGGATCCAGCTAGTCTCACAGACTTTGTAAACGCCCAATCTGAAAACGGCAGCATCACCTACGAACTGGTAACAGATGCGGATGGTGCAGACGCTGTGGACTCCATCGAGCTGGTTCTGGACATCCCCTTCCTGATTGAAGCCACAGAGAACACTTTACTCAACTTTGACGACGATAATGCCCTGGAAATGGACGAAGACATCTTTGGCCGCGATCCCGCTGATCCCGACAAAGATCTGGATGATCTTCTGGATGCTCTGCGGGGCAGCAGTGTGGAGTTCTCTGTAACGATAAATAATGCCCCCTTTGATATCACTCTGGGAATGATTCACCCAGGCCAAAACCTTTTAGAGAATGACAAAACTGACTCTGAAAAATGGTTCCTGGAATTTAATCGCGAGTCTGATTCTAATGGCGATGGAACCCAAACCTTCACCCTGACGATCCCCCCGGAGAAACTGGATGAGATGATAGACGCCGGGGAGTTCATTCCGGAGTTCCTTCTGCTGCTGGAAAAAGATGGGCAGATAGGAATCAGGAAAAACCTGAAAATAACGGGGGGCCACTTCAGGGCCACAATCGACTACGACCAGACCTTCGAGTTCTGATGAGGGGGAACAGCATGAACAGGAACAAAAGAACCAAGATACTTTCTGTCCTGGCGGCGCTCCTCCTGACGGGACCGGCGCTTCTCCAGGCCTATAACGGAATCAGCCCCTGGAACCACCGGAGCAACCCCGCCTATCTGGGGCACAGCTCGCGGAGCTATCTGGAAGTGGGCGCCGGAGCGGACGTCTCCTTCGGGAACAGCGTCTTCTCCCTGGGAGACATCTTCAGCGAAACCATCCTGGTGGATCTGGACGACATCTACGATCGAACCCCCGACGACGGCCTGCGCATGGTGGGAAACGCCTCCCTGGGGGCCCACATAACGATCCACCTGGGGCGCCTGGGGCTGGGGGTCTACGCCGATACCAGCAACCTCTCGCGTCTCACCGTACCCAGAAGCTTTATCCGCCTTCTGACCCAGGGGAACGAGCTGGACCGGAACTACTCCGGATCGGCCGAGCTGGTGCAGGAGTCTTTCTTTGAGCAGGGCTTCTACGGCTCCTACCGGTGGCGTCAGTACGTTATCGGGGCAAAGGTGGGAGCCTTCGCACCGGTGATGTACGCCGATTCCGGCTCCAGGGCCCGCTATTCCTTTATTGCTAAAGAAGACGGTACCGTTGAAGGAGAAATGAGTGCCTCGGGGGATATCTATACCTTCTTTGGCGAGGACGGACCCCAGGGAACGATGGGAACCAACATGAGCCTGGGGTTCTCGCGCCTGGACGATGAGGGCAACCCCTGGTTTGGCGCTGCCCTGGTGCATATCCCGCTCTCGCCGGCCCGGCCCGGCTACGGCGCATCCCTGAGCGATCTCTCCTTCTCCTTTGAGTCCGGAGGTATTCTTGCCGCAATTGAGGACGGTAAGGATCCCTTCAAAACGGTGGAAGAGGAGGGCGATCTCGATTTCGATCGCCTCGATTCGGGAGACCAGCCCGATATCCACATGCCCTTCCGCGTGTCCGGGTATTACCGGCTTTCGCTCCCCTTTGTGGACCTGACACCCGTGGCGGAGGTGGTCTTTGGCGATAACAGCCGCCTGAACGCGGGGGCCACGGTGGAAGGGAACGTCTTCCTCCTGAAGATGCTCTCGGCGAGCCTGGGCTACCGGGATTATCTCTGGGAGGCCGGGGCGGGGTTGCGCATCCCCCTGCGCGCCGCCGAGCTTGCCCTCCATCTGCGTTCTGCCGCTCCCGAGCTGGAGGGGGTTGTCGATACCCGGGGCATGGCTATGTCCATTCTCTTTGCCATGGGGTGGTAGCCTGCCGGAGCAGTACTGCTGGATCGCATCAGGTGCCGACAGGGGGGGGCGTCCTCCTTGGAGGCACCTTTTTTTATGCCCGCTATTCTAATTTTTTTCACATGAAACTTGAAAACCCTTCGGATAATTCGTAATTTTAACGTGTAATATTTCCCTTTTCTATCTCCTGGCGGTCCTCTGAAAGCAGTGTTGCCGGGCGAAAACAAGTGACGAACGAGATAAAAACAGGACAGGCAGGAATGAAATGAAGAAAAAACAAAAACCTCAGGATGGTTCCGGTGGGCCCAGGCTGCCCCGAATGAGCTGGGCCGGCTTTTCCCGATCCCTGAGGTTGCGCATGGTGGTTCTCTTTGGAGGCACGGCGGTGCTGCTTTTTGTCGCCGTGGGGGCCTTGCTGGTCTGGCGGGTGAGCACCGTCCAGCGCGGCACCGTTATGGAGATGGCGGGGCAGATCGTGGATGCCCGAAGCGCCGAGGTGCGGCGCTGGCTCGAGGGTCACGTCCAGGAAGTGCGGGGCATGAGCAGCCTGAATGTGATTCGGGGGGCCGATGTTGAGGAAATCGCCGAATACCTGGAAGGTCGCCAGGGCACGTTCCACCCGGAGCACGAGAACGTCTTTTTTGTGGATACCCGGGGCCAGGCTGTTACCAGCGACGGGGCGCGGGCGGATCTCTCGAACAGAAGTTATATCCAGGAGGTTCTGGGCGGGGCCGATTACGCCATAAGCAACGGTCTGGAAAGCGCTGCCACGGGGAACGCCGTGGTTGCCGTGGCCCACGCTGTGCGGACCCCCCGGGGTGATGTTGCCGGTGTATTGGGAGCCTCGGTGACCCTCGATTCCTTGAGTCAGCTCACCCGAGGCATGAACTTTGGTGAGGGCGGATACGGGGCGGTAATCGGCGGCGACGGTGTGGTAATGGGCCATCCCAACCGAGCGGTGGTGATGAATCTGAATATCACCAACGCCCCGGACTGGCCCGGCATGGAGGCGATCGGCCGGGGGGTAACCCGGGGTGAGCGGGGCGCAGAGTATTTCACCAACCTCCGGGGGCTGCGTCACCTGGGGATTTTCTCCCCCATTATCGGATCCCCCCGGTGGGGCGTGGTCTACATCCTTCCCATAGCCGACCTGAACGCTCCCGTCCAGGAGCTCACGGGGATTATCACCACGATCTTTCTGCT